>CADCWL010000009.1 GCA_902806405.1 uncultured Thermomicrobiales bacterium | reverse complement strand
GATACCCGTGGCCGGGGGTCGACCCGGCCCCGCCAGCCCGAAGCGATCCGGTCCGACCGGTCACGTCTCCGCCAGGTCGGCCAGCTGCCGCCAGAACCCATACCCCTCCGTGGCCAGCAGCGCGACCGTCAGCACCGCGCTGAGGACGCACCACTGGCAGATGGCATCAAGCACGTTCAACTCGACATGCGTCAGGTAGGCGTAGTAGGCGACCGCGCCGACCAGCATCCCGACGATCAGGATCGAGACGCCGGCGGCGAGGGGCGGTCTCCACCAGCGCACGGTCGCCAGCGCCAGCAGGACGATCGCCAGCCCCAGCCCGATCAGGGCGATGGGGACCGGCCCGAGGGTGGCGTAGCGGCTGCTCTGGACGGTGTGGCAGCCACCATCGACGGCGCAGACGAGCGCCCGCGGCTGGTAGTGGACGTAAGTCAGATACGCGGCGACCGCGATCAGCGCCATCGCGACCAGGTGGAGGCGCTGCTCCGTCGGCGAGAGCCGGTCCTGGAACCGCTGGTTAAAGACGACGGCCAGCTGGAAACCGAAGAGGGTCTGCACCCCCGGCAGCATCAGCCGCGCCTCCTCCAGGATGTGGCGGACCGTGTCGGCGAGTGGTTGCGGTTGCGGTTGCGGCTCCGGGGCCTCGTCGACGGGGAGCGGCACGGGCAACCTCGGGCGTGTCGCGGGGCGGGGCCGGTTGGGATGGCCGGCGGGAGGGTCAGGAGTCGGCGGGCGTCGGTGCGTCGCCCGCCGCGCAGAGGGGGCAGGCGGCGGCGGGGTAGGCCTCGTAGACGGTGTTGAGGAGGCCGAAGACGGGACGGCCGGCGATCTCCGGCTCGGCGGTGTTCCAGAGGGTGGCGAGACCGACGATGTCGGCGCCGAGGCCGGCCACCAGCGGCGCGAAGCGGCCCATCGTCTCGCCGCTGACGATCAGGTTGTCGACGAGCAGGACGCGGCGGCCCCGGATCAGGTCCGCCAGGTTGGCGGCGATGGACGGCCCCGCGTGGGTCGGCGTGGCGTAGACGATCTTCGCCTTCGGGTCGAGGAAGTGGGCGACCCATTGCGCCAGGCCGGCGCCCCAGATCGACGGGGCGGCGACCGTTTCGACGTTGTCGACGAAGAAGCGCTTGGCCAGGGCGTAGCCCATGTGGCCCGCGGCGAGCGGATCGCTGAGGAGTCGGTCGCGGTCGAGGAGAACGGCGCCGTGGCGGCCGGAGTGGTAAGCGAAGTGCCCCTCGCGGAGGAGACCGTCGCGCTTGAGGTCGATCAGGAAGCTCGGGTCCATCGGCGCGGATCCTTGCGCGTTGCTGGCGGGGATGGCGGCGAAGGATAGCACGGGGCGAGGACGTCTACCCCGACCGCCCCGCTAGCCCCTCGACCAGCGCCAGCAGGCGGTCCCGCGCGGGGTTCGCAGCGGGGTTGGCGGCGAGGAGGGCGGCGCGGGCCTCGTCGTGGAGGGCCGCAATCCGGGCCTCCACCTCGGCCTGGACGTCGTGCGCGGCGAGGAGGGCGAGAACGCGGGCGACGCCGGCGGCGTCGACGCTGGGGGCGGCGTAGAGCGCGGCGAGCGCGGCGCGGGTGGCCTCGTCGGCGCGCTCCCGGAGGAGGAGGAGGGGCAGGCTCTGCTTGCGGCGGCGGATGTCGTCGGCGGCGGCCTTGCCGGTCGTCGCCTGGGCTCCCCAGATGCCGAGGGCGTCGTCGCGGACCTGGAAGCCGAGGCCGAGGGCGCGGCCGAAAGCGGCGAAGCGGTCGGCGGCATCGTCGTCGGCGCCGCCGAGGAGGGAGCCCGCCCAGGCGGCGAAGCGGACGATGGCGGCGGTCTTGCCGCCGATCATCTGCAGGTAGGCGTTCGGGGTGACGTCGGCGCGGCCTTCGAAGCCGAGGTCGAGGGTCTGGCCGGCGACGATGGCGATCGCCATCCGGTCGAACGCCTCCAGCAGGCGGAGGGCGAGCGCCGGGGAGACCCCCCGCTCCGGCAGGCGGTGGAGGGGAAGGTGGGCGGCGGCGAAGAGGGCGTCACCGGCGTTGATCGCCTGGCCGACGCCCCAGAGCGACCAGACGGTCGGCCGATGGCGGCGGGTGGGGCTCTCGTCCTGCACGTCGTCGTGGATCAGGCTGAAGTTGTGGAGCAGCTCGATCGCGGCGGCGAGCGGAGCGGCCGCCGCCGGGTCGCCCCCCGCGGCGGCGCAGGCGAGGAGGGCGACGGCCGGGCGCATCCGCTTGCCGCGGTCGACCGCGCTGGGCGCGGCGGGGGCGAGGTCGGGGCCGAGCTCGCCGAGGTGGTAGCGGGCCATGCCGACGAGCAGCGCCGCGCCGCCGTCGAGGGCGGCGACGGCCGCACGGAGCTCCGGCAAGAGGATGGCGTCGAGGTCGGGCGGCGGCCCGGCGTCGGAGGCCGGGTGCCGAGAGCCGAGAGCCGAGGACAAGGCGATCACCTCCGACGGGTGGCAATCCTACCCGCGATCCTTCCGCGAGACGCACGGGGAACAAGGGTCGCACGTTGCTGACCCAGGCCGAAAGGCGGCGATTTGTGGCCCGGCATCTCCGATCGGCGGGCGCGGAACGGGCATCCACGGGAACGCATTTCGCGTATATTTAGTGAGCACGGACGTGACCACGCGACCGTGCCGCCGGGTGACCCGCCGCGCCGATCACGCGGTCGGAGCGGGTAAGCGGGCGCCGGCAAGGAGAAGGACGGGAAACGGATGATCGGCTTCGACCCGATGTACTTCGTGTTCATGATCCCGGGGCTGCTCTTCATGCTCTGGGCCCAGAACAAGGTCAAGGGGACCTACGCCAAGTTCAGCAAGGTCCGCAACGAGCAGGGGATCACCGGCGCCCAGGCGGCGCGCCAGGTGCTCGACAGCGCCGGCCTCTTCCAGGTTCCGGTCGAAGCGATCCCCGGCGAGTTGACCGACCACTACGACCCGCGGAAGCGCGTCCTGCGCCTCTCGCAGGGGGTGTACGGGGTGCCGTCCGTGGCGGCGATGGGGATCGCTGCTCACGAGGCGGGGCACGCCATCCAGCACGCTAAGGCGTACGCACCGCTGCAGGTTCGGACGGCGATCGTGCCGGCGGTCGGCATCGGTTCCAACTTCGGCTTCCTGGTGATCTTCGCCGGCTTCATCATGCAGAGCTTCAACCTGGCGTTGCTGGGGATTGGGCTCTTCGCGCTGTCGACGATCTTCGCGCTGGTGACGCTGCCGGTCGAGTTCGACGCAACGCGGCGGGCGAAGCAGGCGCTGGCGAGCGGCGGCCTGGTCAACGTCCAGGAAGGCCAGGGCGTGGCCAAGGTGCTCGACGCCGCGGCCTGGACCTACATCGCCGGCTTCGCGGCCTCGGTCCTGACGCTGCTCTACTACGTGATGGCGGTGATGGGGATGCGGGGGCGCGACGAGTAACGCCGACGCGGGCGGGCGACGATGCTGTCGTCGAGAGGGGGGGCCGGCGCAGAGCCGCCCCCCTTCTTTGTGCCCGGCAGGGGCGCGGAGGCGGCACGAACATCTCCCACCGATCCGAGAGGTGGCGGGACGCGCTGGATCGCCTCGAGCACGACACCGGCGCCTGGGCGGTCAGGGCCCACGGGGGATTGGGACCGATCATCGGGTGCCGTTCTCCTTCCTTTGGAGCGTTCAGGCCGTGCTGATCGCCACGCCCTCCGCCGGCGCGCCCGGCCGTAACCTCTGGGCGACTACCAAGGTCCGCCTCGGCATCGGTCCGACCCGCGATTTCGTCACGATCGGGAGAGCGGGGCACGCGCTGGCGGCTGCCGAGATCCCGGAAGAGGTCGCCGCCGTCTTCCCCGACAGGAGCGGCTTCGACCCGAACCCGGCCGCGCGCTCCTCCCCCTCTCCGTTCGCGTTCACCCGCGGCGAATCCGAGCGTGGCGCGGGGCCAGCGCGCGTGAGGGCCGCACGCCGGTGCACGGCGGCGAGCGGGGAGTCCCTGGACTGGGCGAGGTCGTCCTCAACGGGACACGGACCGCGCTGGGCGACCATGCCGCGGAGCGCCGACGGCCGTGCTTGGCAGCTATCGTATCGTTAGCTGCTTGACGCCGGTAAGCAATCCGCCTACCCTCTCCACCGAATCGACCGACCGAGAGAGGACTCCCATGTCGACGACCACTGCTCCCCAAGCCGACACCGAAACCGCGCCCCAGCTCGTGGGCGAGACCGCCCCCGGCGGCGCCTTCAAGCGGCAAGAGAACGCCTTCCGCGACCGGATCACGGCCGACGGCTCGTCCGGCTACAAGGCGGAGCCGGGCCGCTACCACATCTACGTCTCGCTCGCCTGCCCCTGGGCGCACCGGACGCTGATCGTCCGCAACCTGAAGGGGCTGGAGGACGTCGTCTCCGCCTCGTCCGTCGACCCGATCCGGGACGAGCGGGGCTGGGCCTTCCGGGAGAGCGCCGACGGTTCCCACGGCCCCGACCCGGTCAACGGCTTCCGGTTCCTGAGCGAGGCCTACCTGGCGACCGACCCGGCGTTCAAGGGCCGCTACACCGTGCCGGCCGTCTGGGATCGCAAGACCGGCCGTATCGTCACCAACGACTTCCACACCATCCCGAGCCAGCTCGAGACGGAGTTCGAGGCGTTCGCCGACCGGAGCGTCGACCTCTACCCGGAGGGGTTGCGGCCGGAGATCGACGCCGTCAATCGGATGGTCTACGAGCGGGTCAACAACGGCGTCTACGAGGCCGGCTTCGCCACCTCCCAGGCCGCCTACGAGCGCGCCTTCGACACCCTCTTCGCCGCCCTCGACGAGCTGGAGGGGCGTCTCGCCGGGCAGCGCTTCCTGGCCGGCGACAAAGTGACCGACGCCGACGTCCGCCTCTTCACGACGCTGGTCCGCTTCGACGCGGTCTACGTCGGCCATTTCAAGTGCAACCTGCGCCGCCTGGTCGACTACCCGAACCTGTGGGGCTACGCACGCGACCTCTACCAGCGGCCGGGCTTCGGCGAGACGGTCAACTTCGACCACATCAAGCGCCACTACTACCAGACCCACGACAAGATCAACCCGAGCCGGATCGTGCCGAAGGGCCCCGCCGTCGACTGGCTCTCCCCCCACGACCGCGACCGGCTGGGCTAGCGTGGCGGAGCACCCGACCATCGCCCCGCCGTCCGCCGGCACCGCGCCGGTGTTGGTGCGGTCGGCGCGGCCGGAGGAGTACGCGGCGGCCGGCGCCCTGGTGGCCGACGTCTACGCGGCGGCGGGGTACGCCCACGGCGGCTACCTCGACGTCCTCCGCGACGCCGCCTGCCGCGCCGCCGTCGCGGAGCTGCTGGTGGCGACCGACGCCGCCGGGCGGGTGGTGGGCACCGTGACCTACGCCGCCGGTGGCACCCCCTTCGCCGACATCGCCGGCCCGGACGAGGCGGAATTCCGGATGCTCGCCGTCGACCCCGCCGCGCGCGGCCGGGGCGTCGGCGCGGCGCTGGTCCGGTGGTGCGTTGCGCGGGCACGGGCGCAGGGCAAGCGCCGCCTAGCGATGTCGACGCAGCCGGGCATGGCGGATGCCCACCGCCTCTATCAGCGGCTCGGCTTCCGCCGGGCGCCGGAGCGCGACTGGTCCCCGGAACCGGGGCTGAGCCTGCGGGTCTACGCGATCGACATTGGCGAGGACGGGCGCGGCGGCCACCCGCGATAGCGACCCGCGGCCGTCGGGAACGGGCCGACCCGCGGGGCCGCTCCTCCCGGCGCACGCCGGGTCAGACGCTCCGTCCCCGGTCGCGCGGGCGGGTGGTCACGGTGTCGAGTGGGGGCCCCGTGAAGGCGACCGGCCTCGGTGGTTCGGCAGCGGCGCCGTGCGGTTCCCTCTCCCTACGCGAAAGTGTGTCCCCGGTGGCGACGTCGTCGACCTGGTGGCCCGAGCGGTCACCTCGTCCTCGGTCGGTCTTGGCGTGTCCGAGGACGGTCGGAGGGGATCGGGCCGTTCGCGGTGGGGTGCCCCCGCCGTCCGTCTCCCGATCGACGATCCCGGGAGGCCCCGGGTCGTGGCTGTCGATTTCGGGCGCCGCCGAACGACAAGGTGTCGACGGCGGGGCGCCGTCGCCGACCGCACGACCGGACGGAACCGGAAAGGGATCGATCGCCATGGTTGCCACCACCCGCGTTGCCCCCACCGCGCCGCTGGCGGCGCGTCGGGGAAGGAACACCGCCCTCTGGGCGCTGCAGGGCCTGCTGGCCGCGTTTTTCCTGGCCGCCGCCGCGTTGCCGAAGCTGTTCGGCGAGGCGACCGCGGTCGAGACGTTCGCCGAGATCGGCCTCGGGCAAGGGTTCCGCTACGTCGTCGGCGCGCTGGAGCTGGCCGGCGCGATCGGTCTCGTCGTCCCCCGGCTGGCGCGGCCGGCCGCGCTCGGCCTCGGCGGCGTGATGATCGGGGCGATCCTGACCAACCTGTTCGTGATTGACGGCGGCCTGCTGACGATCACGCCGGCGATCCTACTGGCGCTCTGCTGCCTGGTCGCCCAGGGGCGCCGGTCGGGGGCGGGAAGCTAGGTCACCGGCCACGATCGACCCGTCGATCGTTCGCCCTGACCATCCGCGCGGCCGGGCCGGCCTGGCCGCGGGGGTGGGCGGAGGTGCGGGCACGGCCGGCGTCGATGTCCGGCTCGATGGGACCGTTTCGCGGCGGCAACGGGGCTGTCGCCGATCGCACGCGTGGGAGGGTGAGGCGTCATGGACTGGAAGCTCGAGGTGGTGGTCGTTCCCGTCACGGACGTGGACCGGGCCAAGCGCTTCTACGCCGAGCAGGTCGGCTTCGCCGTCGACCTCGACCAGCAGGTGGGCGACGGGATGCGCGTCGTCCAGCTGACCCCGCCCGGGTCGGCCTGCTCGATCACGATCGGGACCGGGCTCGTCGAATCGGCGCCGGGCTCGCTTCGGGGCCTGCAATTGGTCGTCACCGACGTCGAGGCGGCCCGGGCCGAGCTCGTCGCGCGGGGCGTGGCGGTCGGCCCGGTCCAACACTTCGAGGGCGGGGTCATGATCCCTGGGCCGGGCGGGGATTGGAACTCGTTCGTCTTCTTCGATGACCCGGACGGCAACGGCTGGGCGGTGCAGCAGCGCCCGGCCCGCGGCTAACGCGGCGGCACGGCCCGCCCGGTAGATGGGCGGGCCCAGGCGCGCCTAGCCGCCGATCTGCGACATTCCCCGGACGGTCATCCGCTCCCCCTCGGCCAGGCCATGGCCCCACGGCTTGCGCCAGACGCCGCCGAGGAGGCGGTCGAGGATCTGGTCGTCGTCGGCGCCGGCGCGCATTAGGTCGCGCAGGTCGACCTCGTCGGGGCGGAGCAGGCAGAGGCGGAGCTTGCCGTCGGCGGTGAGGCGGACCCGGTTGCACGCCTCGCAGAAGGGGGCGGAGACGGGGGAGATGAAGCCGATCGTGCCGGCGGCGCCGGGGATCCGCCAGAGGCGGGCCGGATCGGCGGCGTCGGCCGCGACCGGCTCCAGCGGGCCGAAGCGCGCCTCCAGGCGGGCCTGCGTCTGCTCGCTGGTGACGAGGCCCTCGTCGTGGACCTCGCCGACCCCCTCCAGCGGCATGATCTCGAGGAAGCGCACCTGCCAGGGACGATCGAGGGTGAGGGCGGCCATCTCGCCGACCTCGTGCTCGTTCTGGTCCTTGAGGACCACGGTGTTGAGCTTGATCGGCCCCAGCCCGGCCGCGTCCGCCGCCTCGATCCCCTTCCAGACGAGGTCGAGCCGGCCGCCGCGGGTCATGAGCTTGAACTTGTCCGGGTCGAGGGTGTCGATGCTGACGTTGACCCGGTCGAGCCCGGCCGCCGCCAGGTCGTCGGCGATCCGGCCGAGGAGGAGGGCGTTGGTCGTCATCGAGAGCTCCTCGATGCCGGGGAACGCCTTCATGCCGCGGACCAGCTCGACGAGGTGGGGGCGGATCGTCGGCTCGCCGCCGGTGAGGCGGAGCTTGGTGAAGCCGATCCGGGCGCAGAGGCCGACGGCGCGGAGCAGTTCGTCGTCCGTCAGCAGCTCGGCCCGGGGCTGGAACTTCATGCCGAGGGCGGGCATGCAGTAGAGGCAGCGGAAGTTGCAGCGGTCGGTCAGGGAGATCCGGAGGTAGTTCATGCGGCGGCCGAAGGCGTCGATCGCCTCCCGGCGACCGAGCGCCTCGGCCCGGGCCGGCTGGGCGCCGTCCGGCATGGCAACGGCTTGGCCGACCGACCGGAGGCGGATCGACGGCGGGGCGAGGGTGACCATGGGTGCGCGCTCTCTGGGCGGCGACACGGCGCCGGCGCCGGCCCCGCCCGATCCCCGTGCAAACCTTCGTTACTCGAAGGCTGACTATCGAAGGGGAAGCCTAGCACCGGGCCGGGGGCGGGTCAAACCGGAGGGGAAGGCGGACAGGGCCGAGGCGACAGGCGGCGCCGGCGTGGGTAGCGGCGTTGACGGTCGTACCTAGTCCCCGCACAATCGCGGTCCGGCGGTGTGCGGCAGGGGGCATCTCCCTGTGTCTCCCGCAACCGTGCCGCGGCCCTGGGGGCGGGGGCGGTGACGGGCCCAGGGCGGTGAGAGGGGGCCGCGGCGAGGTAGTGCCCGCGTCTCCCAGGGTGGACCACCCCCGAGTTGCACCATGACGCGCCCCCGGACGGGGCCGAGCCGAACTCAAGCTGCCGGTGGCGTGCCCGGACGCGGGGCCGAGCGCGCCCCCGAGCGTCGGTCTCCCCTCGGCCTGCGACCGACGCGGGCGCAGCGACGGCGATCGGCCGATCAGGTCGGTGTGGTTTCCCCCTCCTTCTCGACATCGTCGCGGGGGCGTTTTGTGTGGGGGACAGGGTGCTCTTTGGTGCCCATGCAACGACGACCCGATTTCCCGCCACGCAGGCTCGTGATCCCACGCGGGCCCGTGATTGGCCCCGCGCGGCGGTGTTCACCCGGAACGCGGAGAAGGACGAGGGATTGTCGCCGGAGGGGCGGGGGTCGCCCACCGGGGACGTTCGAGGGGAAGGGGGAGCGCGGCGATGGAGAAGGAGACGGCGGTGGCGGGGCTCGTCTTCGACGACCGCTTCCTGCAGCACAACCCGGGGCTGTACCCCTTGTGGAGCACGGGCGGACCGTACCCTTTCGTCGACCCGGTGCTGCACCTCTCCAACCACCGGCTGGCGATGCGGACCAAGCACCTGATCGACCTCTCTGGCCTCGGGGAGGACCTCCTGCGCGTCCCCGCCGCGCGGGCAACGGAGGAGGACCTGCTCCGCGTCCACGCCGCCGAGCACATCGCCCGGGTGCGGGAGTTGAGCGCGGCCGGCGGCGGCGAGACGGGGGACGGCGCGCCGGCCGGCCCGGGCTCCTACGAGGTCGCGCTGCTCGCCGCGGGGACGGGCATCGCCGCCGTCGACGCCGTCGTCGCCGGGCCGACGCGGCGCGTCTTCGCGCTCGTCCGGCCGCCGGGGCACCACGCCGTGCGGGACCGGGGGATGGGCTACTGCCTCTTCAACAACGTGGCGGTTGCCGCCTGCCACGCCCGGGCGCGGCACGGGATCGGCCGGGTGCTGATCGTCGACTGGGACGTCCACCACGGCAACGGGACGCAGGAGGCGTTCTGGACCGACCCGGGCGTCCTCTTCGTCTCCCTCCACCAGGAGGGTCTCTACCCGGCCGGCTCCGGCAACCTCGACGAGGTCGGGGCGGGGGCGGGGCGCGGCTTCACCGCGAACCTGCCGCTGCCGGCCGGCTGCGGCGACGCCGCCTACCTCGCCGCCTTCGAGCGGGTCGTGCTCCCGCTCGCCCACCGCTTTCGCCCGGAGTTGGTCCTCGTCTCCGCCGGCCAGGACGCCTGCGCGATGGACCAGCACGGCCGGATGTGCGTCACCACCGACGGCTACCGCCGGATGACGGAGGCGATGATCGCCGTCGCCGACGAGCACGCCGGGGGGCGGCTGATCGCGCTTCAGGAGGGGGGGTACTCGGAGATCTACGGGCCGTACTGCACGCTCGCGGTTGTGGAAACCTTGGCAGGGCGGCGGACGGGGATGCCGGAGCCGCTGGACCCGGGGCGGTTGGCGGCGCTGCCACCGTCGCGGGCGGTCGGGATGGATGCCGAGGCGGCGATCGGGGCGGCGGAGGGGCGGCACCTGAGCCGGGGTCGGAGCGGCGGCTGACGGTCGCCGACGGGGGCGACGGCGCCGGTCGCATCGCCGCGGCGGCGACGGTCCCCGGTGTCTGCCGCGGAAGCACCCCGCTCGGCTTCGCCCTGGTGGACGACGCACCGGGTCGGCCGCCCGATTGGCGCTGGTACCGGCGGGGCGCCGGCAGGGGCACGAGGGGAGGGACGGGATCTTGGCGGCAAACGGGACGGTGTCGGCCGAGACGCTGGCGGAGATGGCGGCCTACTACCGGGCGCGGGCCGGGGAGTACGACGAGTGGTTCGAGCGCCGGGGGCGCTACGATCAGGGACCGACGGCGAACGCCCGCTGGTTCGCCGAAGCGGCCAAGATGTTGGCTGCGCTCGACGCCCTCGCCATGGGCGGGGACGTGCTGGAGCTGGCGCCGGGGACCGGTATCTGGACGGAGCGGCTGCTGCGGACCGCCGCGACGCTCACCGCCGTCGACGCCTCCCCGGAGATGGTCGCGATCAACCGGGCGCGGGTGGGAGAGGGCCGCGTGCGCTACGTGCTCGCCGACCTCTTCGCCTGGCGGCCGGAGCGCGCCTACGACGGCGTCTGCTTCGGCTTCTGGCTGTCGCACGTGCCGCGGGAGCGGCTGGACGCGTTCCTGGAGACGGTCGCGGCAGCGCTCAAACCGGGCGGCGCGCTCTTCTTCGTCGACAGCCACAGCCGGCGCGAGCCGACGGCAACCTCCCCCGACCAGCGGCTGCCCGAGGCGGGCGCCCAACTGATGACGCGCCGGCTCAACGACGGCCGCGAGTACCGGATCGTCAAGGAGTTCTACGACCCGGCCCTGCTGGCCGAGCGCTGCACCGCCGCCGGCCTCGACGTGACGGTGCGCGAGACGCCGACCTATTTCTTGTACGGCACCGGAACCCGCCGCGGGTAAGACGGACGGGGCCGCCGGCGCCGCGAGCCAAGCGACGCCGAACCCCCGTGGGTGGTTGCGGTCGCCGGTCGCGGCCGGGCCGGCGGCGACCAAGAGCGGCAGGGGATTTCGGTCCGTCCCGGCCCGCGCGTCCGACGATGGGAGGGCGGTGGCGACGACCGGCGTGGCGGGGCCGAGCGCCGGGACGATGGCGGCGACCTCGGAGGCGTGGTCCGTGCCGATCGTCCCCTCGCAGATGCTCGCGGCGATGGTGCCTTCGCCCGGTCCCGCCGGTCGATGATGGACTCCATGCCTAGCGTGAACATGATGCCGCACACGCCGGGACCGGCCGCGACCACTACCTCGGGCCGCCTCGGATCATCCCTCCAGACCGCCTGCACGTCGAGGCGGTCTAGAAGGGTATGGCGGATCGCCCCACGGCAGCGGCATGAGGTGCCGCCACGGCGACGGCTCCTTGGCTTCGATCACCGTGCCGCCGACGATCGCGTGCGACATTGCAACCCGGGTCTGCGGGCTCTCCGCCGGGCAGGAGCAGCCGAGGCACGCCCCCGCGGTAGGCCGAGGGCGGCGAGCGCCCAGAGTAGGGTGAGGACGACGAGGCGAGCCCTGGATCGCGGCATCGCTCCCTGATGGCGGGGGCCGCGCGACACTCGCTTCGCACCGGCCGTCGCCCATGGAGACGTCGAACGGCCCGGCCGCGTTTCCCGCAACGGCGTCCCGCTCGCCGCTGGGGACACCGCGGCCCACCACTAGGGTGTGTCGGCAAAATCACAGCCAGCAGAGGATGCAGGCGATGGTGAGCAGGGCGTGGTAGGACTCCTCCAGCTTCTCGTACCGCGTCGCGATGGCCCGGTGCCGCTTGAGGCGCCGGATCAGGCGCTCCACGGTGTTGCGCTCGCGGTACGCCTCGTGGTCGAACCGGACGCCGCGCCGCGGTTCGGTCGTGAGCCGGGGGATGACCGCCCCGATGCCCCGCCGCCGCAGGTAGCCGCGCACGGGGCGCCCCGTGTAGCCCTTGTCCCCGGCCACCCGGTCGGGGCGGACGCGGGGCCGGCCCCGGCGGCGCGCCACCGCCCCCCGCTCCAGCAGCGCCGCCACCTGGGTCGCCTCGTGGCGCTGGCCCGGCGTGAGCACGAAGGTCACCGGCTTGCCGCCGCGCTCGGCCCGCAGGTGGAGCTTCGTCGAGAAGCCGCCGCGGGAGCGGCCGAGCGCCCGGTCGCCGCCCCCCTTTTGGCCCCCGCCGCGTCCGGGTGCGCCCGGACCGTGGTGCCGTCGAGGAAGTGCAGCGACCAGTCGAGCCCGCCGGCCGCGTCGGCCTCGGCCTGCAGCGCGGCCAGCACCCGGTCCCAGACCCCGGCCCGCTGCCACCGGCGGAAGCGCGAGTACACCGTCTTCCACGGCCCGAACCGCGCGGGCAGGTCGCGCCACGGGGCGCCGGTGGCCAGCCGCCACAGGATGCCCTCCACCACCGGCCGGTCGCCGGCGCGCGGGCGCCCCCGGCCGGCCGCGCGCGGCGGGAGCAGCGGGCGCAGCCGCTCCCAGCGCTCGTCGCTCAGTCCGTGCCGTTCCATGCCGCCGAGGATAGCCCATTTTGCCGACACGCCCTAGCCGGGCCGCCGCCTCGTCGAAGTGCAGGCCGAGCATGGACCGCGTCAAATGGGGACCGACGCCGGACGCCCACACCTGAGGGCTGCAGCTCACCGGGTACCCGACCGGCGCGTCACCCGCCTCCTCCGCGGCGCGGGGGAAGCCGCAATAGAGCTCGGGAAGTCGCGTCT
>CADCWL010000008.1 GCA_902806405.1 uncultured Thermomicrobiales bacterium | reverse complement strand
CGCCGCCCGGGCAGGCGGCGGTCCGGTGCCGGCAGCCCGGCGCGCCACCGAGGGGTTTTGCAGCACGCTCTTCGTCGGCAGGAGCGGCCACCGACAGACCGACCGGGCAGCCGACCCCCGTCCCGTGGTGCGGGCAGGAGCCGTTCGGCACCAGGGAGTAGACACCCCACCGCCGGCCGGCTCCGCCTGTCGTGGGTCGAGGCGGCCTAACCCCGAACCCCCACCACCGATGACGAGGGCGACCCTGGCTTGAGAGTCGCCCTCATCTTGCCCTCCGACACGCTGGCGCGGTCTTCGTCCTGTACGCCTATACGCCCGAAACGGTACCGGCCCCCCGAGAAACACACGCAACCACGCGGAGAATCGGGGGAGGTCCACGACAGGACCTACCGGCGCACCAGTGACCCCCAGGTCCGCGTTTGTCCGGGGTCCATCCTTCTCGGGTCCCTCCGAGTGCTCGGAGGCATCTGGCCCGTGGGAGGTCGGCGTGCCCCCCCTTTTTTGTCCTCCCCCTCACCCCTCTTCATCCACCGTGCAGCAGGCGGTCTCCCTCGTTGGTCGATATAGGCCGAAAGTCCCAGGCGATTTGACTGCTGTAGCATGGTTTGCTATTCTCCCGGTGGTGGCCACCCGATCGACAGTGGCCATCAGGGCGCCCGCGATGGTTGTGGTCGCCGCGGACGAAGAAGTCGCCGTGTGAAGGAGAAGAGGTCGTGGACGAGCAACGGGACGAGCCGACGCGCGCCGTTTCGCGCCGCGCGGTCATCAAGGGGTTGGCCGGCGGCGCCCTCGCGACGGCCGGCGTCGTCGCCGCCGCGGCCAGTGCCAGCGCGGACACCAACCGCAACCGCAACCGCAACACCAACCGCAACACGCAGAAGACGAACGTCAACGCGACGGGCATCGAGATCACGTTCCCCGGATTGCCCTTCCTAGGCTAGGGTTCTTGAACGGCCCCAGCACCCGAGGCGACGAACCCCGGCCCCAGCGGCCGGGGTTCGTTGCGTGCCAGCCCCGCCGATGCTCGTGCCGCACCCCGGTCGAAGTGGAGGGACGTCCGCTGCCATCGAGGACCTGGTGGCGCTGGGGCAGCCGGTGGTCGGGGTGCCGGGAGAGCCGGACGATACAGCCCCTGACGCTGCGCCGGGAGCCTGGCGACGTCCTGCCGAGGGTGGCGACGCGACACCGGCCGGCGGCTGCCGGCGTTCCTCGGGTAGGAGGTGCCGCCCATCCGCTTGCGTTCGTCGCCCCGTTGCTGCCGCCGCGCCCGAACCGGCCGACGGGCGGCGACGAGCCGAAGAAGGTTGCGATCAACCCGTGCACCAGCGGCAACGCACGAGTCGACGAGCCGGCGACGCGGGGGAGCGACGCTCGGGCAATGGCCCGAAAGACGGCGGGCCGGGGGCGGGCTATCGCCGGCCGGGGCCGGGTCGTACCCAAGGAAGACCCCTGCGGCCCGATAGACACTGGCGGCTGCTCCCCCCGCGAAGGCGAGCGCGGCACCGTGGAAGATAAACACGGCGGAGCCCCGGCCCAAAAGGACCGGGGCTCCCCCCCTAGGGCGAGCGACGCTGCCCGCGTTAGAGACCGATTGGCCCGCCCGGCACGAGGTTGATCTCGATACCGGTGGCGTCGACGTTGGTTTCCTGGTCGTTGTTGTTCTCGTTCTCGTTGATGTTCTCGTTGTTGACGTTGACGTTGACGTTGACGTCGCCGCCGTCGTCGCCGCCGCCGTTGCCGTCGTCGCCGCCGCCGCCGTTGCCGTCGTCGCCGCCGCCGCCGTTGCCGTCGTCGTCGCCGCCACCGCCGTTGCCGTCGTCGTCGCCGCCGTCGTCAGCGAGGCCAACATCGTCGATGAAGACGAAGTTCTCGTCCCCACCGCTCGCGTCGGAGATGGCGGTGCCACCGTCGGCGGTACCGGTCAGGGACAAGGAGTTGGAGACATCTCCGCCGTCGACGGCAACCGCGCCATCGGCAACGTCGCCGACGCCGATCGCGGCGCCGGTGTTGCCGCCGCTGTTGACCTCATCGAGCTCAATCGCGCCGCCGTTGGCGCTCGCGTCGGACGTCCCGCCGTTACCGGACGCTGCGATGTCCTGAGCTGCCGCGCCGGCCGCCATGGCCACGCTCAGCAAGCCCGCGGCTGCCAGGCCAGCCACGCCCCTGATCTTGTCGTTCATTGCCCCCCCCACCGAACCAAGAGCCGTTTCCTGCCCGGCGATAGCCCGCAGCAAACGCACCCGCACCCAGGGTGCCTACTTGGTACCCTGAGGCTTATATAGCAGCGTGGGTGCAGCGTGTCAAACAGGCTTCGTCCGTTTCGCCGCGTCGAGCCCGAAGTCGCGCCCCGTGCCCTCCAGGACGCACTCCGGGGCGCGGACCCCCATCGGCTCGGCAGTAGGTGAAAACGGGCCGCCCCTGCGCCCCGGCCCGGTCACGCAGCCCCGCCGCCGCCAGCAGGGCCCCGGCCACCGCCCCGCCCGCCAGCCGCAGCCCCCGCCACCGCGTCGACGCCTCCGCCAGCGCCCGCGCCAGCCCGTCGAAACGTTGCCCGTCCATGGGTGTGCTCCTCCCGTCGTTGGCCCGGAGCACCGCCGCTTGATCTGGAAGGTGACGGTGGCGGTGGCGGTCGCCCCGTCCGGGTCGCGCACCCGTTCGACCGCCGCTGCGCACGGCGTCCCCGGCACTGCCCGTTCGAGGTGAGGCGCCGGCCACCGATACCGCGACCGACGCCCGCCCCCACTAGCGGCGCCCGGTCTCCCCGCTGCCGCGGTCGGTCGCGCCGCCGTCGCGCTCGCGGCCGGCGCTCCGCGTCTCGTGCTCGCCCGCCTCGTCGTCGCGGGCCGTCGCCGTCGGACGGCGGCGCCCACTGCACCGCCGTCGTTACTCGGTCGCCGAACGTCGCTCAGCTACCTCAGCAACGGTCCGTCCTCGGCGAACCGCCGCCGCGCTTCATCGGCCAGTACCTCCGCCGCCGCTGCCAGCTCCGCCTGCTTGCTGCCGGTCGCCGTCGTGGAAACCGAGGCGTCCATTGCCCGCGCGACCTCGCTGCTCGCGGAGAACGTGCCGTCGGCGAATACCAGCTTTTCGACGCGCCCCTGTCCGTCGGACATACCTTGGAACGCGCCGAAATAGCCGCCGACCAACACCTGGGTGTCGGGTCCGGTGACGATCTGGAGCGTCTCCCGCGTTTCGTTCCTATCCATGTCGATCCGGGCCAGATGGGCGTCCTCCAGTACGATCGGCCGCAGGTCGAGCACGTCGCCGCTCCCGCCATGGTCTTGGACAAACACGTGCCCGGTGTTCTGTCCAGCCCCCAGGTAGGCGTCGTCGCTGGCCGGGACCTCGGGACGACCCTGGGGGCCGTCGTGGTACCCGCCCAAGTCCACGAGTATGTCGTCCAGGCCGCCACCGGTCTGCAGCGTGTTCTTGCCCACGCCGCCCACGAGTTTGTCTGTCTTGCCCTGGGTGCCGATGACGTTCTCGACCCGGGAAGTTCCGAGCTTGAGCATCTCTCCGGCGGGTCCCGTGGCCGCGTTTGCACCCTCTAGCCCCGATGGCCCGAGCACCACGTCCACCCCGCTGCCGGTAACGGCCGAGAAGTCGAGGGTGTCGACCCCACCCGGTCGCCTCTTCCCGCCGACCCTGTACAGGGCCTTCTCCTCCAGGGTGTCCTCCCCCCAGCCGTTGGCGAAGACGTAGACGTCGTTGCCGGCCAGCCCCTTCAGGACGTCGTCGCCCCCCTTGCCCTCGATTTGGTCCGCCCGGTGGGTGCCAACCAGGACGTCGCTGCCGTCGGTGCCGACCCGAGTCTCGGCGAGGGCGGGCCCGCCGCCGAGCACGACCATCGCCAGGGCGGATGCCGCCCACGTCGCCGGTTTCCTCATCGCATTCCTCCCGTTCCGCCTCTTCTTGTCCACGGCCGCGCGCCATGCGCGCGGCCGGACCCGTCCAAGTCCGGCTATCGCCGACTGCAGGCGGCACCGAACCGTGGCCGCTCGGATGGGGTTCGCGTCGATCGTTCGCCGGGCTCCGTCAATCCGGTGCTCCCGGGCGGCCTCGGCCAGAGTTTGCCGGTGGTCCATCGCTTCCAGGATGCAGACCGTATCCGGGTGGGGAAGCACGGCGGTATCCTCCTTCGCGCTCTGGGGAGGCGGGGGGATCGTTTCCCTAGCGCCGCCTATCGACCTTGTCCGTCGGTGCCGTGGACCCAGCATGCGGTTCGGGGCCGGGAGGGGCATGGGCAGGATTGCCCAATCGGATTGCCCATTCCTCCGGGGAGCCGGGCGTGCATTGCCGAGGAATGCCCATGCGACCGACGAGTTGGCCGGCTCTCGGGACACGGGGGACCGTCCGTCGGGAGGAAGCCGGTGGCCAGGGCGGCGACCGCGGCGATGCGGCTGCCACCATCGAGCTTGGCGAGGACACCGCGGACCCAATCTCGCCGATCCCGGCGCTCCGGCGCGGGGCGGTTGAAATGCCGTCGCAAGACCTGCATCATATGGACAGCGCCAACCACCTAGCCGAGGGCATCGGGTCTGGCCATGGTGACCGAGTTCCGGTCGGAGCACCTTGCCGACGAGCGGCTCGCCGTGATTCCGCGGAGTGCGCTTCTGCCGGGCATCGGGCTGCCCAGCACGCTCACGCCGCTCATCGGACGGGAGCGCGAGGCGGCGACGGTCGGCTCGCTCCTCCGCCAGCCCCACGTCCGCCTGGTGACGCTGACCGGGCCCGGCGGGGTCGGCAAGACGCGGCTGGCCCTGCGGGCGGGGGAAGAACTGCTCGACGACTTCGCCGACGGCGTCGCGTTCGTCCCGCTCGCCCCGGTCCCGGCCCCGGACCTCGTCGCGTCAGCGATCGCCCGCACCCTTGATGTGCGGCAACTCGGCGACCAGCCGATCCCGGAGCGCCTCCGACTGGCGCTCCGGGATCGGCGGACGCTGTTGTTGCTCGACAACTTCGAGCATCTCCTTGGGGCCGCCCCGCTGGTGTCGCAGTTGCTGGCGACGTGCCCGTTGCTCAAGGTCCTGGTTACCAGCCGCGCCCGCCTGCGCGTCTCCGGTGAGCACGCGTTCCCGGTGCCGCCCTTGGCGCTGCCCGCCGCGGGCGACCAAGCCGCCGATCCAGCCGCCGCCGACGCGGTCCGCCTCTTCGTCGGCCGGGCGCAAGCCGCGGAGCCGTCCTTCGCCCTCGCGGAGGAGAACGCCCTCGCCGTGGCGGAGATCTGCCGCCGGGTCGACGGGCTGCCGCTGGCGATCGAACTTGCCGCAGCCTGGGCTCCGGTCCTGCCGCCGGCGGCAATGCTGGCCAGGCTGGAGCGACGCCTGCCACTTCTGACTGGGGGCGCGCGCGACTTGCCCGAGCGGCAACGCACGATGCGCGACGCGATCGCCTGGAGCTACGACCTGCTCGCGCCGGAGGAGCAAGCCCTCTTTCGTCGCCTCGCCGTCTTCGTCGGCGGCTTCACCCTCGAGTCTGCCGGGGCGGTGGTCGACTCGCGGGACGGTACGGTGCTCGCCGTCCTAGAAGGGGTCGCCGCGCTCGTCGACAAGAGCCTGCTGCGGCGGGAGGAGATCGCGGGCACGGATCACCGTTGGGGGATGCTGGAGACGGTCCGGGAGTTCGCCCTGGAGCGGTTGGCGGCGAGCGGCCAGGACGTCGCGGCGCGGGACGCCCACGCGGCGTGGTGCCTGGATCTGGCGAAGTGCGGCGCCGTGGCCCTGCGCAATCGCTCGGACTTCGCGTCCTGGCTGAGACGGCTGGAGGTCGAACACGGCAACCTGCGAGCCGCTCTCGTCTGGTTCGCGGAGAACGGCGGGACGACGGATCTGCTGCGGTTGGCCGGTGCCCTGTGGCGGTTCTTCTACTTCCGCGGTCACCTGACCGAGGGGCGGCGTTGGTTGGCTCGGGCGCTGGCGCAAGGCATCGATGCCCCGGCAGGGGTCTGGGGAGATGCGCAGGTGGGGGCGGGAACCCTAGCGCACTACCAGGACGACGACGGCCAAGCCGTGCCGCTCCTGGAGGAAGGCCTGGTGGGCTCGCGGGCGGCCGGGGAGCCCGAGGTCTCCGCGTTCGCGTTGTACATGCTGGGAGTGGTCGCGGAGGACCGGGGCGACTATGACGAGGCGGCGAGGCGGTTCGAGGAGGCGCTGGCCTTGTACCGGACGTCGGGACAGCAGGGCGAGGCGATGGCGCTGACCCACCTTGGCGTCGTCGCCTACGGGCGGGGCGACCTCGCCGGGGCAGCCGGGTTCTGCCAGCAGGCGCTCGGCCAGGCGCGGGCGGCGGGTGACGCGTTCACCACCGGCTTCGCCCTGCACACCCTCGGCCTGGTCGCTGCGGCGCTTGGGGACTACGCCAAGGCGGGATTCCGTTTCGTGGAGGCGCTCGCCCTCGATCGGGTGGCCGGGCACCGGGAGGGGATGTTGCACGGACTCGCCGGTGCCGCGGTCGTGGCCGCCGGGCACGGGCGCTTCGGGCACGTCGCCCGGCTGCTCGGCGCCGCGGCGACGCGGGCCGAAGAGATCGGCGTGCGGTACGCGCTGCCCGAGCGCGGCGCGTACGAGCAGGTGTTGGAGGTAGCACGGGCTCACCTCGGTGAGCCGGCCTTCGCCGCTTCGTGGGCGACCGGCGCGGCCATGACGGAGGAGCAGGCCGTCGCCGAAGCGGCAGCAGCGACGGCCTGCTCCCCGGCGGCTGTCCCCGGCGACGCTGGCGTGCCAGCAGAGGCGACCGTGTCGAGGGGGACCAACCCGAGCGCGGCCCTGACGCCACGCGAGGTTGAGGTGCTGGGATTCCTCGCCGCCGGCCGGACCGACAAGGAGATCGCCGAGGCGCTCTTCCTCAGCCCCCGCACCGTCAACCACCACGTCGCCGGCCTGCTGGCCAAGTTCGGCGTGGCGAACCGCGCCGAGGCGACGAGCGCGGCCCGCGCCGCCGGACTCCTCCCCCCCGGCTCCGCCTCGGCCCCCTGAACCTCCGCGTCGCCGTCCCAGCCTCGACAGCCGCCGTCCGTCCCCGCCGCAGGCGGGGTTGCCCGTTCGGGCGAGCGTGCCCCTGTGCGCCGCGCCAGCAGCGGCGCCCCGGTTCTCCTACCGGGGCGTTCGCCTGACCACGCGGTGGGGGGTGGCGCGGGTGACGTGGGCCGAGTACCGGCCGGAGGCGGCGCAGGCTGGTTGGCGGTCGGGGGCGGCGTCGGCGTCGTGACCGACGCCCCCTCGGCCAGCCTCGTCGTTGGTGGCATTCTCGCCGCGGTCGCCCTCTTCGCCGTTCGGGAGGACCGGACGCGGGAGCGGGCGCCCTCGCGGCGCCGCTCGTCGCCGGCTCGCCCCAGGGCCCGCACGTCCGGGTCGGCGGTCCCGGCCGCCCGCGCGACCTCGAGCAAGTCGGCACCACGCTCGAAGAACCGCCAGCTGAACGCCACCCACTCGTGGATCTGGCGCGTCGGATCGTCCGCCGTGGCCGTGGGCCTCCCCTCGGGCCGGAAAGCCGGCGACGATGACGGGCATCGCGGCTACCCGTCGGCGAGCGGTGCCTCCTCCAACTCCGGCAGCAGCACCACGCTCTCCTGCTCGTTCGGGTCGGTCCGCGCCAGCACCGCCACGCAGGGCTCGTCGGCGCTGGCGTTGAGCGGCAGGTGCGGGACGCCAGCCGGGATGTAGTGGAAATCCCCCGCCCGCACCGTCACCCGCCGCCGCAGGCTCGGGCCGAACCGGGTCACCGCCGCCCCGGACAGCACGTAGAGCGCCGTCTCGTGTCCGGCGTGGAGGTGGGCACGGCCGCGCCCACCCGGCGGGATCGTCACCAGATGCAAGCAGAGACGGCCGGCCCCAACCGTTTCGGCCGAAATGCCTGCGACGAAATCGTGACCCTGCCGGCCGACGTAGGTCCGCCCGGCCCGGACCACCGGGCAGTCCGGTCCCAGGTTTGGGCCCCCCGCGCCGGCCCGGGCCGGTCGAGGAGCGCGGGTTGCCCCGCCGTAGACCCGACCGCGTCGCGTCGTCTTGCCCGCGCCCCGGGTCGGTCCGTTGACGCCGGGAACCGTCCCGGCTCGCGGGTGAGGAGTCCCCGGCCGAGGGAGAGATGCCTCAGCCAAGGTCGGCGGGTCGATCAAGTGGACGCTCATGATCCTTCCTCCGCATGGACGCGCCCCGTTCGGAGGCCCGTCGTCTCGAAGCGATTGCGTCGGGACGAATCGATCCGGCGAAGGCCGAGGTGCTGGTCGCCGGCGAGCGGGATCGCTCCGGCCACCGCCGGGGCCGCTCACCGCATGGCCGGCGCTGGCCCTCCCTCCGGCACCACCGGCAGCCGGCCGACTCGGCGCGACGCGTAGCCCAGCAACGCACCCCGGAGGCGGGCGAACGCGCTGGAGAACACCGCCCGATGATCGCCGGTGGAGACGGCGTCACCCGCGAGGCGTCCCTGGGCCGCGGTCGCCAACACCTGCCGGTGATCCATCCGGGCAAGGACGCAGACGGTGTCGGGATGGGGAATCATGGCGTGGTCCTCCTTCGCGTCGGTGGCGAGGAGGAACCGGTCTGCCCGCCCCCTCGTCACCCGCCTTCCATTCGAGGCGTGGATTCAGCATGCGCCGCCGGGCAAGTCCCCGCATGGGCAAGATTGCCTAACTGGGTTACCCGTTCTTCGGAGGAATCCGGGTGGGCATTGCCTAGGCATGCCTATGCCGCCGGCGGTTTGGGCCGCTCGGGCGCCGCCTAGGGGGCGGGAAGGAGCCCGGCGGCGCGAGCGGCCTCGGCGGCGGCGATGCGGTTGCCGACGCCGAGCTTGGCCAGCGCGCCGGCGACGTGGTGGTGGACGGTGCGGGGGCTGAGGAAGAGGGCCGCGGCGATCTGGCGGTCGGTCCGCCCCGACGCCACCAGCCGCAGCACCTCCAACTCCCGCGGCGTCAGGCCAAAATGGGTGGAGGTCACCGTCCAACGACGAGCGGTTGCCCCCTGCCCCAGCCCCACCGTGACCGCAGCGGCCTCGTCCATCGCCTCCTGGAGCGGCAGCGCCCGCCCCGCCCGCCAGGCCGCGTCGTACGCCTCGTCGCCCAGCGCCGCCCGGGACTCACCCTCGTCGCGGAGGAGGTCTGCGCGCAAGTCGGCCCCGGGCACGTAACCCATGGCCTCGTCGAGCGCGTCTATGGCCCCGAGGAGCCGCGCGGCCTGCTCGGGCCGGCCGGTTGCCAGAGCCACCCGGGCAATTCCCCAGAGGCTGACCGTGATATGGAACCGTTCCCGGAGGCGCTGCCAGTGCGCCAGGCTCTCCTGGTAGGCGGCCAGCGCGCCCGCCGGATCGCCCCGGCGCAGCGCCAATCCGGCCAGGTCGCCGAGGCTGGCGGGCACGCCCCATGGGTGGTCCAGTCCCCGGAAGACCGCCAGTGCCTCCTCGTGCCGCGCGGTCGCCTGGTCTGCCGCGCCGCGGGCGAGCGCTGCCAGGCCGAGGCGGCGGAGCACGACGCCGACCCAGACCGATGCGTTGAGCTCGCGGAACCGGGGCAGGGCTTCCTCGTAGTGCTCGGTGGCTCGTTCCGCGTCCCTCGCGCATTCCGCGGCGAGACCGATCTGGAACAGCGAGGTGGCAACGCCCGGGCAGTATCCCGCCTCGTCGGACAGCACCAAGGCCGCCCGGGCCAGCGCGTCGGCCCGCGCCGGGTCGTTCTTGGCGACGGCCAGGTCCGATGCCCAGCACATCGCGTCCACTTGCGCCGCGACCGACGACGGCCCGGGCATCGCCACCGCCCGCTCCAGCCAGTCGCGGCCCTCGTCGATGTGCCCCAGGACGACCCAGAACCGAGCCAGTTCGGCGGCCAATCGCCGTACGGTTTCGGCGTCCTCCCGCTCGAAAGCCCAGGTTAGGGCCGATCGGAGGTTGTCGCGCTCGCGCTCGACCCGGGTGATCGCCGCCGTCCGGGCCGGCCCCTCGAAACGCGCCCGGTCCTCCGTCGCCATCGCCAGGAAATGGGCAGCATGCGCGTCGCGGACGGTCGCCTCCCCGTCGCGTTCCGCAAGGCGCTCCAGAGCGAACTCCCGGACGGTCTCCAGCATCCCGAACCGGGGCTCCCCACCCGCGGCGTCCTCCCGCCGCAGCAGGCTCTTGTCGACGAGCGAGGCGACCCCTTGCAGCGCGGAGAACGCCGGACCGCCCAGGGATCTGACCACGGCCTCGGCGGCCTCCAACGAGAAGCCGCCGGCGAAGACGGCGAGGCGGCGGAAGAGGGCTTGCTCTTCCGGAGTTAGCAGGTCGTGGCTCCAGGCAATCGCGTCGCGCAGCGTCCGCTGCCGAGCCGGCAGATCCTGGGCGCCGCCGGTCAGCAGCGGCAATCGCTGCTGCAATCGTCCGAGCAGGGCCGATGGGGTGAGGATCGGAACCCAGGCCGCCGCCAGCTCGATCGCCAGCGGCAAACCGTCCAGCCGTCGGCAAACCTCCACCACGGCCGCAGCGTTCGTCTCCGTCAAGGCAAAGGCAGGGTCGGCGGCCCGGGCGCGTTCGACGAAGAGGTGGACGGCGTCGGCCGGTGGAGCCTCCGGGTTGGCGGTGGGTTCGCCCGGAGCGGGAAGCGCCAACGGCGCGACGGGGACGACGTGCTCGCCGCTCACGCGCAGGCGGGCACGGCTGGTGACCACGACCGTGAGCTCTGGGCAGGCGAGGAACAGGTTGGCAACCGACGACGACGCCCCCAGCACCTGCTCGAGGTTGTCCAGGACCAGCAGCGCCCGCCGCCCGGCGACCATGGTCCGCATCCGCTCGGCCAGCGGCCGGTCGCCGCCGTCGCGGGCCCCGACCGCCTGGGCGATCGCGGGAAGGACCAGGGCCGGGTCGGCGATCGGGGCCAGCGGAACGAACCAGACGCCACCGGGAAAGTCCTCGGCGACGTCCGCCGCGGCGCGCAGGGCGAGGCGGGTCTTACCGACGCCGCCGGCGCCGGTCAGCGTCAGGAGCCGAACCTCACCGTGCCGTAGAAGCGCGACCACCGCGGCCACCGCCCGCTCCCGGCCGATGAGCGGGGTAAGGGGCGTGGGGAGCGTCGGAGCCAAGCTAGGCACCACCGCGGCGAGCGGGACGGGCGGCGGGAGGGCGGTCGGTTGATCGGAGGGTTGGGTGCTGGGCATCGGGGCGGCTCACCGTCGGTGATGCACGGCGCCTCGTCGCGTGCCCGCAGTATAGAGGGGTTGGGGAGAACCAGGGCTGACGCGTGGGCGGTCGTGCCCGCCCGCGACGAGCGGCCGGGTGTGGTTGCGGGTGCCCAGGTCCGATGGAGGTTCGCCGGCGGAGGGGTGACGTACGATGCGATCACCTGATCGTCCGCGGCCGTTCGCGCGGGAGCCGCCGACGGCGCGAGCGGGCTTCCCCGGGAGGGCTCTCCAGCGGGCGCTCTTCGTCGTCAATGACCGAGGGGCGCCCGCACACCTTCTGACTGGCCATAGCCGCCCCTCGCCGGGCATCGGCGCGCGGTTCGAGCACGTGGCGCAACTGGCCGGATCGGTCGTCGGGATCTGACGCTTGAGGCGGCGGAAGACCCGGACGGCGGACGAGCGGGTGCGGTGCCTGCTCAGCCCCGACGTTGGCCGATCCTTGGGGTTCACGCCGGCGGGCACGTCCCCGTGGCGGTGAAGCAAGCGGTCGGCCGATGTCCTTGGCCGACGCCTGCTCGGCGGAGCGCCAGTAGACGAGGCGGCCTTCGATCGGGTCGATGCCGCCTCCCGCGCCCGCGCCGGGGTCCGGGAGGGCCGTGATCCACCGCGTCGAGCCAATCCGCTTCCAGAACGGGGCAGGGCTGGCACGGGTGCGCTTCGCAAAGGTGGAGGGGAATGCGCCGATGAGCGCTGCGGGTCCAGCGCCGAGTGGGGGCACGAGAGCGAACCTCCTGGGAACGGGCCGAATGAGCCGAGCACGCCGCCAGAGGTAGTCTGCCGCAAGACTCGGGGCGGTTTGACGGCCGACGCCAGCACACGGCAACGGCCCAACGAAGTGCATAGCCGCCAATTGAGAGCGGAACTGAATCGTAGTGTCGTCGATGGCGCGTCTCCAATGGTCGTCCCTGACCGCGCCCCGGTCTCCAGCGGGTTCGGATACCTAGGTCATGGCACCGGGCCATTGGGTAATCGTCACCGACCGGCGAACCGGCAAGACTCGCTTTGCCCCGCCGCCCCCCTTCACCCCCGTTCCTCGGCCCTCGGAACACGACGACGCCCCGGCTCTGTGCCGGGGCGTCGTCGCAACCAGGGCACCTTCCGGCCGGAGACTGCCGGACTCCGCGACTTCGAGCGGGTTGCAACGCCCTCTGGCGCCGCGTTCGCCCTCACCCTTGCACCGGCAGACGCCGCCACTGCCGCCACCCCCGCTCAGCCCGACGCGTCCGGGTTGGGGCACTGGCGGAAGCACCCTCCGGCACCGCCGGGAAAGACTCCGGGGACGCAGATCTGCCCCTCGGGGCACCCCGCCTGCGGGCAGGGCTGCACAGAGTCGAGGCGGGTATCTGCGACGCAGGCGTTCTGCGCGCAGAAGCATGGATAGTTGATGTTACCGGTGGTCCCGCATTGGGTGAAGTTCCCGGGCGCGAAGGGAACGCCGGCGCAGAACCCGCCGCCACCGTCCCGCCGCGGCCGGGCGCACTCCCCCTCCCGGCACCGGCCGGAGCAGCACTGCCGGTCGTAGCGGCAGCGCCGGCCCTTTTGGAAACAGCCGGCCGCGGCGTCGCCCGCCCCGGCTGCCCCCAGCACCCCCGCCAGCGCCGCCCCGGCCAGGAGGCGCAGCGCCCCCCGGCGGGGGGCGCCGCCCGCCATCGCCCGCGCCAGGCCGTCGAACCGTTGCCCGTCCATCCCGGTTCCCCCCGCGGTCGCTCGGCCCCTACCGGCACTCGCCGGAGCGGCAGTTCAGGGTGCAGCACTGCGTGTCGTGGCGGCAGCGCTTGCCCAGCTTAAAGCAACCGGCGCCGGCCTCGGCGCCGCGCGCCCCGAGGAGCGCCGCCGCCGCGGCCAGCGCCGT
>CADCWL010000007.1 GCA_902806405.1 uncultured Thermomicrobiales bacterium | reverse complement strand
GCGTCGGGCCCTGGGGCGGGGCGGGGATCTCCGGGCGCCGCCTCGTGGTCGCGGGCCTCGCCGCCCTGCTCGTCCTGGCCGGCGGCGTCGGCGCGGCGCTCGCGGGGGCATCCCCCCGCGCCGTGCCGAGCCAGCCCGCCGCCATCGACGCCGGGCTGCGGGCACGTCTCCAGGCGGGCGACCTCGGCCTCCTTGGGGAGCACGTCGTCGAGCCGGGCGAGACGCTGCGGGGGATCGCGGCGGGCTACGGCGTCTCGTCCCAGGCGGTGGCCGAGGCGAACGGCCTGGCCGATCCGGACTCGCTGCTGGTCGGCCAGCGGCTGCTGATCCCGGTCGGGGACGGCGCGTCGACCGGCGTCGGCGGCTTCATCGGCCCGGCGGCGGTCGCGCCGGGCGGGCGGTATGTCCGGGGCGTCCCGACCTACGTTCAGCAGCGGAACCTGAGCTGCGAGTACGCCGCCGCCCAGATTGCGACGAGCGCGGTCGGGACGGGGGTGCCGGAGGAAGCCTTCTGGGAGAGCGTGCCGCCGGCCCTCAATCCCCACTGGGGCTATCGGGGCAACATCGACGGCTGGTGGGGCAACACCGACGACTACGGCGTCTACCCCGAGGCGCTGGTGCCGACCCTGAACGCCTACGGCTTCGACGGCGAGGTCTTCTACTCGGAAGGGGACCCGGGGGCGTTGCGGCAGCGGATCGATGCCGGCAAGCCGGTCATCACCTGGCTCGGACTTTGGGGCGACACCGCCGTTACCCTCACCGACCAGGGGACCTACACCGTCGCCGCCGGCGCCCATGTCGTCGTCGCCTACGGCTACGACGAGGGCGGTGTCCACGTCTCCGACCCCGCCTCCGGCGCCTACGACTACTACCCCTGGGCCGATTTCTCCGCGATGTGGAACGTCCTCGACGGCATGGCCCTCGCCGTCTCGCCCTGGGAGATCGTCGTCCAGCGGTAGGGCGGACGAGGGGCGAGGGTTGCTCGCTCCGTCCCTCGTCCGTCTCGCCTTCTTTCCTCCCGGTTAGGCGGCGGCGGCGATCGCGAGCGGGGCGAGGATGCCCTCGGCGATAGCGGCCTCGACCTGGACGGTGTAGGCGGTCAGCTCGCGGCCGTCCGGGGCGCGGAAGGTAACCCGTGGCAGGCCCAGGGCGTCGCGGTCGAGGCGGGCGATCGTGATCGGCTGGCCGAGGCGATGGTCACCGTCCGGCTGGGCGAACGATTGCCCCGGGGCGAGTCGGGTGTGCGTGGCGTTCATCGTGGTGCTCCTGGGAGGGGATGCTCCCGTTCTGTCGTCCGCCGGAGGGTGTGCCCCCGGTGCTCTCGGGTTCTTTAACGCCCGACGGCGCCGGCCCGTGTCGCCGTTGAGACGCGGCGGGGGTCGGAAAAGCGTACGGAACGGGGGCACTATGGGATCACCCCGTCGCCCCCGTAATGCACACGCCGTGCCGGGCCGCGGGCTGCCGTTGCGCTGGCATCGGGCTCGCGGTGCCGGCGTGTGGTCTCCGCTGCCGTCCTCCCCGGCGGTCCGCTCTGGTTGACATATACTGGAGGCGAGCACCTACGAGGAGGGACGCCGATGTCCACCGCCTGCCCGCCGTCCGTTCGCCCGTCGCGCCGCCTCATCCCCCTCGTCGCCGCCCTGCTCGGCCTCGCGCTGCTGCTCGTCGCCCTGGCGCGCGCCCTGGCCGAGGGGCGGGTCGACATCGTCCGCGTCGAGGGGGCGATCACGCCGCCGATGGCCCGCTACGTGGGCGGCGCGATCGGGCGGGCGGCCGCCGACGGCGCGGCGGCCGTGGTGCTGGAGGTCGACACCCCCGGCGGCCTCTCCTCGGCGATGGACGACATCATCGCCGACGTCATCCAAAGCGAAGTGCCGGTCGTCGTCTTTGTCGCCCCGAACGGGGCGCGGGCGGCCTCGGCCGGCGTCTTTATCGCCTACGCCGCCCACGTGTCGGCGATGGCGCCGGGGACCCGGATCGGCTCCGCCTCCCCGATCTTTCTGGGGGACGACGGCAGCGAGACGGACGGCGGGGACACCCTCGTCAGGAAAGTGACCAACGACGCCGTCTCCCAGATCCGCAACCTGGCCGCCCAGCGCGGCCGCAACGCCGACTGGGCGGAGCGGGCGGTGCGGGAGGCGGCGAACGTCACCGCCGAGGAGGCCGCCCGCCTCGGGGTTGTCGACCTCCTCGCCCCGAACGTGCCGGCGCTGCTGGAGACGATCGACGGCCGGAGCGTGGCGCTGGCGGGGGGTCCGGTGACGCTGGCAACGGCGGGGGCGGAGACCCGGGCGGTGGGGATGGGTCTGGTGGACCGGTTCCTCCAGCTCCTGGCCGACCCCACGATCGCCTACATCCTGCTCAGCCTCGGCAGCCTCGGGCTCATCCTGGAGCTCTCCAACCCCGGCGCGATCCTGCCGGGCGTCGTCGGCGGTCTCGGGCTGCTGCTCGGGCTCTTCGGCCTCGGGACGCTGCCGGTCGACTGGACCGGGGCGCTGCTGATCGGCTTCGGCTTTCTCCTGCTGGCGGTCGACGTCTTCGTGCCGTCGTTCGGGGCGCTGACGGTCGGCGGCCTGGCCAGCTTCGTCCTCGGCTCGTACCTGCTGATCGGTGAGGGCGCGCCGCCCGGGTTCGATGTCGCGCCGACCGCGATCTGGACGATGACGGCGCTGCTCCTCGCTTTCTTCCTCTCCCTGGCCGGCTCGGTGCTGCGCGCCCGGCGGCGGCGGCCGGCAACGGGACGGGAGGCGCTGGTGGGTGAGGTCGGCACGGTCCGGCGTCCGCTACGGCCGGGTGCGGACGGCGTGGTCTTCCTCGGCGGGGAGCTCTGGCGGGCCGTGCTCGCGCCCGCAGCCGCCGATCTCCCCCTTGGCGCCCCCGCCGTCGTCACCGCCGTCGACGGCCTCCGCCTCGTCGTCCGCCCCGCCA
This sequence comes from uncultured Thermomicrobiales bacterium, assembly GCA_902806405.1. Lineage (GTDB taxonomy): Bacteria > Chloroflexota > Chloroflexia > Thermomicrobiales > UBA6265 > CADCWL01. The sequence continues at coordinate 10,182 of CADCWL010000007.1, read as the reverse complement.
CCGCCGCCGAGGCGGCGGCCCCGACCGCCGCGACCGACACCCGCACCGTCGTCCCCGTCGCCAGCCCTGCCCGCGCCAGCGCCGGCTAACCGACCACCGACCACCGACCTCCGGACCGTTCACCTGGAGCACGCCATGGGAGGCCTCTTGGACATCCTCGAATCCGTCGGCCCGATCGTCGCCATCGCCGTCGTCTTCGTCGGTCTGGTCCTCTTCTCCGCCGTCAAGGTCGTTCAGGAGTACGAGCGGGGCGTCGTCTTCCGCCTCGGTCGCCTCCTTGGCCCGCGCGGCCCGGGGCTGATCCTCCTGATCCCCTTCGTCGAGCGGATGCAGAAGGTCGACCTCCGGACGATCACGATGGACATCCCGGCCCAGGAGGTGATCACCAAGGACAACGTCACGGTCAAGGTCAATGCCGTCGCCTACTTCCGGGTGCTCGACCCGAACGCGGCGACGGTCAACGTCGCCGACTACATCCGCGCCACCTCCCAGATCGCGCAGACGACGCTGCGCAGCGTGCTCGGCCAGTCGAGCCTGGACGACCTCCTCTCGGAGCGGGAGAAGATCAACCTGGAGCTGCAGCAGATCATCGACCAGCAGACCGAGCCGTGGGGGGTCAAGGTCAGCATCGTCGAGGTCAAGGACGTCGAGCTGCCGCAGTCGATGCAGCGGGCGATGGCCCGCCAGGCGGAGGCGGAGCGGGAGAAGCGGGCCAAGATCATCCACGCCGAGGGGGAGTTCCAGGCCAGCCAGCAGCTCGCCGAGGCGGCCGAGGTGATCGATCGCAACCCGGTCACGATCCAGCTCCGCTACCTGCAGACCCTGACCGAGATCGGTGCCGAGAAGAACACCACCGTCGTTTTCCCCCTCCCGATCGACCTGATCGGCACCCTGATGGGCGGCGGCCGAGCGGAGCAGACGCCGGCGGCGCCTCCCGCGCCGGCGCCCCGCCGCGTCGTCGTCGAGCCGACCCCGGCTCCGTCGCTGCCGCCGGAGCGCGCGGTCGGCGACGATTAGGCGACCGAAGGGGGAAGGACGGTGGGGGAGCGGGCGACGGAGGACGAGGCGTCGGCCGGGAGTTGTCCCCCGCATCCACCGCGTCGCGGCGCCGGAGCGGATGATCCGCTCCGGCGCGACCGCCGTCGGCAAGGCGACGAGGTCGGACAGCCCCCGCGGCCTGCTCGTGGTCCAGCCGGGGGAGTACCACCGTCGAGATCCGACAAGAGAGATCGCCGAGGATCTGCGCGGCGTCGGTCGGACGGTCGACGCGGTGGTCGTCACCCCGGAGGACGTCGAGCGCGACCGGGACTCCTGTGCGTTCGTAACCGCGCCGGCGCTGCGGGACGGAGGGTGCGTGTCTGCCGCGTGATCGGATCCTCCCCGGGGCCCTCCGCGCATTGCTCCGGCGGGCGAGGAGCAGTCCGCCTCCGTAGGAGACGGAGCCACCCGACCTCGACCTCGACGACCCCTGCTTCAATACCCGGCGGGTGGCGGGGACGGCGATCACGGCGGTATCGCTCGCCCGCGGCGTCGCGTTCCTGTTGGTCCCTGACCTGGGGAGTGTGCTCACCCTCCTCGATGAGACAGGGGATGTTGTTCCCCGTTCCCGTGTGGGTGCCGATCGGTTAACCACCTGCGCGGGGCGTACCCGGTATCCGTCCGATGACGAGCCCGTCGCCCGGGACGTGTACCGCCAAGCCGTCGCCAGCGCGGAGACGGTCGTCGCCTGGGCAGCGGCGCGGAGCGCAATCTTTGGAGCAGAGGCCGCTAGGTAAGGGCGCGTCGCGCTGCACAGCAGCCGACGGCGCGCCTAACCCAAGCCGCGCCGCCCGCTCCCCGACGAGCCGCGGCTGACGCCGCCGGAATGACCGCTGCCGCTCCGACCGCGGCGGCTGCTGCCCACCGAGCCGTCGCCGTCGTCGCTGACGGCCGGGCTGCCGGCGGGCGCCATCGCGTCGTCCGCCGTCTGGACCATCGCCATCGGGCCGTTGCTGGCCCCTTGCAGGAGGACCTTGCAGGAGGAGCCTGGAGTAGTCGTTCGTCCCCTGCCAATCGTCCCGCCCGAGGTCGGGCACGCGAACGCGCCCGCCGCGCTCCGCACGGTCGTCGGCCCGGTCGTCGACGGCGCCGCGTTCGTCGCCGATCGCCCACCGTCGGTTCCTCACGCCGGACGATCCGTCCTTCGCCCGGGCACGGTCGTGCCACGCCCCCCGCACGGTCCCGGCCAAGTCTTCGTTCGCACCTGCGCTGCCTGCTCGACCTGCCGCAGCGAGACCTCCGCGACCGCGGTCGCGAACGGTCCGCCCCGGCACGCGATCGTCTGCCGCTCGGCGACCCGGAGAGTGCCGCTATAGCGGAGCCCGAGCGCCACGTCGTCGCGCTCCAAGGCGGCGCTCCGGTCCGGCGGCGCTTCGGTCCGGCGGCGCTCGGCCCGTCTCGGCGGCTCGCCATCGAGCAGCGTGACGGCCGCGTCGGCTGTGAGGGGCGCGTCCCGGGCCATGGCCCGGGCGAAGGAACCGTTGGCTGGCGGGCGCGGCGTGACGTCGGGCGGCCTCCTCCGGGCGAGCGGGGCGGGCGGCGGGGAGCCCGGACGGCGCAGTCACTCCCACCGGGTCGGGTGGATAGTTCCCGACCCGGCCGCCTTTCCCGTGGCCTGGTGGGGACGGACGGAGCCGACCGGAGACCGGCCGGCCGGGGGGCGGTGGGCGCCGGTCTCCGGCGGCTCGGCGTGTCCCTCCTTGGCCCGACGCCACGAACGATACTCCCCCAGGGCGCCGATCGAGCGCGTGCGCCGAGGAGGGTATGGCATGTGGCGTCCGGTGCTCCGCGCGTCGCGCCTCGACCGCTGGCGCCGCGGGGAGCCGTGGGAGCGTCGGGACGGCGCCCTGGTCGAGGGGAGCACCGCCCGTTTCGCCCGGTTCCGGCCCTGGGCCGGCGCCGGCCGCTGGTGGCCGACCTGGCAGCGGCTGCCGCGGGCGGCGCCGTTTCTGATCTCCTACCTGGCGGTCTCGTGGGCGATCTTCCTGCCGATGGCGGAGCGGGCGCCGGGCAACGTCGTCATCGACACCGGCCGCGTCCGCGCGTTCCTCTACGCTATCCCCGACCTGGGCGATAGCCCGCTGCGCGCCCTCGCATCGCTCCTGACGGCCCCCTGGCTGAACCACAACCTCGTCCAGCTCGTCTACGTGACGGCGCTGCTGCTCCTCTTCGGCGTGCCGTTCGAGGCACGGGAAGGGTCTCTCCGGACGGCGGCGCTCTTCTTCGGCACCACCTTCGCCGGGGCCGTCGCCGCCGGGGCGCTGCTGCAGGCGCTCTACCCGGACGTCTGGGCGACGCCCTTCGCCGCATGGGCCTGGGAGCGGACCTGGAGCGGCGGCAGCGCCGGCGCCTTCGGCCTCCTAGGCGCGCTCGCCGCCCGCGCCCGTGTCCCCTGGCCACTGCTCGGCCTCTTCGTCTTCTGGGAGGCGAACGTCGTGTGGTGGTACCTGCGGGAGTACACGCCGGCCTTCCACCTCTCGGCGCTGCTCGTCGGCTTCCTCGTCGCGCGGTACGCGCTGCCGCCGCGGCACGCCGCAACCCCCGATCGTCCGGGCACCGGGGTAGAGTAGGTGGGAAACGGCGACGGGCCGTTTTGAAGCGCGGCGGCGGGGACCCGCGGCGCGGCGTGACGGGGAGGCGGACGGTGGAGCGTGAGGAACGGGGCGGGCACCGCCACGAGTCGGTCGACCACGAGCACCCGACCGACGCCGGGCTGATGGACCCGGCGGGCGCGGAGGTGCCGGGGACCGGGATCCTGGGCGACGAGACGCTGGTCCGCGATCTGGCCGACGACGCCGACGGCGAGAGCGCCCCCGGCATCTACCCCGCCCCGCCCGCCCACACCGGCGGCGCCGCCCGGCCGGGCCCGACGCGCGACCCGGGGCAAGGCTAGCGCCCCGCAACGACCCGTACCGGTAAACGGATCGTGCGCGCGGAGCGGGCGGGCTCGGCGTGGGGCTAGCCCTACGCCGCCCGCTCGCTCGGGTCGAGCCGGATCCGGACCACGACGTGCCCCTCACCGCGGGCGCGGGTCACGTCCTCCGGCTTCGGCTCGCCGTTCGCGTCGAGCCCGACGCCGATCGCGCGGCCGAAGTTCGGCGCGAGGGTCAGCATCGTCCGGTAGAGCGCGGTCATCCCGGCCTCGTCGGCGACCACGTCGGCGATGCCCGTCCGCTCCTGGCCGCGCAGCCGGACGCGGACCGGCACCCCGCCGGCGAGGTTGCGCGACCAGCCACTGGCGGTCCCGACGAGCAGGTCGCCGTCCGTCTCGGCGTAGCCGACCGGGATCGCGTAGGTCCTGCCGCTCTTGCGCCCGGTGAAGCGCAGGAGCGCCAGGCTCTTGCTCAACCTGCCGTGGAGGGGGGAGCGGAGGACGCGCGAGAAGAGCGGGTTGAGGCCGTAGCGGAACAGGGCCTTCGGCGGCCGCCGCGGCGCCGGCGTTCCCGCGGCGGGCGGCGTGGACGGTGCGGCCATCGGCGTCGTCTCCTCGGTGTTGCGTCGAACGCGGCCGTGGTCGGCTTTGGGGCGGGCGGAGAACGGGCACGTGATGGGGCCGCCGGTCGATCGCCGGGGCCAGCGAGCCCCGTCCCGTGCTCCGGCGGAGCTCAGCTGGTCGGCTGGGCGGAGGCCGGCTCGACCTTGCCGCCGTCCCCCTCGATCAGGTTCTGGATCGATTGCAGCGACGCTTCGAGCCCCTCCTGGATCTGGGGGCCGCTCGGCCCGCTATCCGGGGGCGACGTGCCCTGCCCCTTGGCCTCCTGCTCCGCCTCGACGCGCTCCCCCATCCCCTCGGCGAAGGTGAGGTGGACCGTCAGGTCGGACCCGCCGTCGCCGGCGTTGGCCACGTCGAGGTAGCCGGCGTAGTCACGCTCATCGGAGCCCCACTCGATGCGGCGAGCGGCCTCGTCGGCCCGGAAGTAGCCGTCGCTGTCGTAGCGGTGCCCCTGCGCCTCGCCCTGGACCCGGACCTTGCCGTCGGGCAACGCCTCGGCGGCCTTGGCCGTCGGCACGTACTTCGGCAGGTTGGCAACATCGGCGACAAAGGCGTAGACCTGGTCCGGCGGCGCGCTGATCCGCTGCCGGTGCTGGAACTCGGGCACGGCGTGGTCCCTCCTGGTGGCGACGGTGGGCACCCATCCTGCAGGGCGCGGGGCTCCCTCGCCGATGCACGGCACGTGCCCTTTCGCCCCCGCCGTGGTCACCAGTGGATGCCGGTGCTACCGTGCGAGACCGAGCAACGCCTCGTTCTCGCGCTCGAAGCCTCGGTCCCCGGCCGTCCGCGCGGTCTCACCATGCCGACCACGGCCCACCGGGCGAAGGGAGCCGGAGCAGGCGCCCCATCGACGCCGGCCACCGGCAGGCTTTCCGCACGAACACGCCGCCGCTGGCGCTGCCCGGCATCGCCGCCACCGGCATCCCCCCGTCCCCTGGAGCGACGTCCTCTTCGCCCTGGTCCTGGCCGACATCGACGCCCCTACCGCCCCCGTTGGCCTCAACGCCTTCGTTGGCGACCAGGAGATACCCTGGAGTCGCCTCTCCGCCTCGGCGACGGTGACACCACTGTCCGGTCCTCGTCGTTCCCTTCCGTGTCCAGCGGCGGATCATCCGCAACCATGCCTTCGGCGCGGTGCGGGGATGAGCGCGGGGCGCGACAACCGACCTCGGTCAGGATGCCGCCGTGCCCGTCGGCTCCAGGACGACGACCGGGATCGGGCGGCTGGTCCGCTGCTCGTAGCGGGCGTAATTCGGGTAGGCGGCGACGAAGCGTGGCCAGAGCGTTGCCCGTTCCTCGACGGTCGCTTCCCGGGCGCGCACCCGCCGCCGCCGCGGCCCGATCCGCACCTCCGCTTCCGGGCTCGCCCGCAGGTTCCGCCACCGGGCCGGGTCGAGGCCGCTGCCGAGGTTGGACGCGACGACGACCCGCCGGTCCCCGTCCGCCAGGTAGAACAGCGGCGTCGACCGGGGTTGGCCGCTCTTGTGCCCGGTCGACGTCAACAGCAGCGAGCCGAGTCCCTTCGGCGTGAAGAGCCGCTCCCCGATTCGCCCGCCGCTGACCCGGTACAAACCCCGGTGCAGGTTCCAGAAGACCCGGCTTACTGCCCGCTCGACGGTCATCCCGGTCCACTCCTTCCTATCGTCGTTCCAAGTCTCGATCAATGTTCGGATCGCTACATACGTGGTCCCCGGCGGAATCGCCGGTGCGGCGGTACCAATTCGATGAGGGGATTGCCGTCGTCCGCTGCAGGCGACCGGCGAACAGCGACGGGTGGTCACGGAGACGGGCAAAGCCACCACGGCCGTGGAAGGTTTGGGCTGCCATCGCGGCCGATCCGGATGCAGGCGTGGGGAGGTTTCGGAGGAAGCCGAGCGGCTGCGGGGTAGGAGGGTCACCGCGGCCGATCGCACTCCGACTCCAAACGAGGTCGCACAGCACGCTCGGACCGTGATCGACGAAGCGGGGGACGTTAGCGAGGCGCTCGATCGGTTGAGCTGAGCGCGAAACGGGAGTACCAGGTGCGCATCACGCGGGCAACCACCTACACCGTCGGCAACCCGTGGAAGAACTGGCTCTTCGCGCGGCGCCCTGACGGTGGGTGTCGTCGCCTGTTGTCGGTGGCGCCTGCGTGCTGGAAACCGGGGCTCGCTCTGTCGTCGCGTGCCGTTGATCGTTCGCCGATGCCGGTCCGTTCGTGACCGAGTTGTGACCTGGGAGAGCTTGCGCCGGGTGCGTTCGACGACGCCGGATCGGTGTCTGTCTCCGGCTCGGGTTCAGTCAACCCTTCGGGGGTGTGCCCGACCCGGATCGCCTCGTGCGTCGACCGTGGTCGCCCTCGCCGGTTTCTTGCCGGCGTGTGGTGGCACGGCGCCCCGTCGCCAACCCCTTGGAGCGTGTTTCGCCCCCCCGCCGCCTCGCCGCGGTTCCCCGGCGACCGCGTGCGGCGCCCAGCCCGGCGTTCGCCGCCGCCCGCCTCAGCTTCGCCGAGCAGGTCGAGGTCGAAGGCCACCTGGGGCCGCTCGCCTCCCCCACCAAGCGAGCGGTGGGACCCTGCGCCCCTGAGCGCGGAGCAACTGGACCGTGCCCACGAACTCGTCGCCAAGGCCCACGGCGGGGAGGGAGCGGCGTGAAGCGGGGGCTTGCCGGTCGTCTGGACCGGCTGGCGCGGGCGGTGCGTCAAGCACGCGGTGGTCGGCAACGGCAGCGACGACCCGCCCAACCCAGAAATGCCGGCGGTCTGCGCCGAGTGCAGGAGGCCGATCCTGTGGCGCCTCATCCGCGTCCTCGGCGTCGACGTCTCCCGGCTGGAGGTGCGGGGAGCGCGACAGGTCAACGGTGCCGGCTGCGCGGGCGGGCAGCGCGGGCCGGCGGCGGGAGGCGGGCGGTGGGACCCGGGCGTGACAGCGGGAGGGGCGGGCTCGGCTTCCCGCCGGCGGCCCTGCCCGCGCCTCCGGCCCGGACGCCCCCGCCGTGCCGCCCTGGGTGGTGGCGCCCGGGGCGGCACGGCGGCGTCGGCGGGCCTAGACCAGCGGCGTGCCGCCGGTGACGCCGACGACCTGGCCGGCGATGTAGCTCGACTCCGCCGAGGCGAGGAAGACGAAGAGCGGGGCGAGCTCCGCCGGCTGCGCGGGCCGCCCGATCGGCGACTGCTGGCCGAACTGCTGCGCCTGCTCCTCGGGCATCGTCGCGGGGATGAGCGGGGTCCAAACCGGGCCGGGGGCGACGACGTTGACGCGGATCCCCCTCCCCAGCGCCTCCTCGGCCAGCGCCTTCGAGAACGTGACGATCGCGCCCTTGGTGCTGGCGTAGGGGAGGAGCTGGGGCGACGGCTGGTAGGCCTGGATGGAGGCGGTGTTGATGATGGCGCTGCCCGGCCGCAGGTGCGGCCACGCCGCCCGGCAGAGGTAGTACATCGCGAAGATGTTGGTCCGGAAGGTGTGCTCCCACTCGCCGTCCGGGATCTGCTCGATGCTCTCCCGGGACATCTGGTAGGCGGCGTTGTTGACCAGGACGTCGAGCCGGCCCAGCTCCGACACCGCCCGATCGACCAGGGCCCGGCAGTGCGCCTCGTCGGAGATGTCTCCGGGCGCCAGCACCGCCGTGCGGCCCGCCGCCCGTACGACGCGGGCCGTCTCCTCAGCGTCGGCGTGCTCGCTCAGGTAGGAGATGAGGACATCGGCGCCCTCTCGGGCGAAGGCGAGGGCGACCGCCCGCCCGATGCCGCTGTCGCCGCCGGTGATGAGGGCCGCCTTACCCTGGAGACGTCCGTGCCCCTCGTACGACGCCTCCCCGAAGTCGGGCGCGGGCGTCATCTCCGACTCGAGGCCGGGATACTCGATGCTTTCCTGGGGAAAGGGGGGCTTCGGCCCCGTCTCCTTCGGGTCCTGGGCGGCCTGGCTCTGATCCGGAGTCGACATCGGGGCTGCTCCTTTATGCGCTCCTGCGGCGATAGGGGTCCCGGATCGGGACCATTACGTAGGATGCGCGACGCAGCCGCCATGCCATGAGGCGGAACCGTGCGGGTTCGGGCCCAGATGCGTGCCGACACGACGCCTCGCGGGAGCTCGCGATGGGCAGCCCCTGTGTCCGTGGTCAATCAGTCCGCCCGGCTGTCGCGCCACGCGACGAGCTTCCGGAGCGGCGCGAGGTCGTAGTCTGGCCCGCTCGCGTCGCAGATGAGATGCGTGATCCCTTCGGCCAGGTACTCGTCGAGCCTGTCGAGCTGCGGGCCGAAGATCTGCGCCGACCGCTCGATCTCCTTCGGATCCCGCCCGACCCTGGCGCACCACCCGTCGAGGACCCGGTTCTTGCGTCCGAGCACGTCCGGTTCCCCCTGGCCGTTCCAGATGGTGGCGTGCTGGGCGACGATGCGGAGGGTCACCTTCTCCCCGCCGCCGCCGATCAGGATCGGGAGCGCCCCGCGGACCGGGCCGGGGTTCAGCCGCGCGAGGCGGTCGACGATCACGGGCATGTCCCGATCGAGGTCCCGGAGGCGCGAGGCCGCGGTGCCGAACTCGTACCCGTACTCCTCGTAGTCGCGTCGGTTCCAGCCGCTGCCGATGCCAAGGATGAAGCGGCCGTCGGAGAGGTGGTCGAGCGTCCGGGCCATGTCGGCGAGCAGGTTGGGGTTGCGGTAGCTGTTGGCGGCGACGAGGCAGCCGATCTCGACCCGCTCGGTGACCTCGGCCATCGCCCCGAGGGCGGTCCAGTTGTCGAGGTGGGCGCCGTCCGGGTCGCCCGAGAGCGGGAAGAAGTGGTCCCAGTTGAACAGGGTGTCGGCGCCGCTGTCGTCAACCTCCTGCCACGCCCGCCGGATCTGCCGGTAGGTCGCGTGCTGCTGCTGGATCTGGATCCCGACGCGGATGGCGGCCACGCGATGCTCCTTCTCGTCGGCGGAGGGTCGGTGCCGGGAGCATAGCGGCCCCGGTCCGTGGGCGCGAACGGACACGCCCGGGCCCAGAGCCCATCGGAGACCGGCCAACGGCGGTCCGGCCGAGCCGGCGGAGCCTGGGCCGCTCGGCCTCGACCGCGGAACCTCCGGCGGGATCAGGGTCCGCAAGCCGCGGTCGCACGTCGGCCCCGCCTGGCAGCGGCTGGCCCCGGCGGCGCCATCGCCGATCCAGGTGAGGGTCGTGCCGGTACGCTGCAGGGCGACGCTGGGCTTCGATCGGGTGCGACCGGTCGCGGGGCAGAGCGGACGGCGATGGCAGCGGACGCGCGGCACTGGGGCGCGACGCCGTGTTGGCGCGGCGGGCGGGCACCGCGGGCGCGCCAGCAACTCGCGCATCTCGCGGTAGCCCTTCTTTCTCCTTGGGGCGCCGTCGGGGGGCACGATCATACCCGGGTCGACGGGCAACCCCGCCTCGGCCAAAGCCCGTTGGTACCCGTCGGCCCGGTCACGCAGGGACCGAGATGAGGAGCCTCGCCCGGCCCGCCTGGGCATCCTTTGAACCGCCTTGACAGCCCATCGGGGCGGTGATACAAGTCCAGCGAGGCGTTTGAGATGAAGTTCAAAGCGCCGTTCGGGGGCGATGGGACCGCCTGCCCGCCGGACGTGCTTCGTCGTCCCCGCGCCTCGGCCGTCAGTCGACGACTCCGGCGCCCGTTTGTTGCCTCCGCGGAAGGAGTCGTGTGGCGGTGTCGGTTCG
>CADCWL010000006.1 GCA_902806405.1 uncultured Thermomicrobiales bacterium | reverse complement strand
TTCGTGTGCGTACTTGCCATGTTGATCACTGTACCGTAACGTAAGCCGCGGTGGTATGGCGGATCTCGGAACCCGTCCGGTCGCTCCCCATCCACGCCGAAGCGCCGAGCTCACCGGCGACTACGCGGCCTTCGCCAGGGAGAAGCACGTCGTGCGTGCCGCCTCCGACGAGCGCAAGGGGCCGCCCCACCCAGGTTGTGACCAGCCCGGTGACACACCCGCGCGTTTGACGGGTCCCGACATGGCCGGCGGTCCCTCGGACCCCGTTATCGACCTGCGACCGACGCGCTCCATAAGGAAGTCCGGCACGGCACGAGAGGAGCTTCCATGAAGGCCATGGCGATTCAACGGTACGGCGGCCCCGAGGTGCTCGAGCCGATGGACCTGCCCATGCCCCAGCCGGCGGACGGAGAGGTGCGCGTCAAGATCCACGCCGCCGGCGTCAACCCGGTCGACTACCAACGGCGCCGGAACGGGCCGTACGCCGACTTTCCGGTGGTGCTGGGCTGGGACCTCTCCGGCGTGGTGGACGCGCTCGGCGCGGGGGTGACCGACCCGCGGGTCGGCGACGAGGTGTACGGCATGATCCGCTTTCCCAAGCAAGGCCGCGCCTACGCCGAGTACGCCACGGCCCCGGTCACCGAGATCGCGCCCAAGCCGAAGCGCCTGGACCACGTCCAGGCGGCCGCGACACCCCTGGCTTCGCTCACGGCCCTGCTCGCCATCGAGACGATGGACCTGCAGGCCGGAGAGACCGTACTCGTCCACGCCGGGGCCGGGGGCGTGGGCCATTTCGCGGTGCAGTTGGCCAAGGCGCGGGGCGCCAGGGTGATCGCGACGGCCTCGGCGCAGAACCGGGACCTCGTGCTCGGCCTGGGCGCCGACGAGGTGATCGACTACCGCGCCCGCCCCTTCGAGGAGCAGGTCCCGGGCGTGGACGCGGTGTTCGACACGGTGGGCGGCGACACCTTCACCCGCTCGTTCCGGGTGGCGAAGCCGGGCGGCCGGGTGGTGGGCACCGTGACCCCCATGACGGACGAGCTCGACGAGCAGGCCCGGCAAGCGGGGGTCGACGCCGCCTGGATCGCGGTGGCGCCCTCGCGGCCCAAGCTCGAAGCGCTCTCGGCGCTGGTGGAGGCGGGCCGGCTCACACCGCACGTCGGCCAAACGTTCCCGCTGGAGCGGGTCGTCGACGCCCACCGCGCCCAGGAGAGCGGGCGCACCGTGGGCAAGATCGTCCTGACCGTCGCCTAGACGCGGCGTCTCGCCGTCACGGGCCGGGCGTCCGGTGCGGCTCCCGATGTCCCGGAGGTTCCTCATGCTTCAGCGTCGCCGGTTCCTCGCGATCGCCGCGGCGCAGGCCACGCCATCGGCCACCGCCCGGCTCAACGGGTTGGGGCCGGAGAACGGGGCGATGGCCCAACGCGCCGGGCTCTGGGACGGGACCGAGACGGTCTGGGACACGCCGGACGTCGCCCCGGTGTCGGCCGCCGGGCTGGTTGCCGAGCGCCGGATGATCGGCTCGCTTCTCCGGGAGATGCTCCGCGCGTCGGCGGATGCCTCCGGCCCCATCCTGCGCATCGATCACCTGACGTTCAACCGGGTGGACGGCGCCTGGGAGTACGTCTCGATGGTCACCCGCGCCCCGGTCGCGATTATTCCGGCCACGAGTTTCGGCCGCGCCGAGGAAGGACGGGTCCGCGTCACCTTCGACCCCTTGACGGTAGCGGGGGCCGGGCCGGACGTCACCGGTCGGGGGCTCCGCATGGAACAGCTCATCACGAGCGACGGTCCCGACCGTGACTCGAAGGATCAGCACTTCATCGCGGCCGACGGCACCGGCACGATGTGGCTCGGCCACCGCTACGCCTACGTCCGTCGAGCTTGAGGATCCGTGCCGCGGGGGGTGCGACGGCCCCGCGGCCAGGACGGAGGCTGGCGCCGCTTGGCGATCGCGAGCAGCTCGATACGAAAATCCGCCACCTGATTCTCCCAAGCGGCGACCGATCCAGGCCGGAGTGGGACGCTCGACCTGTCCCTCGTTCGCGGGACGACGCCCATCGCAGGACAGAGCACGGCCCCGTAGGTTGCCTGGGGGTGAGTCCCGGTGGCGACGGACCAATCCTCCCGACAGCATGCGCCGACGTTCGGCGTATGCCGGACGCGCCGAAACGGTAAGGAGCCCGGTATGACGGACGAGCCCGAGATTGCGGCGCTTCGGGTCCCCCCGCTGGGAAGGGTCGGCATCTGGACGGGTGCGTTCTACGGGATGTCGCAGCACGAGGTCGCGGGCGTCTCCGCCGAACTCGACGGACTCGGCTACGGCGCGATCTGGATCCCCGACTCGGTGGCCGTGGACCCCTTCGTCTATGCGGCGGTGTTGCTCGGCGCCACCTCCCGGCTGACGGTCGCTACCGGCATCGCCAACGTCTGGGCGCGCGACCCGGCGGCAATGGTAGGGGCGGCGAACGCCGCGAACGCGGTCTCCGGCGGCCGCTTCCTGCTCGGGCTGGGCATCAGCCACGCCCCGCTCGTCTCCGGCGTGCTGGGCGACGTCTACGCGAAACCGTACACGCGGATGCGCGGGTACCTGGGGGAGATGGACGACCAGGTGGCGCGGATGGCGGCGCTCGGTCGGGCGGTGCCGCGCCCCGCGCGGGTGATCGCCGCCCTCGGCCCCAGGATGCTGGAGCTCGCCCGCGACGCCAGCCAGGGCGCCCACCCCTACCTCGTCACGCCGGAGCACACCGCGTTCGCCCGCGGCGTGCTCGGCCCGGGGCCGCTGCTGATCCCGGAGCAGGCGGTCGTGCTGAGCGACGACCCGGCCGTGGTCCGGGCACGCGGTCGTGCTCACCTCGCGACGTACCTGCGACTGCCGAACTACACGAACAACTGGAAGCGGCTCGGGTTCGCGGACGCCGACCTCGCGGCCGGCGGCAGCGACCGCCTGGTCGACGCCCTGGTGGCGGGGGGCAGCGCCGAGCGCATCCGGGAGCGGGTCGAGGCCCACCTCGCGGCCGGGGCCGACCACGTCTGCATCCAGGTGCTGGGCGACGATGCCGCGCCGCCCCTCGACCAATGGCGCGCCCTGGCGCCGGTGCTACTCGGGTAGGACCGGGGGGCGCGGCCGGACCCCGCTCGGCCGCCGCCGACCTCGATATCGGCAGCGGGGCAACGCCACGGGCACCGTCGTGCTCATCCCGTAGAGGTGTGTCCCGTTTCTTCCAACCATACCGAAAGGACGTCACGATGAACGATTCCGAAAACCGGCAGGATGGCGACCGGACGCCGCCCCAATCGACGCGTTCCCTTCCAATCGCGTGGCCGCTGTCGCGACGAGCGTTTGCCGGCTGGCTCGGTCTTGCGTCCTCGCTCGGCCTGTCCGGCGCGGCGTACCGCGGGGCGGACGCCCGCCAACAGACCACGCCGCCCGCCGCCACCCAGCAGGACCGGGCGGCGGGGACCGGCCCGCGCACGCTCGGGCTCGGCATCGTCGGCCTGCACGTCGCCGATCTCGGCGCCTCGCTCGCCTTCTACCGCCGCCTCGGACTCGCCATCCCGACCGACGTCGACCTCGCCGCCGGGGCGTTCCGGCTCCCCCTGCCCACCGGGCAGGTCTTCTTCTGGGAGACGATCGAGTACACCCGCCGGGACTTCCCGGACTACGAGCAGGGCACCGGCGACCGGAAGGTCTCGCTCGAGTTTGGCTTCCGGACCCCGGAGGAGGTCGACGAGATGTACGCCGCCCTCGTCGCCGAGGGCCACGGCAGCTACAAGGAGCCGCTCTCGTGGGGCTTCATCCGCTACGCGGGCGTCGTCGATCCCGACGGCAACCAGATCAGCCTACGCTTCCCGCTGGCCCCGTAGGGGGACGGGGTCCCGGCGGGGGCGGCCCGTTCGACCGGCCATGCCCGAGCTCAGGCGCCGACGTGGGGGCGGGTCTGCAAAGGCCGCCCCTTCGCCGAGCCCCTGAGCGCCCCTAGTGGTGCGTCACGCATGAATCGCTAGCGACAAGGGGGCCTGCAGGGCGCGGCGGGCGGCCCGCGGACCCTCCCAGGGGGGGCCGCCACGGTCTGGCGGTGCCGTGTGCGTGTTGATAACCCGCGTGCCTCGGGGCGTGGCTCGGTTCGCTGGCGGTTCGCCACGGCCGACGCCCGCATCAAACTCCGGCGTCTCTACTCCACGTTTCAGGCGTAACAGACCACTAGAATCTGGGGACGGCGTCGGCGCTCCCTGGCTTCGCGGTCTCCGGCGGCCAGGAACCAAGGACGTCGCGGACGGCACGGGCCAACTCGTCCACCGTCTTTCGCCCGTGGGGGGGCCCCGCCGTGCTCCCCGCCCCCGCATCGTCCGCCCTCTTTAGCCACTTCCGTAGTCGGTCGACCTCCGCTTGCTCCATGGAGGGCAAGCGGAGCCCGGCAGCCTCCCGGATCGACGCGGCCGTGGTGGCCAAGTCCGTTGCGAGGCGCCAGGAGCCGCGAATCGCGGCGAGGTGCGCCAGGCCGTCGAGGGCCCACGAGAGGCCCCACTGAAAATCCAAGTCCCTCGCGATCGCCAGGCTGCCGGCGAACTCGTCGACCGCGCTCGCGCACGCCCCCAGCCGGAGCAGAACGCTCCCGAGCCGCGTGCGCGCCCAGACCATGGCCTGGCGGTCTTCGAGGGCGACCCAGATGGCGAGGCTCTCTTCGTTCAATCGCTTGGCAGCCTCGAGGTCATTCTCGTAGTACGCGGTCAGGGCGAGGAAGCTCAGCGAATCGGCGATCCCCTGCCGGTTCCCCTCCACCCGGTTCGTGGCTAGGCACTCGCCGAAGAGTCCGCGTGCCGCGTCGTGATCGCCGCGCTGGAGGGCGACGTACCCGAGGTTGGCCACCGCGTCCGCCGCTCGTTGCCGATCGCCGAGCCGCTCGCTCTCGGACCGCGCGGTGGCGGCCGCCGCGTAGGCGCGCCCGTAGTCGCCGTACTCCCTCGCCAGGAAGCCCGCGCTGTTGAGCGCGTCCACGCGCAAGAGCGGGAACGCCGCGCTCTCGGGCAATTCGGCGACGGCGAGGGTGTCGTCGCACCCTTCCGCCAGCCGGCCCCGCGTGAACCAATAGAGCCGCAAGGCCGTGACGAGGCGCAACGCCCGTTCCGCTTCCCCGCGCTCCCGGAGCCACCCCAGCGCGGCGCGGAGGTTGCCGTCCTCACGATCCAGCCGCTCTAGCCAGTGCGTCATCTCCGCCGACGCCAGGTACGGCCGAGCCTGTTCGGCGAGCGCGACGGCGACGTCGGCGCGGCGTTCGTGAACTGCGCCCTCGTCGACCGTGCCGGCCAGTCGCTCGGCGGCGAACTCGCGGACCGTCTCCAGCATCCCGAAACGCGCCGCTCCGCCCGGCAACTCGTGTTGGGTGACTAGGCTCTTGTCGACGAGTGAGGCGAGTCCGTCCAGCACGCCGATGCCGAGGTCGCCGCTCGGGTCGGCGACGGCCTCAGCTGCCTCGAGCGTCCAGCCTCCCACGAAGACGGACAACCGGCGCAGGAGCCGCTGCTCCGGCGGGCTGAGGAGGTCGTGACTCCAGGCGACCGTGGCCCGGATCGTCTGCTGCCGCGGGGGCAGATCACGTGGCCCACTGACGAGCAAGGCCAGCGGACGATCGAGCCGGGCGAGCATCGCGGTCGGCGGGAGCACCTTGACGCGGGCGGCGGCGAGCTCGATCGCGAGCGGCAGGCCGTCCAACCGGCGGCAGACCTCGGCCACCGCCTGCACGGTGTCGCCGCTGGCCGCGAAGTCCGGCTTCGCCGCGCGGGCTCGTCGGACGAAGAGCGCCACCGCCGGGGCGCCGAGGAGCGCCGCATCGTTCGTTGCTGCCTCCGGAGCGGGCAGCTCGAGGCGCGGCACGGGATACTCGCGCTCCCCGGTGACGTGCAGCGAGGCCCGGCTGGTGACCAGGATCTTGAGCTGCCGCGTCCGTTCGAGCAGCGCCGTGACTTGGGGTGCCGCATCGACGACCTGCTCGAAGTTGTCGAGGAGGAGTAGGAGCCGCCGGTCGGCCAGGTGCGCCGCCACCCCCGCAATCGATGGCTGCCCGGCCGGATCGCGGATGTCGAGGGACTGGGCGACGGCCGACAACACGAGCCCAGGGTCGCGAATCGGGGAAAGATCGACGGAGGCGACGTCGTCGGGGAATGAGGCGCTCACCTCGTGCGCCACGGCCAGCGCCAGACGGGTCTTGCCAATCCCACCGGTTCCGGTCAGCGTGACGAGCCGTTCGGTCGTCAGCAGCTGCCGGACTTCGGCCAGCTCCTGCTGCCGGCCGATGAGATCGCCGAGGGGCCGGGGAAGGCGGGACGTGACAGCGTGCTCGCCGAATCCGCTCCCTGGTCGTTCTTCTACCGTCCTCTCGCCGGGGACGGGGTAGCGACCATCGCGAATCGCCTGGGCAAGTTCGGTCGCCGACCCGGCGGGATCGGCATCCAAGTCCCGCCGCAACTCCGCCACCAGGCGGTCGTACTGGGCGAGGGCGCGTCCGGGTTGCCCGCTCCGGGCGTAGAGCTGCATCAGGGCCACGTGCGCCGCCTCTTGCGCCGGCTCCGCTGCGACGAGTCGTTGCATGACCTCGGCGGCGTGGCCGAGCTCACCGCGCTCGGCGTGCAACTGCCCAAGCCGGCCCAGGGTGGCGAGATAGGCGGCCCGCAACGCCGCCCTGCGTACATCGGCCCACTCCTCGTACGGGTCATCCGTGAGGAGATCGCCGCCGTAGAGGCCGAGTGCCGACCGGACCAGCGTCGGATCCTGCGTGCGCCATCCCTCGGCCACGGCTTCCTCGAACGCGTCGACGTCGAGGTCGACGAGCTCCGGCGGGCCGAGGGTCAACGTCCCGCCCATCCGACGGACGAACAGGCCGGGCGGTGCGCCCACCGCACCAAGCGCTCGCCGAGCGCGCGAGGCCGTCACGTTCAGGTTGTTCGCCTGGGCGTCCGGATCGAGGTCCGGCCAGAGCGCCTCCACCGCTTGCTCGCGGTGGAGCCGGTGGTTGGGCGCGAGCGCGAGCATCTTGACGAGCGACGACGCCCGGCTGCTCCGCCAGGCTCGCTCGGGGACGGCGTGGCCGTCGACCAGGACGCGAAATGCGCCCAAGAGATGGACCCGCAGTGTGGGAGATGCCATCGTCGCCGTCCCCGAACTCCGATCCGAACCACACCCACCCGCGGCACAGTACGGCTGGTCGCCGGTGGGAATCAAGTGTCCCCTTACCGCTGGTCCATTACAGACGATCCCTTACCGGTTCGGTAAGGGATCGCGTTCGGTCGGTAAGAGTCTGGTAAGCCCGCGCCCCTACGGTTGCGGTACGGGTCGCGATCTGGGGCCGGGTCCGGGCCGAAGCGCGGCGGCGGGAGCACGGTGCCTGATGCACGCGAAGGTGGCAAGATGAGGACGTTGCCGCGAGCGGTGCCCGAGCCGCGGTTCCGAGCGGAAGATCGGTGTCGAAGTTCGAGACACGGAGCGGAGGTACCGTCATGTCAGAGGGATTCGTCTCGCGTGCGTTTCGTGGCCGCCGCCGCAACCCGGAGCTGGAGGGCCGGCTGCCGCCGGGGCAGTATGCGACCCCCGACTTTCCGGTCCTCTCCGCCGGACCCACCCCCCGCACCCCGCTCGACCGTTGGGACTTCAGCCTGATGGGCGAGGTCGACGGGGCGCGGCGCTGGTCGTGGCAGGAGTTCGGCGCCCTCCCCAGCGAGACCGTCACCAGGGACATCCACTGCGTCACCAAGTGGAGTAAGTTCGACACGACGTGGCGGGGGGTGTCGGTTGACACCCTGCTCGCCGGCGTGGAGACCGCGGCCGACCACGTCGTCGCCTTCTGCGACGGGGGGTACACCACCAACCTTCCCCTGGAGGACGTCACCGACGGCAAGGCCTGGATCGCCTACGAGTACGAGGGCGAGGCCCTGGCGCCCGAGCACGGCGGCCCCGCCCGCCTGCTCGTCCCCCACCTCTATTTCTGGAAGAGCGCCAAGTGGGTCCGCGGCCTGGAGCTCGTCTCCGAGGACCGCCCGGGTTTCTGGGAAACCCTCGGCTACCACAACTACGGCGATCCGTTCCAAGAGCAGCGGTACCAGGGGGATTGACGTGGCCGTCCCGCTCGGCACCACCGGACCGGACTCCGCGGCGCGCGTGCGGTGGCGCCTCGCCGAGGTCGCGGCGGTCGTCGACGAGACGCCGCGCGTCCGCTCGCTGTTCCTGACGGTGCCCGGCTGGCCGGGCCACCGCGCCGGCCAGCACCTCGACCTCCGCCTCACCGCCGAGGACGGCTACCGGGCGCAGCGCTCCTACTCGATCGCCTCGCCGCCGGAAGACCCCCGGATCGCCCTCGCCGTCGAGCGGATCGAGGACGGGGAGGTCTCGCCCTATCTCGCCGGCGAGGTCCGCGTCGGCGACAAACTCGAGCTGCGCGGCCCGATCGGGGGTTACTTCGTCTGGAACGCCGCCGCGGGCGGCCCGCTCCTGCTCGTCGCCGGCGGCTCCGGCGTCGCCCCGCTGATGGCGATGCTCCGTCACCGCGCGGCAGCCCGGAGCGATGTCCCGACGACCCTGCTCTACTCCTCCCGCTCCTTCGAGGAGATCCTCTTCCGCGAGGAGCTCGACCGCCTCGCCGCCGCCGACCCGTCGCTGCGGGTCGTCCACGCGCTGACCCGGAGCCAGCCCGAGGGGTGGGCCGGCCAGCGGCGGCGGATCGACGCGGAGATGCTGGAGGAGGCCGCCGGGCTGCCGCTGCCGGAGGCGCTCGCCTTCGTCTGCGGCCCGACCCGCCTCGTCGAGAACGTGGCGATCGACCTCCTGACCCTCGGCTACAAGGCGCATCGCGTCAAGACCGAGCGTTTCGGCCCGTCGGGATCGTAGGGATTTGAGAGGAGGAACGCGGTGACGAAGGACGACGCCGACCGCCGCCTCGACGGCAACGCCGCCGGCGGCCTGCTGGCCGAGGTCTTCCGGGTCGAGATGACGACCGTCGAAACCGCCTGCGCCGGCTGCGGCGCGCGGGCGCCGGTCGGCGAGCTGTTGCGCTACGGCCACGAGATGGGGGCGATCCTGCGCTGCGCGACGTGCGACACCGCGGTGATCCGCGTTGCCCGCACCCGCGACCGCCACTGGCTGGACCTGCGGGGCGCCCGCGTGCTGCGGCTCGACGGCACGCCGCTCTGAGCGGTGCCGCGGGCGGGACCGCTTCACCGAGACACCGACCGGAGTGGCGGCGAAACCGCCGTTGCCCGATCCGCACGATGAGGAGGACTTGCCATGACCGAGCCGAGCCACGAGGATCGGGTCCGCGCGTTCCTGGAAACCGTGACCTACCCGATCAACACGCGGACCCTGCTCGAAACCGCCCGCCAAGGCGGAGCGTCGGAGGAGGTCTTGCGCCTCCTGGAGCGGCTTCCCGACGAGGTCTATAACGACCACGGCGGGTTGCACTCCGATCTCAACCGGGTAGGTGGATCTCCCGTCTGATCCCTTTACCCGCGTCGCGGGTGGGGTCGCCGGGCGCCTCCCCGCGGTGACGCCGCGCGACCGGCGCCGATGACCGCCCAATCCGGTTCGAACGTGCCCGGGCGGCACGGAGCGGCTCCGCAACGCCCTCGTCGTCGGGCTCTCTCTCGTCGCCCGCTCCCGAAGCCGGCACGTGAAGGAGGTTCGGGTGTTCAGTCGTCGGCTCGTCGTGGCCTTGGTGGCGGCCGCCGGCCTGACCCTGGCCGTTCTCGTGCGCGCCGAGCTGATCGCCTGGCGGCCGCTCTCGCTCTTCGAACTGCTCTCGCTCCTTGTCGCGGCGGTCGGGACCGCGGTTCTGGTCCCGACCCTCGTGTCCTTGGCCGGTCAGACCCGGGCGATGCGGGACCAGTCCGAGTTCCTCGCCATCCAGATTTTCGCCGACAATTTGCTCCAACTCGACCAGATTTTCGTCGATCGACCCGAGCTTCGGCCGTACTTCTCCGAAGGGGCCGATCCGACCGACCTTGCCCCGCTCGAACGGGAACGGGCGCTGGCGATCGCCGAGTTGAAGCTAAACGTGTTCGAGTCGATCACCGGCGTCGGCGGCGACTACGCGATGCGGCAGATGGGCGTGACGCACGCGTTGGTTGTCCGCGGCTTCGCCAACAGCCCGATCCTCTGCGACCTGCTCGAGGACGAGCGCGAGCAGTTCAGCCCCCCGCTCGTTGGCCTGATGCAGGAGGGGCGGGCGCGGCGCAATCGCGGACGCCGCCCGGGGTAGCCCCTACTGGTCACCGCGGCGAACGGGACGGCGACCCGGTCCCGGGTTGCGGCGGCGGCGGCGGCGCGCGCCTTGGGCGAGAAGGCCGGCGCCTTCGGGCGACCGTCGAGGGCGCCTGCCACCGCGCCAAAACGGGGCCGCCGGAGCCGGCATCGTCCGCCCGCGCCGCCGTACGATCGTCCATCCCGCGTTGCTACCGTGGCGTGGCGCTCGCCCGCGCCGAAGAAGGCCAGCAGGTCCGGGGCGATCACCGTGAACCGCTCCGCCAACGCCGGCATCACGTGCCGCCACTCGTACCAGGTCTGCGGCCATCCGTGCAGCAGGACCAAGGGGTCGCCCTGGCCCCCGATCACGTAGTGGAGACGAACCCCGTTGACCATGGCGGTATGGTGCCGGAACCTGGCATCGAAGGAGGCCCGGTCGAAACCTGCCACGCCGGCCGGACCCCCTCCGGGGGAGGGCGGCGCCGCGTGGGAGGCCGGGGGCAGCGAGCCGCCGACGGCAAGGGCGGTGGTCACCGCCTTCAACCGGCCCCGGTCAAGCACGCGTCCCATCGGTCGATCGTCGAGCACGTGACTCATCGGATCACGCCCTCCCTGTCGCTGTTCGGCGGTCGCCTTGGGGTTTGACCTCCTCGCCGTACGCCGCCGGAACTTCCGCCTTCGCGGCCCATCTTCGCGCTCCATCGAGTGTCGAACCCTCCGATTTCGCGCCAGTGGTTGCTAGGCGGCCGGAGGGCGGCGGTCGATGCCGGGGCAGTTCCGTGCCGCCCCGGCTCGTCGGCGCGGACCGGGAAGCGTGGACCGCCGCCTGCGAGCTCCTGCGGCGGGACGCGCCCGTCGGTTCCTGTGGGCGTCCTCGCGATCGTGGCCCGGCGGTGTGCGTGCGTCCTCGTCCCTGCCACGACGCCCTCCGATCGGTTCCTCGCGTCGCGGGTCTTTGGACCGGGCCGGTCTGCGGCCCCCCGGGCGACGCACGGTCTCAAACCCCGTGGGGACCGAGCGCCTCGGGCGGCGCCGGATACCAGGACTCGGGTTCCGGGTACTCGAAGTCGGGCGGAAAAATGTAGGTCTCGAAGATCGTTGTCGTCGCCTCGTCGGTCGCGAAAAAGGCGAAGTGGTTCGTGCCCATCCACTTGCCGGACTGGACGCACCGGAACCCCCTGGCCTCGAAGTCCCGGATCCGGTCGGCCATCGGCACGTCCCCGCAGTCGTACGCGACGTGGTGGATGCCTTCGCCCCGGCGCTCCAAGTGATCGGCGATGATGGTCGGACCGTCGATCGGCTCCATCAGCTCCCAGGCGACGTTGCCGCTTCGGGCGAAGCAAACCTTCAATCGGAACTCGGCCGCTTCGCCACGGTAGGTCTGCTCGGTGACGTTGTCCGGCCCGAACGTGTAGACGCGCCAGGGGCCGATCCCGAGCCGGACAAGCCCTTCCATGGTCCGCCGGTGATCGGCCGTGACGATCGCGATCTCGATGGCGTTGCCGAGGAACGAGTTCGCCAGCGTCGTCTCGCTCGTGACCGCGGGCTGATCCCGCTCGGCCCGTGCCAGAGCATCGTTGGGTACCGGCATGTGTTCGTCGACCTCCTTGCGGGTCGTGCCGTGGACGGCGCGTCAGCCCCGGCGGCATCCGTAAGTGGAGCACGGGGTCGCTGGCGTGGCTGAAGTCGGCGGCGGCCAGGACGATCTCCCGCCGGGCCACGGTGGGGATCTTTCGGTTCCCAGCCGCTGCTCGGATCCATGGACCTGCGGAGCAACCCCAACTCCTTCGGTGGCCGGCTTGATTCGTTCGAGACGAACCGGGACGCGCCGGCAGTAGCACCCCATTCGGTGCCCGTCGTCTTCATCCGCGCGCCAACCACCGAGGCGACCGGGCCGGCCGTCGCGGTGCCGGCCCGCCCGTCCGGCGGGCGTTTCGTCGTCTCCCGGCTGGGCGGCATCCCTCCGCTCATCCGTCCGGCCGCGGTCTGTCGCCCGGTTCGCACCCCCCTGCCCCGCCCAGTTCCCGCCGCAGCGCCGCGCGGGCCGCGAAGTAGCCGCACAGGCCGTGGACACCGCTCCCGGGCGGGGTGGACGACGAGCAGAGGTAGAGGCCCGGAACCGGGGTCGCGTACGGCACCGGTCCGGGCGTCGGGCGGGCCAGGAGCTGCCCCAGGTCGAGCGTCCCGCCGTTGACGTCACCGCCGACGAGGTTGGCGTCGAGGCGCTCCAGGTCAGCCGGCCCGGCGGCGTGCCGGGCGACGATCAGGTCCCGGAAGCCGGGCGCGAAGCGCTCGACCTGGGCCTCGATCCGCGCCGTCATGTCGACGCCCGAGCCGAGCGGGACGCGGCAGTAGGCCCAGGCGGTGTGTTTGCCGGCCGGGGCGCGCGTCGGGTCGAATAGGCTCGGCTGCGCGAGCAGGACGAACGGCCGCCCGGCGTGCCCGCCGCGCCAAGCCGCCCGCTCGCCCGCCGCGATCTCGGCCGCCGTGCCGCCGAGCTGGAGGGTGCCGGCGCGTCGGCACGCCTCGGCCGCCCAGGGGATCGGACCGTCGAGCGCCCAGTCGAGCTTGAAGACGCCCGGGCCGTAGCGGTAGCGCGCGAGGCGGCGGCGGTAGCCTGCCGGCAGCCGGTCCCCGGCGATCGCCAGCAGTTGGCGCGGCGTCACGTCGAGGAGGACGGCGCGGGCGGGCGGCAGGTCCGCGAGCGCCGCGACGCGGGCGCCGACGACGACCTCGCCGCCGAGCGCGCGGAGGTGACCGGCGAGGGCGTCGGCGACGCGCTGCGCCCCGCCGCCGGCGAACGGCCAGCCGACGACGTGCCCGAGGACGGCCGTCACCAGCCCGACCGCCGCGCTGCCCGGTCGCTCCAGGGGCAGCGTCGAGTGCGCCCCGAGCCCGGCGACGAGCGCCCGGCCGCGCTCGCCCCGGAAG
>CADCWL010000005.1 GCA_902806405.1 uncultured Thermomicrobiales bacterium | reverse complement strand
ATGCGTCGGGTACGGCGGCGGGTCGGGCGGCTTGGCGCCGGGGGCCCTCACCCCCCGGCCCCCTCTCCCTCGCGAGGGAGAGGGGGCGATTGTTCCCAATCGGCAACCGGTCTCGGGGCGATCGGCGGTGGAGCGGCGGCGTGGTCCGCGTCCGGGCGTGGGATCGACAACGGCATTGGGCCGGGGGCGATCACGCGTCCTGGGCGCCGGGGCGGCCATTCTCGACGACGAAGGAGCGGAGGGTCTCGACCGGAGAGGCGGGGTCGAGGACCGTCTCGACCATCTGCAGGTCGGTCCGCCATCGGTCGGGCGTGATCTCGACGCGCATGTAACCGCGGCGGTCACCGTCGAAGAACGTGATGTGGGGATTGTTGGGGATCATCGCGCCGTAGTAGTCGTCGTAGCCGTTGTCGTCGCCGCCCGTGGAGATGGCGGTGACGACGAACTCGGTGGCGACGGTCGGAGACTCGGGGGCGTCGAAGTCGGCCTTCAGGTCGTTGACGAAGGTGGAGTGCCAGTCGCCGGTGAGGACGACCGGGTTGGCGATGTTGCGGCTCATGACGTGGGAGAGGACGCGGTTGCGGGCGGCGGGGTAGCCGTCCCAGGCGTCGGTCCAGAAGATCTCGCCGGGGCCGGGGTTGTGCTCCAGCTCGGCCATCAGGATCTGCTGGGCGAGAACGTTCCAGCGGGCGCCGGAGGCGTCGAGGCCGGCGAGGACCCAGCGCTCCTGCTCGGGGCCGAGGAGGGTGGTGTTCGGATCGTACGCGGCCGGGCAGCGAGCCTGCTCGCCGGCGCCGCAGGGGTGGTCGTGGCGGTACTGGCGGGTGTCGAGCACGCTGAACTCCGCGAGGTCGCCGAAGGCGAGGCGGCGGTAGAGCGCCATGCCGGGGCCCTGGGGCATCGACGAGGGGCGGAGCGGCTGGTGCTCGTAGAAGGCCTGGTAGCCGGCCGCGCGCCGGGCGAGAAAGGCGTCCAGGGGCGTGCCGATCTCGTCGTGCTCGCCGGCGTAGTCGTTGTCGACCTCGTGGTCGTCCCAGGTCGCCACCCACGGGAAGGCGGCGTGAGCGGCCTGCAGGTCGGGATCGCTCTTGTGGAGGGCGTAGCGGGTTCGGTAGTCGTCGATGGTGACGATCTCGCCGCTGGTGTGCTCGCGACCGGGGACGGGGAAGGCACCGGTCTCCTCGTCGGGGCCGTAGGCGTCCTCGTAGATGTAGTCGCCGAGGAAAAAGACCAGGTCGAGGTCCTCTCGCGCCATCTGACGGTAGGCGGGATAGTAACCGGTCAGCCAGTCCTGGCACGAAGAGAACGCGAAGCGGAGCCGCTCGAGCGGGGCGCCGGCCATCGGGGCGGTCTTTGTGCGGCCGACCGGGCTCGTCTCGCCGCCGGCCATGAACCGGTAGAAGTATTCGGCGCCGGGCTCGAGGCCGCGGACGTCGACGTGGACGCTGTGGCCGAGCCCCGGGGAGGCGATCTCGGCGCCGTGCCGAACGACCCGACCGAACGCCTCGTCGGAGGCGACCTCCCAGCGGACCTCGACGCTCCCCTGCCCCTCCATGCCGCCGCCGACGGCGAGGGGGTCGGGCGCGAGCCGGGTCCAGAGGACGACGCCATCCGGGAGGGGGTCGCCGGAGGCGACGCCGAGGGTGAACGGAGTGCCGCCGAGAACGGGTGAGGCGACGGGACTGGCGCCGGGGGAGGCGATCGGGCTGGCCTGGCCCAGAACACGGGTCGGGCGGCCGGCGAAGCTGGCGGCAGCGAGGCCGGCGCCTCCGGCGAGGAGGCGGCGACGGTTGGCGCGGCCGGCGAGGAGTCGTTCGAAGAGGCGACGGTCCACCACAAGCCCCCTAGGCGCTGGGAAGTCGCGCCGGCCGATCGCGACGGACCGCGCCACCGTAGCAAGCGCGTCCGGACGGCCGGTTAAGGATCGGTCAAGGGAAGATTAAGCGGATGCGAAGCGCACAGCTTGGACGGCATCGGCCGCGAAGCGGGGGCGCGCCAGGATGGCGGAGCGGCGTGCCCCGCGCTCGGCTCGGTGCCGGCTCTCGGGAAGTGGTCGCAAATCGGCGTCGGCGGTACCGCCCGAGGACCTCGACCCCGCCTTGGTGACCCCGGCTGTGTCCCCCCGGACAGCCCCTCCGCGATCGATCCGCGCCCCGCTCTCCTCCCCGGAAAAGATGGGCAGACGCGGCTCTCGGAGGCACGCCGACCCAGGGGGAACGACGTTGCCTCAGCGGCGGTCGCCCGGCGTCCGTCCACCGACCATCCACCCCGCTCAGCCATGGCGTGCGCCCCAGCCACCCGGCCGCTGGCCCGAATCCAGTCTGCCGTTGGCGGCGCGTTTGACCCGCTTCAAGGCCCGATGGTAGTGTGGGGGGGATGCTGTTTCAATAGGAGCGGCACCGGAGGGAAGGCGGCAGGGCCGCCGCGCGCGGTTCGGATGGGCGTGCGTCCGGGCGAAAGGGAAGGGCACGGCGCAATGGACGATCGCGCATCGAACAACACCGGTGGGGACGACCCGACGTCGGGATCGATCAGGTCCGGGCTTCCCGGGGCGGTGACGCGGGCGCTCGCCGGGCTGGCGGCGGCCGCGCCGGTCGGGGTCGCGGCGGCAGACAGGAGCGGCCGTGGCAACGGCGGCGTGGCGGAGGCCGACGCCGGGGCCGGCGACATCAACATCCGCTTCCGGCAAGGCCGCGGCAGCGCGAACGACGGCGACGGCGATGGCGGCAACGTCCGCCGTGGCACGGCGGCGCAGCGGTCCGACGACGACGAGGATCGGAACCCCGGGCGTCGGCGCGAGACCGCAGAGCAGACCGACGAAACCGGGGATGACGGCACCGACGACGCCACCCGCGGTGGAGGGCGCAACCGGGCCAACCGCGACACCGAGGACGAGTCCGCTGAGCAGACAGGGGATGCCGCGGACACCGCGAGCGACGACACCACGGTCGACACGAGCGACGACGACACGGTCGAGGTCGACGTCGACCTCGACGGCGCCGACGAAGGCGACGTATTCGCGAGCACCGGACCGGGCGGGGCGAGGGCGGTCAGCGGCGATGTCTCGGCCAGCTCCGGTCCGGACGGCGCGGTCGCCATCTCCGGCGATTCCCGTGCGAGCTCCGGCCCCGACGGGGCGGTCGCGATCTCGGGCGGCAACGACGACGACGTTGAGGACCGGGACGACCCGGACGGCGGCGGCGACGATTTCGACTTCGCGAGCTAGCCTACCCGCCGACGAGCAGCCTGCGGATGCCGGCACGCGGTGTTGACCAGTCGTTGGAGGGGCCGAGGGGCCGTCCGAAACCCCTCGGCCCCTTCTTCGTCTCCGCGTCGACGGCGGCCGCGTCCGTTCCCTTCCCACCTCCCCGGCTAGGGCGTCACGGTAACGAGCCGCGGCCGGCCCAAAGTCCGGGGACAGACGGCGCTGGCGACGACCCCGGCGAGGCCGTCATCGCGGTAAACCCCCGTCCCGCACGGATCGAGGGCCAACGCACCCCCGGGAGCCGTGCGAGATCCCCTTGATCGCCCGAGTCGGGGAAACTTCTAAGCGCAGATCAGGAGGGCGCCGCCGCCTCTGTCGCGACAAGCATCGCCCGACGCGCCGCTCACGCTGGCGAGGGCGGGGAAAACGCCGACCCCGTTAGGTGGCGGGAAACGCGGTAGCAGCCTCACCCTCCAGGTCGGCGACCGGGGTCACACCGGCCCGAACGTGGTCACCCACACCCACCAAGACCGACGCCGTTGCCGGCAGGCGCACGGTCACCTGGGAGCCGAACTTGATCATTCCGAGGCGCTCCCCCTGGCTCAGCCGGGTCCCCGGCGGTGCCCAGGTCACGATCCGGCGGGCGAGCAGCCCGCTGATCTGGGTGACGACGCAGGGGCCGGCCGCGGTGCGCACGTAGGTCGCGAGCTGATTGTTGCCGTGGGTCGCCAGCCGGCTCATGGCCGGTCGGTAGGCGCCGGCCCGGCGCTCCTGGGCGACGACCTCCCCATCCAGCGGGATGCGCTGGACGTGGACGTCCCACAGGGCGAGGAAGACCGCGATCTCGACGAGATGGGATTGCCAGTACGCGTCCCAGACCCGGTCGACGTGGATAACGCGACCGTCGGCCGGCGCCAACGCGATGGTGGGCCGCCGGGTGACGGCACGCTCCGGGTCGCGAAAGGCGAGGGCAAGAGCGCCGACCGCGAGGACCGCGAGGGGGGTCGCTGGCGGAAACGCCCGGGCGGCCGCCATCCCGACCGCTCCTGCCGCGAGCAGGAGAGGGCGACCCTCAGCGAGCGCGCGCCACCGCGGCTCGCTCACTCTGCTCGCGGCGGGTTTTGAGCGCGCAGCAGCCTCGCCGGCGGGATATTCCACAGGTATACCTCTCGTCGGACCACGGCGAACTCGGCGCTCAGGAGCGGCGCGAGGTACCGCGGGTGGTATTGCAGCGCGACGAAGACGCCGTTCGGTCGCAGCGCCTGCGCCGCCGCGCGCAGGATCTCGGTGGTGCGGGCGGGGTCCATCAGGCTGAAGGGCACCGCCGAGACGATGGCGTCGAAGCCGGGCAGGTTCTCGCGCTCGCGGAGTCCGGCGATCGCCTCGGCCGACTCGGCCACCACGTCGAGGCGTCGGTCGTCGATCGTCGCGCGCAGGTGGTCCACGAAGGGCGCGTGGACCTCGAACGCCCACAGCCGGCCGTCGCCCGGCAATGCCGAAAGGATCTCGCGGGTGATCGCGCCGGTCCCGGGGCCAAACTCGGCGACGGCGCGCGCCGCCTCCACCCCGGCCAATCGCGCGATCCGACGTGCGAGACCGCGGCTCGTCGGCGCCACCGCGCCAACCGTCCGCCAGGCGCCGAATGCCGCCCGGGGAAACGTCCAGGGCGATGGCCGGCGCGCAGGAGTCCTAGGGGCGCGGTCCGACAACTTCCCGTACCTCTCCGTCGATCCTTGGCACGTCGTCGTTCACCACCCGGCCCACCAGCCCCCAGACCACGTACAGGCCGAAGGTGAGGGCGACCACGACCGCGAGCGTCTCCCCCCGAGGCCAGAGCGCCACCGGCAGCGAGGCCGCGGCGATGGCGGGCAGCAGCCACCGGCGCGGCTGCGCGAACGGCGGGAACGGGTGGTGGCAGGCCATCAGCGCGGCGAGCCCGATACCGACGGCACCGGCCTCCCGCGCGCCGGCGCCGAACGGTCCCGCCACCGTGGCCGTCAGGAGCGGACCCGCCACGGTGATCGGCAGACCGCAGAAGGCGCCGTCGGTCGGCTGGGCGTGGTAACGCGCCAGCCGATAGGCGCCGGCCAGGACGAAGACGAGCGCGCCCCCGAAGCGGACGGCATCGGGAACCCGATCATAGTACGCCGAGAAGAGGAACGCGGGCGCGATCCCGAAGGCGACCATGTCGGCGAGCGAGTCCAGTTGCTCGCCCATCGCGCTCGTCGCCCCGAGCCACCGGGCGAGCGGGCCATCGACGCCGTCCGCGATGGCCGCCAGCAGGATCAGCCGGAGGGACGCGTCCCAGGCGCCCGTCCGTGCGGCCTCCAGGGCCGCCAGCCCGCAGGCGAGCGTGAGCATCGTCACCGCCATCGGCAACGACTGCCGAAACGTCACCCCGTCACGCCCTCCACCGCTGTGCAGCGGTCCCGCGGCCTCGTTGCCTGACCGTCGGCCCTGGTTGCTAGAGCCCAACCACCGGCCGCACCTCTTGACGCAAGTCGCAGACCGGGGGCAACCAAACGCCCGGTTCGGCGCCGCCTCCGGCGTGGCGGTCGCCACCCAGCTTGGACTCGGCCACTCCGCCGGCACGTCGACCGGACGCGGGTAGCATAGCGCCGCAAGCGTCGGCTACCGGCGGACGCTCCTTCCCCGACACCGCTCCTGCAGCGAGGTCCCTGACGACGTGCCCGAGGCCGGCTCGATCCGGGTCGCACGCTTCCGGTTGCGCCACCACTCGCGCCCGCTTCGCGGACGTCACCCGCGTCGTCCACCACTCGCCCACACCCCGCGCGGCGTTCGGGGCTCCAGAATTCGGGCCCCAGGACGAACCCGCGGGTCACATCGGGGCAGAGGAGGGGGCGAGAGAGCGGTAACACCCAAGCGCACGGGTGCGATCGGTCTCAAACCGTTCCGCAACGATGGCGGCACCGAAGGCGCCGGCGGGGAGCCGAAGATCCCGGCCGTGCTCCGTCGCATCGCCTTGATCGCAGGCGGTTACCGGCCCTCCGCACGGCCCCTACGCCGTCTCGGCGTAGGGGATCTCCTGCTCGTTGACGCTCATCAGGAGTGGGCGGGAGCGGTTATTGATGACGTTGGCGTCGACGACGCACTTGCGGACGTTGTCGAGGGAGGGGATCTCGTACATCACCTCGAGGAGGATTTCCTCGATCGTGGTGCGGAGGCCGCGGGCGCCGGTTTTGCGCTCCTCGGCCTGCTTGGCGGTCGCCTCAAGGGCGTCGTCGGTGAAGACGAGCTCGACCTTGTCCAGGTTGAAGAACTTCTTGTACTGCTTGATGACGGCGTTGCGCGGCTCGGTCAGGATCCGCATCAACTCCGGCCGGGTCAGTTGGTCGAGGGCGACCGAGACGGGGAGGCGGCCGACGAACTCGGGGATCAGGCCGTACTTGAGCAGGTCGTCGTGGTTGACGTGCTGCAGGGGGTTCGGGTCGGCATCGTGCGCCTCGTCCGAGCCGGAGCCGAATCCCATCAGCGCCTGTCGGCCGATCCGCTTGGCGACGATCTCCTCCAGGCCCTCGAAGGCGCCGCCGCAGATGAAGAGGATGTTGCGGGTGTCGATCTGGATATATTCCTGGTGGGGGTGCTTGCGGCCGCTCTGGGGCGGGACGTTGGCGACGGTCCCCTCGATGATCTTGAGGAGTGCCTGCTGGACACCCTCGCCGGAAACGTCGCGGGTGATGCTCGGGTTGTCGGCCTTGCGCGCGATCTTATCGATCTCGTCGATGTAGATGATCCCGGTCTGGGCGCGGGCGACATCGCCGGCGGCCTGGATCAGTCGCAGCAGGATGTTTTCCACGTCCTCGCCGACGTAGCCGGCCTCGGTCAGGGCGGTCGCGTCGGCGATCGAGAAGGGGACGTCCAGCAGCTTGGCCAGGGTCTGGGCGAGGAGCGTTTTGCCGCAGCCGGTGGGGCCGACGAGGAGGATGTTGCTCTTCTGGAGCTCGACATCGTCGGCCCGCTCGGCGTCGGCGTTGATCCGCTTGTAGTGGTTGTAGACGGCGACGGAGAGGATCTTTTTGGCGCGGTCCTGGCCGATGACGTACTGGTTGAGCTGCTCGTAGAGCTTACGCGGGGTCGGGATCTTGGCGAAGCTCGTCTCCAAGCGGGGAGCGGGCGGCTCCTCCTCGTCGATGATCTCGCGGCAGAGCTGGACGCATTCGTCGCAGATGTAGACCTGGTTGGGCCCGGCGATGAGGCGTCGCACCTCTTCTTGGCCCTTGTTGCAGAAAGAACACCGGTAATGCACCCGCCCACCTCGCGTCGCGTTCATGCCGCCGCTCTCATCCGCGTCTCCGGCGTCCGGTCGGTCGTCCCTGTCGTTGGCTTGGCCATCGGCACCGGAGCGCGGACCCCCGTGTCGTCCTCCGCGTTACAGCTTCTCGCGGCCGTTGCCGGCGCCTTCGGCGGAGGCGGCCACGCCGACCAGGTGGGCCGGCTCGAGGACCTCGTCAACGAGGCCGTACTCCTTGGCCTCCTGGGCGGTCATGTAGTAATCGCGCTCCGTGTCGCGCTTGACCTTGTCGAACTCCTGCCCGGAGTGGGCGGCGAGGATCTCGGTCAGCTTGGTCGTCAACGAGAGGGTCTCGCGGGCGACGACCTCGATGTCGGGGACGGCACCGCGGAAGCCGGCGGAGCCCTGGTGGATCATGACCCGGGCGTTGGGGAGCGCGAACCGCTTCCCCTTGGTGCCGCCCGCAAGCAGCACGGCCGCCATGCTGGCGCCCATGCCCATGCAGAAGGTGGCAACGTCAGGTTTGATCATTTGGATCGTATCATAGATGGCGAGGCCGGAGTAGACGACGCCGCCCGGCGAGTTAATGTAGAGGCGGATGTCCTGCTCCGGGTCCTCGTGGGCCAGGAAGAGCATCTGGGCGATGATCACGTTGGCGATCTGATCGTCGACCGGCGTGCCGAGGAAGACGATCCGGTCCTTGAGGAGCCGGGAGTAGATGTCGAAGGCGCGCTCGCCGCGGTTGGTGCTCTCGACCACCATCGGGATCAGGTTCTCGATCGTCGGGATCTCCATCGTGGGGTCCTCTGCTTTCTGCATGCTATCCGCGTCGGCGCGGTCTTCCGACCGCCCCGTCACGCGCTCGCCCGCAAGCCGTAGGGGACTAATGATACTGGCAGGGGGCCGGGGCCGGTAGCCGTCCGAACGGGCAGGGGCGTGGTCGACGAATGGCGGGCTGGAGGACGGTGGTAGCCTGGCCGACACCGATCGTTCGCCCCGTCCGCATTGCCCGGCGCGTTCCCAGAACATGCGGCGGTGGGCGGACGACGGTCCCGGCACCGGTACCGGCCCGGCACCTGAGGCTGGTAACCGCTCGTCGACGGTCGATTTTTCGTCGCGCGCCTTCCCGGCATCGCCCCGCGCCGGGCCGACACGGGCTGCCCATAGGTCCCACCGTACCCTCCCGGTGCCCCTGTCTCCCGCGACCTTATGTCCACGGCATTCGGCCCTGAACCTGCCCCCCACTCGTATCCCGCGAACAGCACCCCTGGCCGCGCGGCCCGGGGCATTGCACGCCCGGGCAGCCTCCCGCGAGCCGGTTGACCTCGTCTTCTCGTGACCAGGACAAGGATCGCCGTCGAGAACTGGGCATCGAGTCCCCGGCGGTTTCGTGCGTTGCGAGGAAACCGGGCGGACGCGTTTTCGGCACGGGTTCGACCGGGCACGGGAGGGCAGCACGTCGGGGCCGACGGCCGTCACGGAGCACGACGCTGGCCCTCTGAGTCCCCCGCCAACCCGCGGCCGACGGTCACCTCCGGCGGGAGGGCGGAAGCGAGCCGCCGCCACCTGCGGCGGTCACGGTTCCAGGCCGCCGACCCGCCGCTAGTACGTCGGGTTCGGGAGGTCGCCGCCTTCGCCCGGCGGTCCGAGCGCCTCCCGCTCCTCGGGGGTGACGGCGTCGTCGGGGGCCCGGTCGGCGACGGTGGCGTTCTCCGCCTCGTGGCCGGCGGCGGCCGCCTGGGCCGGATCGGGAGCGCCCGCGACAGTCTCAGACGAGACCGCGGCCGTCTCGGCACCGGCGAGGTCGCCGGGCTGTCCGGGCATGGTGCCAAGGGTCAGCGCCCGGTCGAGGGCGCCTTCTCCCGGCGGCGGTGGAACGGACACCTCGCCCGCGTCGTCGTGCACGTCACCGACGCTGAGCGTCGGGTCGGGCTCCTCGTCCACCCCGTCCGTCGATCCGGTCGGTCCGGCGTCGCCCGCGGGCGAAGCCGCCTTGGCGTCGGGCACCGGCTCAGACTCGACCCAGCCGTTGAGGACGGCGCCGCGGCCCTCGGTCGCGATCTCGATCAGGCGGTCGGTGACCCGGCGCTCGAAGAGGTCACTCCGGAGGACGCCGCGGAAATAGTCGCTGCCGTAGAACTCGGCGAGCTGGGCCGGGTCGGTGGCGCCGCGGGAGGCGGCGACGAGGCGGTCGATCTCGGCCTGGACGTCGGCGTCGTCGACGGCGATCCCCTCCCGGCGGGCGACCTCGCGCAGCAGGAGGGAGTTACGGAGCCGCTTGGCGGCGGCCGGGCGCAGTTCGGCGCGGAGGTCGGCCTCACTCTGACCGCGGACGCGGAGGTACTCCTCCAGGGAGACGCGGCGTTGGGAGAGCTGGCCACGGAAGCCGCGGAGGTCCTCCTCGACCGCGTCGTCGATCATCGGCCCCGGCAAGTCGAGGCTAGCGGTGGCGGCCATCGCGTCGACGATTCGGGCGACCACGGCGGCGCGGGCGTCGGCGGTCTTGCCCTGGCGGAGATCGTCGCGGATCTCGCCACGGAGTTGATCGAGCGAGTCGACCTCGGCCACAGCGCGGGCAAAGTCGTCGTCGAGGGGGAGCAGCTCGCGCTCCTTGAGCCCCTTGAGCGTGACCATGTAGTGGAGGGTCTTGCCGCGGCGGTCAGGGTCGATCGTCTCGTCGTCCTCGGCGTAGGCAACGGCGAACTCGGCGGTCTCACCGATCAGGAGGCGCCCGATCTCCTCCTCCATCCGCGGCAGCAGGTTGCTCTCGCCAAGGACAAAGACGGCGTCGACGACCGGCTCCCCGGAGGACTCGCCGTCCTCGCGGACCGCGTAGTCGATGGTGACCTGATCGCCCGGACGGGGGGTGCGACGCTTCCGCTCCAGGACGAGATCGGGGCCGACCTCCAGGCCGCCCTCTTCGGGGTCGACCCAGGGGCTCTGCTGCTTGCGGAGGCGCTCGACGACCTCGTCGATGTCCGCCTCGGCGACGGCGGCGTCGATCGGCTCGACGCGGACCGCGACGTACGGACCGGGTTCGATGGTTGGGTAGACGGGCAGGGTCACCTTAAAGGCGAGCGGCTCGGCGACGACGACCTCGACCTCCGGGTCGCCGACCGGGACCAGCTCCTCCTGCTCGATGACCCGGCGGTAGAGGTCGGTCATCAGCTGCTTGTGGGCCTCGTCGACGACAACGCCGCGCCCGTAGGTCCGCTCGATGATGCCCCGCGGCGCCTTCCCCTTGCGGAAGCCGGGGATCACGACCTGGCCCGCGACCCGGCGGTAGGCGCGGTCCATCGCCTTCGCGAACTCGTCCTCGTCGGCGGCGATGTCAAGCAGCACCCGGCTCTCGGGCAGCCGCTCCACGTTCAGCTTCACGCTCGTCGCGTCCCTTCTTCCCCGGATACGGATCGTTGCGGGGCGGCCGACACTCCGCGGCGTGACCGTGCCCAGTCGTCTTCGGCGGCACAGCTCAACCGCCCGGGTTGTTTCACTCCGGCGCGGGAGTATAGCAGAGAGGTCCTCACGCGATTCGTCACCACCGGCGCCACCATGGACGCGGTTTCAAAGGCCGTGTCCCGCTGTCACCACGTCTCGGAAGCCCGGCGGCGTTCTTCTGCGGATAATTCAAGCAGATTGGACGAACAGGGCGTACGTTCACCTTGCGGCGTCGGCCTGGGCGCTGCTAAGGTGGCTGGCAGGCCACGAGATCGACGGCTACGTACGCCCGTACGTTCGGACTGCGGCACTGCCGTCCGGTGTCCCGCCGCAGGACGGACGCATCGGGTCGGGTGTCCTCACCGCCGACCGTCACCTTCCGGCGCCGACGCTCAGATGACGGACCGTAGGGACACCGGAGAGCGGCCGTACGTGGACGGGTCCGAGGGCGGCGAGGTGCCGAAGGTTGGCGACGACGCGCTTGGCGTGCGATCGGCGTGGAGGAGAAGGGTGTTGAGGCTAGCAGCGCGCAAATCGCCTGCGACGTCGCGGTTGGTGGCGGTGGTGGCGGCGGTGGCGATCGCCGGGGCGGCGCTCGCGCCGCTGGCGCCGTCGCGGGTTGAGCGGGCGGCGGCGGAGTCCGGCTCGGGGACGATCGAAGGCAGCGCCGACGGGGTGCTCCTTCGAGCGGAGCCGGACTACGGTGCGGAGGTGATCGGCACCCTCTCCGAGGGAACGGTGGTCGGCCTCCTCACCGACGAGCGGGACACCGTCTACGACCCGGACGGGAGCACCCGCTGGTGGCCGGTGCGGACCCCGGCCGGCGACGGCTGGGTGGCCGGCTTCTTCCTCGAGATCGACGGGCAGGAGGACCCGGGAGCGCCCGCTGCTGCGGCCGCAGAGGGCCCCGCCGAGGTGGCGCCGGAGGAGGCCGCGGACCCTGGGCTGGGGGAAATCCCCGCAGCGAGCGACGGGGAGAACCTCGGTGGCACCACCGCCCGCGTGGCCGACCCGGAAGGGGTCAACCTCCGGCAGCTGGCCGGGACGGCGGCCGAGTCGATCGGCGCCCTCCCCTTCGATGCGGTCGTCGAGCTCCGCATCGACGAGGCGGACACCGTCTACGTCGACGGCGGGAGGTGGTGGCCGGTGCGGTACGGCGGCCAAGACGGCTGGGTGCTCGGCTCCTACCTGGCCCCCGACGGCACGACGCCGGTGCCGGCCGAAGCGCCGTCACCGACCGAAGGGCCGCCGGCGGCAGACGACGCGGCACCGGCCGAGACTCCCGCCGCCGTCGAGGAGGCCTCGATCGCCGGACCGGCCTTCTCCGTCGGCTCCTACGTCCAGGCGATCACCGACGACGGGACCGGGCTCAACATTCGAACCGATCCGGCGCCGGACGCGGAGCGGGTCGGCGGCGTGCCGGAGAACGACGTGGTCCAGATCCTCGACGGGCCGTTCACGGACCCGACCGGCACCGGCTGGTACGTAATCACCGACGGCGACGTTGCCGGCTACGTGACGAGCGTCTTTTTGAACGAGGCCGACCAACCGCCTGCCCCTGACGGCGACCGGAGGCCGGAGATTGACGTCCCGGAGGCGCCGGAGTTGCCGAACGTCCCCGAGCTGCCGCGGCTCGAGCTTCCCGGGCAGGCGACCGGGGCGTTCACCGAACCGGTGGGGGGGTACACCTTCACCCAGGGGTTCGGCTGCAGCCCCTACTGGTTCGAGCCGTACAGTCCGGCGCTGGGATGCAACTTCCACAACGGCATCGACCTCGCCAACGTCTACGGGACGCCGCTGATGGCGGCCGACGGCGGCGTGGTCGAGTACTCGGGCTGGTGCGACTGCGGCCTCGGCTACTACGTCAAGATCGACCACGGCAACGGCTTCAAGACACTGTACGGCCACATGGCCGAGCTCTGGGTCGCTGCCGGCGAGGCGGTCGCCCAGGGCGACCAGATCGGCGCAATGGGGAGCACCGGGAACTCGACCGGACCGCACGTTCACTTCATCGTTCAGCAGAACGGGGTGGACGTCGACCCCTTGGCGTTCCTCTAGGAGGGCGTGAGGGCGTCACGACCTCGGAGGCGCGGCGCGGGGGCGGCGATCGCCGCCCCCGCGCCCTGTCGTCGTGCGCGGCACTCCCGGGCGCACCGCGGACGCCGGCGGGCCTCTCCACGCGACCGGCTCCGAACGTAGTTCAGACTAGAGCTTCCGGTTGCGGTGAAGCACCGAAGGCATCGTAAGTGCCCTAGCCACACGCGTGACGGGCGCCCTTGCCGATCACACGGAACCGATCGAGAGAGGACATATCAAACATGCCGTCGATGCCGATGACGACGCCCCAGGATCTCTTCGTCCACGAGCTCTCTGACCTCCACAGCGGCGAAGGGATCATCGTCCAGATGCTGGGCGAGGCGCAGGCACTGGTCCAGAACCCGCAGTTGAAGCAGGGTTTGGCCAAGCACCAGCAGGAGAGCGAGCAGCAGGCCAAGAACATCGAGCAGGTCCTGCAGATGATGGGCCAGCAGGCGCACCCGATCACCTGCCACGCGGCCGAGGGGCTGCGCCAGTCGCTGCAGGAGGTCGCCCAGTCGCAGCCGTCGCCGGAGGTGCTGGAGGGCGCCGTCGTCGCCGGCGCGATCAAGTCCGAGCACCTCGAGATCGCCGGCTACACCCACCTGGTCAAGAAGGCGCAGGCGATGGGCCAGACCGAGGCGGCCCAGCTGCTCCAGCAGAATTTGCAGCAGGAGCAAGACATGCTCCAGCAGCTGGAGACGATCTCCGATCAGCTGACGCAGCAGATGGCGGCGATGGCGGGCGCCTCCGCGAGCTAATCCGGCCCAGCCCGACCGCTGCAGGCCATCGACCGACAAACAGGCGCCGGGGGATTCGTCCCCCGGCGCCCGTCGCGTTCCCGGAGCACCGGTCTCCGGTTCGGGACGCCGTCCGCGTCAGGCCTGGTAGCGGAGGCCGCCGGCGAGGCGCTGGCGGAAGCGGTCGGCGAAGGCGGCGGCGTGGGGGCCGGAGAAGACGAGGGCGCCGACGTGGCCGTGCCGGGGAGAGCCGGTGACGAAGGGGTAGCGGAGGTCGCCCTTCTCGAAGCGGCGCTCGGCGTAGAAGACCTCCTCGCTGAGACGGCCAAAGATCTCGTAGGCGAGCTGGTCGGCGCTCATCAGGTCGCGGAGGGGGTAGTCGACCCAGACGCGGAGAGTAACCCGGCCGTCTTCGATCTCCGGATCGCCGATCAGGTGGGCTCCCTCGACGCCGCGCAGCAGGTGCTCGACGTCGACCGAGAAGCGGAGGTTCGCCTCGTCGTCCTTGGCCCAGCCCTCCCCGTAGCGTCTCCGGAGCGCCTCGATCACATCGTCAACCATCGTCGGCGGTCCTCGTCGGCAGGCGCGCGGCTCGATAAGGGAAGGGGCACTCGGGAAGAAGGCGGATGGTCCGTCAGGCCAGACCGCTGCGGCGGCGGCCCCTCGCCCCGGTATACTAGCGCGCATCCTGACCGCATGGTTTCGGCCGGGGATCACGTGCCGGTCAGGTCGCGCCGGTCCGGGTCGGATCGGCACTGCCCGCGCTCGAGGCAGCGGGCTAGGGCGCGAGCGATGGAGGGTTTACCAGGTGCAGCGTGTTCTCGATGTGATCCTCCGGCGGGATCGCCTGGAGCCGGCCATTCCCCACTGCCCCAACCACAAGGTCGAGATGCGGCTGCGCGGCAAGCAGGGGCGGCCCACCCGCTTCTCCGACCAGACGGAGGAGGAGTACACGCTGATCTATTTCTGCCCGGTCGAGGGGTGCAACGAGACGGACCAGCGTGGGCGGGTCAAAACGCAGATCCCGGTTCCCGGCGAGCCGCCAGAGCGGCCCGCGTTCGCCCGTCGTGGTCGGTGAGGCGGCGCTCGCACCGCCGTCGAGAGCCGGGGTCGTTCGAGTCCGCGCCGTTCCCCCAGAACCCCCTCCGGGGCCGTACCCGCTCTGGAGAATCCGTCCGTCCGTGCCCGTGAGCGAAAGCCCTCGTCGCCCGCCTACCCGGGAATCGGCGGCAGGTTCTCCCCTTGGTAGGTGCCGCGGTATCCCTCGACCACGGCCTCGCCCAGGCCGAAGAAGACGAGTTGGAGGACGCGCGCGTTCCGTTCCAGGCGGAAACCGGCGGGGTTGACGACGACAAGCAATGAGGTCGAGCGGCCGCGGTAGCCGGCGTCCCAGACGGCGCTATGGATCGTGACGCCGCAGCGTCCCAGGCTGGAGCGGGGCCGGCCAAGGGCCATCACGTTGTGCGGCAAGTCGACGACCTCGTTGTAGAGGATGTGGTACGGGCCGGGCGCGAGGTCGAGGTAGCCGTCGTCCCCGAAAGGAAGCGGACGGACCTCCGGTAGCCGACGGCCGATGTTGTCGCGAGCAACGACGCCGCCTCCGTCGAAGGCGCCGACCTCGCGGAGGGTGAGGTCGACGCCGTTGGGCTGGAGCTGCTGCTCGAGGTCAAGCCACTCGGAGAGCAGCGGCGGATCGTCGAGGATCAGACGGCGGAGCGCCTCCCGTCCCAGCGCGCCGGCGTTGCCGTCCGAACCTGGAGCACCCGTCGTTTCCACGTGTCCCATCCTTCCCGGCTCATTGCGTACGAGAGCGTTCCATACGCGGTGCGAACGCCAAGAGGCAGCGGCAGCCCACGCCGGATCGCCCCACGCTCGGGGGCGGCCGGTTCGACCGCTTCGTCGCGACCAACCTCCCGTCGACGAATCCCCCTACGGAAGCAGAGACTCAGCCGATGGCGGGGGGCAAAGACCGCGATGCTGCGCGGCTCCCATTCTTCCGCAAACGTCGCGGTGACGTGAACACGCGGCAACGCCCTCGCCTCCTGGATGGTGTCGAAGATCGGCATCCCTAGTTGCAAGGGGGGCCGAATCGCCGTCCGGGATAACTCCATCGGCGGTGCGGGAAGGCACGCCGCTTGTCGCCGTCACCTGCGGCGTCCTCCACCGAGAAGTTGTCCCGACGCCGTGCAATGGTCACGCTGAGGAAGCGTCTACCCCCCACGTGACCGGGGCCACCATTCGTTCGATTCCGATACCGACGGTGATCCGGGAGCGACCGTATATGCCGTCCTCGAACCCCTCGGCGCGGTCCCGGGGCATGCCATGGGTTTCAACCTTCGCGTCGTCCCGGTCGATCTCGTGAATTCGGAGCACGTCCGAACCTCGCTCGCCCGGTCACCTCCACCTCAAGGCCGACGCATCGTACGCGTCGACCACCGACGTCCGGTCGTCACGCGCTCGTGAATCGAGGCCCTCACCCGTTCGGCGCGACCTGGACCTCGTCGCCGACGACGCGGACGCGGTACGTATCGACCGGGCTGACGACCGGGAAGCTAGCGGGGGCACCGGTGCGGATCTCGAAGGCACCGCCGTGGAGGGGGCACTCGACCTCGTCGCCGACGATCTCACCGTCGGAGAGGGATGCCTCTTGGTGGGTGCAGATGTCGTTCAAGGCGTAGAACTCCCCGCCGAGGTTGATCAAGCAGACGGGATCGTCACCGACCTCGACGTACATCATCTCGCCGGGGCTCAGCTCGGCGACGGTCGCGACGGTGACGAAGGCGGGGTCGGTCATGGGGATCTCCGGGTGATGGGACTGGCGGCTGCGGCTGGTGCTAAGGCTGGGGCGATGGTCGGACCCGCGGCGGGCTAGGTGCAGATCGTCTATCCGTCATCCCGACGCACGAGCGACGATGGGACGACAACGCAGGCCCGGGCGGGGGGCGGAGCCGGAAACGCGGCCGTCGCGGCGGTCGATCACGGCCGACGGACGAACAGGGGGTGACCGCTCACAGCTCGTCGTCGGCATGGGCGACGCCGTAGATGCCGGCCTTGAGGACCTTGAGACCCAGGAGGGCGCACTTGAGGCGGGCGGGGCTGACGGGAATGCCGAGCTCCTCCAGGAGGTCGTCCTTAGTCAGGCCCTTCACCTCAGCCAGGGGACGGCCCTCGACCATCTCGGTCAGGATCGAGGCGGAGGCGAGGCTGACGGCGCAGCCCCGGCCGGAGAACTTGACATCAGCGATGCGGTCGTCCACGACGCGAAGGTCGATCCGGACCTCATCGCCACAGAGGGGGTTGGTGTCCTCGTAGGAGTAGTCCGCGGGGTCGAGCGTCCCCTTGTTCCTCGGGTTGCGGTAGTGGTCGAGGATCACCTCGCGGTAGATGCTGTCGGTCATGGCAGTCTCCGGGCTATGGGTTGTGCACCGTGAGCGATGAGCCAATGCTCGTTGGGAGCGGGATCGAAGGCACGGTGCCGTCCCCTGTCATCCAGAGGAACGAGGGACGACAGGGGCATGGACGCTGGACACCATCGGCTCATCGCTCACCGTTCTACACCGCGAAGATCGCGGTCGCCTTCCGGAGGGCGGCAGCGAGCCGGTCGACGTCCTCTTCGGTGTTGTAGACGTAGAAGCTGGCGCGGGTGGTGGCGAGGAGACCGAGCTCGCGCATCAAGGGCTGGCAGCAGTGGTGGCCGGCGCGGACGGCAACGTTCTCGCCGTCGAGGATAGCCGCGACGTCGTGGGGGTGGACGTCGCCGACGGTGAACGAGACGGCGCCGCTGCGCTGGTTCGGGTCGGCGGGGCCGTAGACGGTCAGGTCGGGGACCTCGGCGAGGCGGTCCAGGGCATAGGCCGTCAACTCCCGCTCGTGGTCGCGGACGCGGTCCATCCCGAGGGCCGAAAGGTACTCGACCGCCGCGCCGAGACCGATCGCCTCCCCCACCGCCGGGGTGCCCGCCTCGAACTTGGCGGGGACGTCGGCCCAGGTGGAGCGGCCGAGCTCGACCTTGCGGATCATGCTGCCGCCGCCCATGAAGGGGGGCATCGCCTCCAGCAGGGCGCGCTTCCCGTAGAGGACACCGGACCCCATCGGCGCCAGCATTTTATGTCCGCTAAAGGCGAGGAAGTCGCAGTCGAGGACCCGGACGTCGACCGGTAGGTGGGGGACGCTCTGGGCGCCGTCGATCAGGACCAGGGAACCGGCGGCGTGGGCGCGGCGGACGATCTCCGCCGCGTCGTTGACGGTGCCGAGGGCGTTCGAGACGTGGGGAAAGGCGACCAGCTTCGGCTCGCGGCGGAGCAACTCGTCAAGGTGGTCCATCTCCAACCGGCCGTCCGACGTGATCCGGACGTGGGCCAGATCCGCCCCCTTCTCTTCGGCCAGCATCTGCCAGGGGACGAGGTTGGAGTGGTGGTCCATGACGGTCAAGACGATCAGATCGCCAGGGCCGACGTGGCGTCGGCCCCAGGTCTGGGCGACGAGGTTGATCGCCTCGGTGGTGTTGCGGACGAAGACGCACTCGCGGGGGGAGGCGGCGCCGATAAAGTCGGCGACGAGGTGGCGGGCCTCCTCGTAGCGGGCGGTGGCCTTCTCGGAGAGCGCGTAGACGCCACGGTGGATGTTGGCGTTGTAGCTCCGGTAGTAGGAGTCGAGGGCGTCGAGCACGGCGGCCGGCTTCTGGGAACTGGCGGCGCTGTCGAGGAACGTCAGGGGTTGGCCGCGCTCGTTCGTCTCGGCCAGGATCGGGAAGTCAGCGCGGACCGCACCGGCGTCGAGGGGGGTGACCAGGGTCGACGTGCTCATCTCCGATACACCTTCCGTGTTTCCGGTCGTCCACGGGCACACCGACGGCCGGCGGCCGTGACGCCGCCGTCCGGGCGCAAGCGCCACCCCGACGGCAACATCCGGCGCCACCCGAGCACGGACCTGGTTCGGACTTAGATCCCCACCTTATGGGCGATCGCCGCCTGCAAAAAATCCTGGATCTCGGCGACGGGGATGCGGTCGATGACGGGGCGAAAGAAGCCCTCGACGATCAGCTTCTGGGCTTCGGAGCGCTCGATGCCGCGGGCCTGAAGGTAGAAGAGGTGCTCCTCCTCGACCTGGGAGACGGTCGCGCCGTGGGTGCAGCGAACGTCGTTGGCGGCAATCTCCAGGTTCGGGATCGAGTCGGCCCGGGCGGTCGGGCTGAGCACGAGGTTGCGGTTCTGCTGGTAGGCGTCGGTCTTCTGCGCACCCTCTTCGACCTTGA
Organism: uncultured Thermomicrobiales bacterium; assembly: GCA_902806405.1. Lineage (GTDB taxonomy): Bacteria > Chloroflexota > Chloroflexia > Thermomicrobiales > UBA6265 > CADCWL01. The sequence continues at coordinate 28,117 of CADCWL010000005.1, read as the reverse complement.
TCATGCCGGAGTAGACGCTGCGGGCCTTCCCCTTGAGGGCACCCTTGAACTCCAGGTCGCTGGTGGCAAAGGGCGACTCATGAAGTTGCCAGGTGTGGTGGTCCATGAACTGGTCGCCGTCGGCGAAGAAGATGCCGAGCATCTCGGCGAGGCTGTTCTCGCCGCGGAGGTGGGCACCGATCGAGTTTTTGGCGAACTTGGAGCCGAGCGAGACGTGGAGTGAATTGAGGGTCGCGTCGTCGGCGAGGACCGCGCGCTCGGTCAGGAAGCTCCAGACGTGGCGGCCCCACTCCTGAACCTGGACGTAGCGGAGCTTGGCGTCGCGCCGCAGGATCAGCTCGACGACGCCCGAGGTGAACGCCTGGCGCTCCTGCGTCTCCGAACGGTAAGCGTCGACGACGAACGCCTCCGCCCCCTCCTCCAGCACGACCAGCGTGTGGGCGAAGAGCGAGGCCCCCGGTTCCGTGGCGACGGCGAAGGCGCGGAACGGGAGCTCGACCCGGACCCCCTTCGGCACGTAGAGGAAGGTGCCTCCCTGCCAGAAAGCGGCGTGGAGCGCCTCCAGCTTGCCGAAGCCGACGGGCACCGCCTCGGTCATGAAGAACCGACGAACCAGCTCCGGGTGCTCGCGCACGGCGGTGTCGAGGTCGGCGAAGACGACCCCTTGCGCCGCCAGCGCCGGGTCGACCTCGGCGTGAACCGTCGCCGCGTCGCGCTGAACGACGGCGCCGGCGCGGTGGACATCCGGGTCAAGGCCGCCCTCACCCGCCGGTAGGAGGTCGGCGAGACCGACGCCCCGGCGCTCCAGGCCGGCAAAGGGGATCTGGCGGTCGAGCTTCAGACCGCGCAGGTCCGTACGGCGCCACTCCTCGTCGGTGCGGACCGGCATCGGCATCGACTCGTAGAGATCCCAGGCGGCAAGGCGCGCTCGGAGGACCCAGTCGGGCTCGGCCTTGCGCCGGGAGAGTTCCTCGACGGCGTCTCGGGAAAAGCCGATCAGGGTCGAGCGTGGAGTGTCGGTGAGGGTGGCTTCCATGGGCTCCTCGACAAGATTAGGGCGGGGCGGTCACGGCGAAGGCGGACACGGAGGTCCGCCCCTGCCGACATCAAAGTCCCCGTCGGACAGGGTTGGTCGGTGGCGCCGGCCCGGCCGCCGTCGCGGGCCATGCCAAACCGGGGGGATCGGCGGCACCGGACGGGTGGCGGGGGCAGACCGGCGTGTCTGCCCCCGCCATGGGCCGCGGCGGCGCCCGACGGCGACTACCCGACCGACCCTTCCATCTCCAACTGGATCAGGCGGTTGAGCTCGACCGCGTACTCCAGCGGGAGTTCCTTAGCGATCGGCTCGATGAAGCCGTTGACGATCATGCTCATCGCGTCGGTCTCGGAGACGCCGCGGCTTTGGAGGTAGAAGATCTGCTCCTCCGCCACCTTTGAGACGGTCGCCTCGTGGCCGATGCTGACCCGCTCCTCCTCGATCTCCATGTACGGGTAGGTGTCGGTCCGGGCCGTCTCATCGAGCAGCAGCGCGTCGCAGACGACGTTGCTCTTGACGTCGTGGGCACCCTTGTGGACCTTCACCAGACCGCGGTAGGACGAACGGCCGGTCCCCTTCGAGATCGACTTGCTCGTGATCTGCGACGAGGTGTGCGGCGCGACGTGGACCATCTTGGCGCCGGCGTCCTGGTGCTGGCCGTCGCCGGCGAAGGCGACCGAGAGGACCTCGCCGCGGGCGCCCGGCTCCATCAGCCAGACGGCGGGGTACTTCATCGTCAGCTTGGAGCCGAGGTTGCCGTCGACCCACTCCATCGTCGCGTCCTTGTAGGCCGCGGCGCGCTTGGTCACCAGGTTGTAGACGTTCTTGCTCCAGTTCTGAATCGTGGTGTAGCGGCAGCGGGCGCCTTCCTGAACGATGATCTCGACGACGGCCGAGTGGAGACTGTCGGTCGAGTAGGTCGGCGCGGTGCAACCCTCGACGTAGTGGACGTAGGAGCCGGGGGCGCAGATGATCAGCGTCCGCTCGAACTGGCCCATGTTCTCCGCGTTGATCCGGAAGTAGGCCTGGAGCGGGACCTCGATCTTGACCCCCTCCGGCACGTAGATGAACGAGCCGCCGGACCAGACCGCCGAGTTGAGGGCGGCGAACTTGTTGTCGTTGGCCGGGATGATCGTCCCGAAGTACTGCTTGACCAGCTCCGGGTGCTCGCGGACACCGGAGTCCATGTCGAGGAAGAGGACTCCCTGCTCCTCAAGGTCCTTGCGCAACGAGTGGTAGATGACCTCCGACTCGTACTGGGCACCGACACCGGCGAGGAACTTCCGCTCCGCCTCAGGAATGCCGAGCTTCTCGAAGGTGTCCTTAATGTAGGCCGGGACCTCGTCCCAGGTCTTGCCCTGCTTCTCGCTCGGCTTGATGTAGTAGAAAATGTTGTTGAAATCGAGCTCGTCCAGCTTGCCGCCCCAGTTCGGCATCGGGCGCTTCTCGTAATGGTCGAGCGCCTTGAGCCGGAAGTCGAGCATCCAGCTCGGCTCGTCCTTCATCGCCGAGAGCTCCTCGACCACCCGCCGGGTGAGGCCGCGCTCGCTCTTGAAAACGTAATCCTCTTCGTCCCGGAAGCCGTACTGGTAATCGGCGATCTCAACCTGAGCGACCATCGTTAGCTCCTAAGCTCTGAGCTACGAGCTACGAGCCCATAACCCATTGGCGAACCGTTCCTCGAATCCTTGACCTGCTCCCTATCGCCTTCGTCCTACGCCCGCTCGGCGGCGACGACCGGCGAGAGGTCAGGGGCGAAGCGGGCGCGGAGGCCCTCGTAGCCGTGGGCCTCAAGCTCCAGGGCGAGCTCGGGACCCGCGCTCTGGACGATGCGGCCGTCCATCATGATGTGGACGCGGTCCGGCTTGATGTGGTCGAGCAGGCGCTGGTAGTGGGTGATCAGGAGGATCCCCATCTCCGGGCCGGCAAGGGCGTTGACCCCCTCGGAGACGACCCTCAGGGCGTCGATGTCGAGGCCGGAATCGGTCTCGTCGAGAATCGCCATGGAAGGCTCCAGGAGCGCCATCTGGAGGATCTCGGCGCGCTTCTTCTCGCCGCCGGAGAAGCCCTCGTTCAGGTAGCGGGTGGCGAAGGAGTCGTCCATCTTGAGGAGCGCCATCTTCTCCCGCATCAGACGGCGGAACTCGCGCGGCGCCATCCGCTTCGCCTCGCCGCCGTCGGCAGCTGCCGCGTCGGCGCGCGCGTTGCGCACGCTCGTCACCGCCATCCGGAGAAAGTTGGCCATCGACACGCCGGGGATCACGGTCGGGTACTGGAAGGCGAGGAAGACTCCCTTTCGGGCCCGCTCGTCCGGCGCCATCTCCAGGATGTCCTCGCCGTTGAAGCGGATGACACCCTCGGTCACTTCGTAGGATGGGTGGCCGGCCAGAACGTAGGCGAGCGTGCTCTTGCCGGAGCCATTCGGCCCCATCATCGCGTGGATCTCGCCCTTGCGGATGGTCAGGTTGACACCCTTGAGGATCTCCTTGTCCTCGATGTTGGCGTGCAGGTTCTCGATTTCGAACATCGGCGCGGCGGTGGTGGTTGCGGTCGTCTCGCTCATGGTGCGGCGTTACCCCTCCCTCTCGTCGTCGGCCAGGGCGAACGTCTCGGCCCGGTTGTGGCGCGCGTCCGCCGTGGTCCGTTTCCCTTTGCACTCCCGGCAGCGGCCGGCGAAGACGGTGTGGTGGCTCTCCACCTCGAAGCCGCTCTGCTCGGCGGCGACATGGCGGGCGATCAAGGCGACCGGCACGTCGACGTCGACGAGGACCCCACACCCGAGGCAGTGGACGTGGTCGTGGCGGTCGACCCGCTTGTCGTAGCGACTGGCCTGATCGGCAAAGGTCAGCTCTTGGACCAGCCCGTGCTGGGCGAGCAGATGGAGCGCCCGGTAGACGGTGCCGTAGGCGATCCGGGGGTCGCGGCGGCGGACGCACTCGAAGATCTCGCCGGCGGTGAGATGGCTGTCCGCCGCCCGCACCGCGTCGAGGATCTGCGTCCGCTGGACCGTGTTCCGGTACCCCTTCGTCACCCGTCCCCGACCTCGCCGTGCTTGTTGCGAATGAGTCTTGTTTACGGGTGAAATCATAGCACGGCGGTCGGAATTGGGGCAAGGGCGGGATGGAGCGGGCGCGCCTCGCCGTGGCGGCCGAGAGCGGCTGTTACGATGCGGGCGAGCCGGGCGCTCCGGCCGGCTGGGGGATCGGTTCGCGGTGGAGGCGGGCGTGGGCGAGGGGACGATGGACGGCGACTACAACGAGCTGCGGGTGCTGGAGGTGCTGGTCGACAACGCGGGAGCGGTCACGGCGCTGCGGGTGGAGGCGGTTTGGGGGACGCGCCGGGCCGCGGACGAACCGCTCGTCTGGGACCGGAGCGTCTTCACGGTCGGGGCGGTCGGCGACCTGGCGACGGTGGAGGTCGGCGAGCGGCTCCGGCTGGGGCGGACGGGCGGCTAGGAGGAGCGGGGCCGGCCTTCCCGGGTGGCACCGCGGCTGGCGGCGTGGCCGTGCCGGCGGGCAACGCTTCGGGTAGGATGCCGGCGGAGGCGCGCGACCGACGCACGGGTTGTATCTATTGCACCCGTCGGGAAAACGACCGCACGACCATCATCACCCCGGACGTGGACGACGAGCTGCCGGCGGTGCCGCGTGGGGCGGAAGCGCCGGTGGAGCGGGCGGCGCCTGAGCCGATGGTCCCGGAGCCGGACCGGTCCGGGACGGTCTCGAGCGGGTAGCCGGCCGGGTGGCTCGGCAGAGACCGTTTCGACTCTATCCGTCATACCCTCGCGTTGGGTATCGCCTTCTTCGACGTGACGGAGGAGGAGTGGCAAGCCGAAATGCGGGCGGTGGAGGGGATGGTCCGCGCGTACCGGTCGTCTCCGCCTCGAGCCCGGTGATCGGCCTCCAACAAACCGGTCGGGCTGAACTCTCCGGAGCGTCGTCCGGCCGGGTGCTCGTTCCTCCCGCGGTGATCGGGAAGTTCGGTCCAACCCCTTGGCCGGGATGGATTGTCCATCGCGAGCTCGCACGTCCGATCGATCGTCGGGTCGTCGATGCCGGACCCGACCCCGGCGGGTAAGAGGTCGTTACGCCGGCCATGGAACTTGAGGCTCGGCGTCTGGTGAGGGGCGACGAGGCGGCACGCCACCTGGTCCACAGCCATGGGCTCCGCGGTGGGACGCTCCTGGCGACCAAGCCGGCGGGATTGCTGACCTCCGTCGCGCCGATGCATGACACGCTGCTCTCGTCGCAGTCCCACCCGGGATCGAGGCTGGCCGCCCACACGCTCGTTACCGCCGGCGGGCGCGGGTAGCCGCCAATGCTGACGACCTCGAGACGAGGAGATCGATTGGAGTCACCGATGCCCACCGTCGCCGTCACCCGCGTCATCCCCGAGGCGGGACTCGATTTGCTGCGCGCGGCCGCCGAGGTGCGGCTCTGGGATGAGGATCTGCCGCCGAGCCCGGAGCAACTGGCCGCGCTGCTGCGCGGCTGCGACGGGGCGCTGACGTTGCTGACCGACGCGATCACGGGGGAGACCCTCGACCGGGAGCCGGGGCTCAAGGTGATCAGCAACTTCGCGGTCGGCTACGACAACGTCGACGTGCCGGCGGCAACGGCCCGCGGCGTGGTGGTCTGCAACACGCCGGGAGTGCTGACGGAGACGACGGCCGATTTCGCCTGGGCGCTGCTGATGGCGTCCGCCCGGCGAGTGGTGGAGGGGGCCGACTACGTCCGGGCCGGCAAGTGGCGGACGTGGGGGCCGACGCTGCTGCGCGGACGGGACCTGACGGGGGCGACGCTCGGCATCGTCGGCTTCGGCCGCATCGGGCGGGAGGTGGCGAAACGGGCGCGCGGGTTCGAGATGACGGTCCTCGCCTTCGACGAGTACGAGGACGAGACGGCGGCGCGCGAACTCGGCGCGCGCTATGTTCCGCTCGACGAACTGCTGGGCCAGGCCGATTTCGTCACGCTCCACGTTGCGCTGACGCCGGAGACGGAGAAGTTGATCGGGGCCCGGGAGCTGGGCCTGATGAAGCGGGAGGCGATCCTGGTCAACGCCGCCCGCGGCCCCGTTGTCGACACCGACGCGCTGGTAGCGGCGCTGCGCGACGGAACCATCGGCGGTGCCGCGCTCGACGTCACCGACCCGGAGCCGCTACCGGCCGACCACCCCCTGGTCGGGTTGTCGAACGCGCTGGTGGTGCCGCACATGGCCTCGGCAACGCACGCGACGCGGGACCGGATGGCGGTGCTCGCCGCCGAGAACCTGCTGACGGGGCTCCGCGGCGAGCGGCCGGCGGGGATTGTCAATCCCGAAGTGCTGGACCGATCATCGACCCGCGGTCAAAGCGACCGATGAGGGCGGCGGAGAAGATCCGTGCCCGATGGAACGACGCAGCGAGCGCCATGGTCGCCGTAGGGGGGTGGTGAGCGTCCGTACGGATGCGCGCCTTCCGAGCAAATACCGTTTCGAGGTGGGGGTAATCGCCGTCTCGCCAGCCGCGCTACCCGCGGGTTTCGTCCCCTCGTCGGGGTCACCAGCAGGCGGCGGCCGTTCGCCGGCACGTAGCACGGCGCCTCCGATGTCAGGCGTCGATCCGGCAGCGCAGCGATTAGGTGTTGAGCGTGACCGGCAGCGGCCGGCGCGGATCGAGCCGGGTTGGCGGGGCGAAGCGGATCAGGGTGCGGCGCAGCAGCGCCGCTAGCATGGCCCCGGTCAGGAGCAGCACCAGGTTCTGGCCCGGGCAGACCGCTGGTCCGCCGATGAAGGGGATCAATCTACAGTCCGCGGCCGAGCAATCCCCACGCCAGAGCTCGGGCGCGAAGCGGTCGGCCGCGGGCAGGCTTCGCTCGTCGCGGTCCAAGTAGGGGGCGACGATCAGGAGCCCCGTCCGCTCCGGCATCGCGGCGCCGTCCCAGGTCGTCGCGTCGGTGGTCTGGCGCAACACCATCGGGGTGGTCGGCCAAAGTCGCAGTGACTTGAGGACGCAGGCCCGTAAGCACGGCAGGTTCTGCCACCCCGACCCATCCCGGTCCCGGATCTCGGCCCGCGCCCGCTCGGCTCGCTCGGGGTGGGCGGCGAGCCGTGCCAGCGCCCGGAACGCGGCCATGCCGGCGGGCTCGAACGCGAAGTGCCCCGGGGGAACCTGCTGGGCCGGGGCGGAGTCGGCGGTGGTGGGCGTCGTCGCCACCATCCCGGCCAGGCTGCCCGACTCGGCGCGGGCAAGGTGGCTGTTCAGGCGCTCGTCGAAGCGGTCCCGCAGCCCGCCCCGTTTCGGGCGCAGAAACGCCCAGTTGGCGTCGCCGCGGAGCCGGGCAAGCAGGTCGGTAAGTCCCTGGCCGTCGCGGGCAGCGTCGCCGAGCACCACCCGCCGCACCGTGCGGAACCAGGCGACGGCGACCCGTCCCAGTCGAGTTCCCCGCGTCGACGCGCCGCTCCGAGCAGGAGATCGGCTTCCTCGTCGACGACCCGGGTGAAGCAGTCAGCCAGCCGATGCACGGGACGGGGAGTCTCTAGGACCGCCTAGTCGAACCGGCGGCGATCGGATCGGTCGCGGCCGTGGGAGATGAGCACCCCCTGCGGCTGGGAATGGGAGAGCGTGGCTCGCTTCTCGCCGCTGTCGGTGGCGAACGGGTCCGGCGAGTCGTCGAGCACCCGCTGCACATTACCGGGGGCGAGGACGACCGCCTGCGAACGAACCGGGAGCCGGAGGAGCAGCGGCCCCGGCCCGTAGCGGTCCCGAAGCCGCTGCATCCACCGGACTGCTCGACGGTCAAGGTCCAGCCGCTCGGCGAGGGCCACGATGGGCGGGCGGCTGATGACCCCTCGGGCCACGGTCGGGACGGCGACGCCGGCGACGAAGCCGAGGGTGTCGCGGAGGGTGGCCGTCGGCGGGGAAGGGCGGCTGGTCACGGTGGTCGTGGTCATGGTCCCCGTCGGAGTCGCCGATGCGAGACGGGGCGACACAGAATGGATGTTAGTTGGGCGGCAATGGCGCGGTACGCGGGTAGTTGGGCCGACCGGCAGCGCTGACGGCCGTGGTCACCGGTCCCGCCGTCCGAAGTTCCCCGATCGCAGGGAGGGAGCGCGACCGAGGAGAGGTCGGGCACGGCTGCCGCGGCCGTCACCGCCGCCCGCTGGTAGCTCGTCGCCCGGTTGTATACTCGTCCCGTCCGTGCCACTACCGGGAGTGCCCTGCGCGCCTCCCATCGTTGCCTCCCCCGACCGGCACGAGCGCCTGACCACGAGCCCGGATGCAGAGAGAGGTCGCGGCCATGTTCCGCTGCAAGGTGTGCGGGTGGATCGACGAGGGGGCAACGCCGCCCGACGCCTGCCCCTCGTGCGGCAGCCCGGCCGACCGCTTTCGGCCGATGACGGAGTCGGAGGTCAACATCGCCACGGGCGAGCTGAGCTCGTACGGCGTGGCCGGGCAGGGGTTCCACGACATCGAGGTCGAGGACGGGCGTCGGATCCGACTGCTCGCCTTCGTCGACGCCTCGTTCTACACGCCGTACGCCAACCGCTCCGGCAAACGCTACCCGATCTTCACCGGCGACCCGCAGTGGTTCTCCGACAACATCCCGTGCATGACGGCCTGCCCGTCCCACACCGACATCTCCCGCTACATCGCCTTCATCGCCGACGGCCGCTACGCCGACTCCTATGAGCTGAACCGGGAGCACAACGTCTTCCCCGGCTGCCTGGGCAGGATGTGCGCCCGACCGTGCGAGGAGGCGTGTCGCCGCAAGGAGATCGACGCCCCGATCGGGATCTGCTACCTCAAGCGGGTGGCCGCCGACTACCGGGGCGAGACGCGGCGTGAGGTGCCGCCGCCGCCGAATGGACTGACGGCGGCGGTGGTCGGCGCCGGCGCGAACGGGCTGACGGTGGCGCGGCAGCTCGGCCGCAAGGGATACAAGGTCACCGTCTTCGAGCGGTGGCCGGTGCCGGGTGGGGTGATGTGGACGGGGGTGCCGGAATGGCGCCTGCCGCGCGACGTGATCCTGGAGGAGGCGCAACTCATCGCCGACCTGGGGATCGAGATCCGCTACAACTGCGAGGTCGGCAAGGACGTCGCCCTGCAGGACCTGGCCGACGAGCACGACGTAGTCGTCATCTCCGCCGGCTGCCAGATCCCGCAGGAGCTTGGGGTGCCGGGTGAGGAGCTGGACGGGGTCGTCTCCGGGCTGAAGTTCCTGGAGGACGTCAGCCTCGGCCAGGAGGACGTCTGGGTCGGGCGTCGCTGCGTCACGGTCGGCGGCGGCTTCACCTCGATGGACTGCGTGCGGACGGTGGTGCGGATGGGCGCCGAGCGCTCGGTGATGACCTACCGGCGCTCGGTCCAGGAGATCCCGGTCGAGGAACTGGAGCTCGAGGAGGCCGAGCTGGAGGGGGTCGAGATCGAGTACATGGTCTCCCCCACCCGCGTCCTCGGGGACGCCGACGGCCGAGTGGTCGGGATCGAATTGGTCCGCAACGAGCTGGGCGAGCCGGACGCCCGGGGGCGGCGGCGACCAGAGCCGGTGGCCGGCTCGGAGTTCGTGATCGACTGCGACATGGTGCTGGTCGCGATCGGCCAGCGACAGGATCCGGCCCTGGCGGCGGGGCTGCCGGTCCAGACGGACCGGCGCGGCGTGCCGGTGCTCGACCACACGCTGAAGACGGAGCTGCCGAACGTCTGGGCGGCGGGCGACTACGTCGTCAACCCGACCAACTTCATCTCCTCGATCGGCGAGGGGCGGCGCGTCGCGGACCTGATCGACCAGGCGATGCGCGGTGCCCGGCCGAAGGTCAAGGAGATGGAGATCACCCGCGTCCCGACCGAGTACATCGCGACCCCGAATCCGCTCGTCTCGGAGGGGGTGGCGGAGTGGAGCCTGACGGCGATGAGCCGCCGCCTCGTTTGGGGCGACAACTACTCCGACGTCGGGCGGCAGATGATGCCGGGTCTGCCGGTGGAGGCGCGGGGCCTGGGAACCGGGGACACCACGCTGGAGGTGGAGCTCGGCTACACGAAGCCGATCGGCTTCGAAGAGGCGAAGCGCTGCCTGCAGTGTCAGTTGAACATCTTCATCGACGGCAACCGCTGCATCCTCTGCAACAACTGCGCCGATGTCTGCCCGCACCAGGTGATCGAGATGATCTCGCTCGACCGGATCCACTCGATCGACAACGACGAGGAGCTGGCGGGGATGGCGCGGGCGGAGCTCGGTCCGAACGCGGCGGCGATGATCATCGACGAGCGGGCCTGCATCCGCTGCGGCCTCTGCGTCGACTGGTGCCCGACCGAGTGCCTGACGATGGACCATTTCCGGGTGACGCCGGCCGAGGAGCGCGAAAGCGTCGACCTCGCGATCGTGGCCGACGGGTAGGGGAGACCGCGCCAGCGCCACCGATCGCCATGCAGCGCCCGCCGGGCACGGCCCGCAGTCGAGGCGCCGGTCGCCGCCAAGCTGCCCGGTGGAATTGTCTCGCCGGGTCCGTCCCGGTGAGGAGAGCGATCGGCGGGTATCGGAACCGGCGCAAGGCGCTGCGCTTCGGGGCCGTTGGGTCCGTTTGATCGGCCCCATCCGCCCCCACGCTTGGGTGACGTCTTGTTCGAGCGAGTGGCGCCATCGCGATGGCAACACGCGCCATGCTCTCTGCGGCGGCCCGGCGTGACCTGCCGAACGTCTGCTCAAGCTGCTCGTGTCGTTCGTCGTTGCGCTGCTGGCAGGTGCGATCCCGGCCACGTTGTTGGCGGCGCTCGGCTTCCTTCCCTTCCCCGCTTTCTACATCCCGCCTTAGGGAACGTTCACCGTCGGCCGCCAGGGCCACGCGCTGGCAATCGTCGCCTACGTTGACGTTGGCGTTGTCGTCGTGACCGGCCGCCTCGTCCCCCGTCACTGTGGGCGGGCGGAGATGGCCGAGCGCCGACAGTGGCGGACGGCGCTGCTCGCTGAGCTGAACGCGGTACTCGTCGGCGACGTCACCCTCGACGACACTCGGGCGCGGATCGTCGACCGCGTCGTCCACGTCGACGGGGCCGATCGGTGCCGGATGCCTGGTCGCGGCTCCCGATCTTCGTCCTCTCGGAGGGCGGTCAAAACCGCGACAGGCTCGCGGCGCCTGACCTGGGCGCGGGCGGATACCTCACCAAACCGTTCGGCATCGCCGAGTCGCTCGCTCGATTGATCGGGGTCTCCGACGCGCCGGCCCGGCGGCAGACCGGCGGCCGACGGTCCGCGATGTGGCGAGCGACGGGGCACGCCACGTCGTCACCAAGGCTGGGGCGGAGGTCCACCAGACCCCGACCGAGCACGACCTGCTGCGGGTGCTTGCGGTCGACGGCGGCCAGGTCCCGACCTTCCGCCGACCCCTCGAACGTCTATGGGACGGTTACGCCGCCTCAAACTCCCGCCAGTTGCGCGTCTACGTCAATGAACTGCGACGCGCGCTTGAGGACGATCCGGCCCGCCTTCCCTTGATCTTGACCAAGCAAGGCGTCGGCTGCCGGTGGCGGCACGACCGACGATTAAACGGCTGCGCCACCGCCGCTAGCGGCCGCATTTGGCAGGTGACCGTGGCGCTCGCGCTCCGGGGCGATCGACCATGCTCCGGCCTCCTCGTTCCCAATCTCGGTCCTCCCCGCCGAGACCGATGGACGCCCCCTCGCGTTACCGGGGCGAGCGGCCGAGCGCACCATCGGCCGCAGTGCCCCGCGGCGACCGGCCCGGCTGGAACGATCCCCACGGACGCCATGACGGGGACGCCCGCCCGACGCGGCGAGGGGATCGGCCGACACGTCGGCGCCCCGAGGGGTTTCCTAACGGGCTTCTAACGCCCTGACCTCCGACTCTTACGCGCCCCTAACCCGCTGGCTTGTACGCTCGGCGCAAGCCGCGGTGCGGAGCGACGACGCCCGATAGGGGGAGATCCGGTGCTCGTGGAGCGAATCGTGATGCAGGCCCGAGGCGCTCGGCCGCGGCGATCGCCCGCCGCCGCGAGGTGGAGCACACCGCCGCTCCCGCCGTTTGCAGGGAACCACCCCGCGGGGCCGACGCGCCGGCGATGGTGGTTCCGGGCGGTTCCCGGCCTCTCCCCGGAAGATGTCGTAGCGGTCCACGAGAGCCTGCGGCGCCACGCGGCCGAGAGCGAGGTCGAACGGCTCGAGCGGGGCTATGCGATGGCGGCGGGGCGACCGTGGCGCCCGGTGCTGGTGGAGGCGGACGGCTTGGTGATCGACGACATCTCGCGGCTCCGGACTTGGCCCGGAGGTGGCCCCTCCCTCCTCCGGATGCGGACGTTCGGCCGCGCGGCGATCTACGTGGCCCGTCCGTCCGGCCATCTCTTGTCCGTCGACGATGGCAGACGCATGGCGCGGCGCACCTGTGCCGAGGTCGGCGCGATCGTGCGGCGTCGCCGCGGCCTGTCGGCGGGATTCCTCGGGTCGGACTGGCGCATCCCGGGCTTCGTGCTGGCCTTCCCGATCGCCGCGAGCGCGTGCGAAACGGCGTCCGGCCGCTCCGGCCTGGCCTTGTCCGGGCTCGGCGCCGCGTCCGCGCTTCTGGTCCTGTGGCTCAGATGGTGCCACGAGCGAGCCGGAACGCCGACGCTCGCGGTGGTCCGCGGCGGCGCGCCGTCCCGGACCGCGACCGCCCGTGCCGCGCTGGTCGCGGTCACCGTCGCGGTCGCCCTCTTTCTCGCCGTCGCCGGCGTCTCGTGGCTGGGGTCGTTGCGATGAGTTCCGTCGACGGGCGATTGGACGACCGGCCGCAACGACCTCCCGCGCGGGACATCGCCGCGACCCGTGCCCGACCGGCGGGCGGGACCGGCCGGCTCCGGGGGTGGCTGCTCGAGGAGCACGCCCGGGAAGCGGAGGGCCCGCACGTGCGGGCGGCGCACAGCCACCCGTGGTGGCAGGTGATGTGCCTGACCGGGGTTGACTACTTCTCGACCCTCGGCTACCAGCCCGGCATCGCCGCCATCGCCGCCGGCTATCTCTCGCCGATCGCCAACATCGTCCTCGTCGGGTTGACCCTCTTCGGCGCGCTGCCGGTCTACCGCCGGGTCGCGCGCGAGAGTCCCCACGGCGAAGGCTCGATCGCCATGTTGCAGCGTTTGCTCAGCTGGTGGCAGGGCAAACTCTTCGTCCTCGTCCTGCTCGGCTTCGTCGCCACCGACTTCGTGATCACGATCTCCGCGGCCGGCGCCTCCGCCCACGTCCTCGAGAATCCCTTCGTGCTGGAGGCGTGGCACGGCCAGGCCGTCCCCGTGACCCTCGTCCTCGTCGCCCTGCTCGGCGCCGTTTTCCTCAAGGGGTTCCGGGAGGCGATCGGGATCGCGGTCGGCCTGGTCGGGGTGTACCTGCTGCTCACCCTTGTGGTCGTCGCCGTCGCCCTGGAGCACGTGGTCGCCAACCCGGGTCTCGTCGGGGACTGGCGGCGGGCGCTGACCGCCGAGCACGGCAGCCCGACGACGATGGTCGCCGTCGCGCTCCTCGTCTTCCCCCGATTGGCGCTCGGTCTCTCCGGTTTCGAGACCGGGGTGGCGGTGATGCCGCTGGTCCGCAGCGAAGCGGGCGACGACCCGGCACGGCCCGACGGCCGCTCCCGCAACACGGGCAAGCTGCTGACGAGCGCCGCCCTGATCAAGAGCGCCTTCCTGATCCTCAGCTCCTTCGCGACGACGGTCTTGATCCCCCATGAGGAGTTCGAGGAGGGGGGCGACGCGGCGGGCCGTGCCCTCGCCTACCTCGCCCACGAGTACCTGGGCGACGGCTTCGGCACCGCCTACGACGTCAGCACGATCCTGATCCTCTGGTTCGCCGGCGCCTCGGCCATGGCCGGCCTCCTCAACATCGTCCCCCGCTACCTCCCCCGCTACGGGATGGCGCCCGACTGGACGCGGGCGGTGCGCCCGCTGGTCCTCGTCTTCACCGCCATCGCCGTCGCCGTCGCCCTGATCTTCCGCGCGGACGTGGAGGCCCAGGCCGGGGCGTACGCCACCGGCGTCCTGGTCCTGATCACCTCCGCCTCCGTCGCCGTCACCCGCGCCGCCCGGGCGGCGCGGCAACGGGGCTGGACCGTCGGCTTCGCGATCATCGCCGCCGTCTTCGCCTACACCACCGTCGTCAACATCTTCGAGCGGCCGGACGGCGTCCGCATCGCCTCCTTTTTCATCGGCGCCATCGTCGTCGTCTCCCTCATCTCCCGGGTCTGGCGCTCCACCGAACTGCGGACGAAGGAGGTGGTCATCGACGACGTCGCCGAGCGTTTTATCGAGGATGCGGGCCGAAACGGTGCCGTTCGTCTGATCGCCAATCACCCCGACCAGCGCACCTCCCGGGAGTACCTGCTCAAGGAGCGGCAGGAGCGGGAGGCGAGCCACATTCCGCCCGGCGACGCCGTCCTCTTCCTAGAGGTGACCGTTGCCGACGCCTCCGAGTTTGCTCCCTCGGTGCGGGTCTCCGGCGAAGAGATCGGTGGCTTCCGCGTGCTGCGGGCGGAGAGCGCCTCGGTGCCCAACGCGATCGCGGCCGTCCTGCTCGAAATCCGAGACCGAAGGGGTACCCGCCCCCACGCCTACTTCGGCTGGACCGAGGGCAACCCGCTCAAGTACCTCGCCCGCTTCGTCCTCTTCGGCGAGGGCGACATCGCCCCCCTTACCCACGAGATTCTGCGCAAGGCGGAGCCGGACCCCGAGCGTCGGCCCGCGCTGCACGTTGGATAGGGGCGCCCACGCGCGGCCACATCCGATCGCCGAGGTGGGCGACCCAGCACGAGGAGATGGCGGCAGACCCGTCGGCGCGGGTTGGCCCCTGCTGGTCCACGATGGGTTGTCGCGGTTGCTACCATGGCGGCCGGCTAAGGGAAGGAGCGCGCCATGCGCCGGATCCCGGTCCTCGTGCCGCTACCCGCCGTCGTCCTCGCCGGCCTCTTCGCCGCCGTCGCCGTCGCCTAGGGGGCCACGCCGCCCCCCGAGGAGGGGATCCCTGAGGTTCGGAGGGCTCGGCTTCGGCCCCGGCCAGGAACTGCCGGCGGCCCGGCCGAGATCGCGCTCTTCTGGATCGGGATCAAGCCGGACGCCGGCTTCCCCTCCGACCCAAGGGATCCGGCGTCGGCGCTGGTGCACGTGGAGACCGGCGAGGTCACCATCGAGGCCGATGCCGCGATCGCGGTCCTCCGCGCCGCCGGGCCGGACACCCCTTTCCCTGGGGAGCGGGAGGAGGTCGCGGCCGGGACGGGGGTCACGCCGGAGACAGGGGACTCCGCCGTTTTCCCGCAGCGGGTGGCGGGCGGGGCCCGCAACGAGGGGTCCGAGCCGGCCGCCCTCCCGGTGGCGAGCCTCGGGCCAGGGGAGGACGGTGACGGGGCCACGCCGGCGCCGTGGAACGCCTCACACGTGGATGGTCATCGTCACCGATCTGGCGTTAGGGTCGGAGACACGGGCGACGCGGAAGGTGTTGCCCTCGGTGAGCCGGCGGGCGGGGTACTGACGATCCGCCGGCAGGCTGAACGCTCGACGCTCCTGCTCACGCGCCAACTCCAGCACCGCGTCGAGCAGCGCTCCCCCGCCGAGACGCTACCTTACGCGTCCGCCACCGCGCCGACCGAAAGCTTGCGCGCCCGGCTCCCCGTGAGGCCCCAACCCGAGCCCCCGGCCGGGACGAGGCGGTACCAGGCCGTCTCCAGGAGCCAGCCGTCCTCGGCGACGGCGACGGCCCCCGCATCGCCGGTCAGTGCCAGCCATCGAGGGAGTAGCTAGCGGTCGCGTGCAATCGCGAAGGTGGCTTCCCGCCCGAACGGGCACCTGTTGGCGGTCACGGCCGTCGCCTCCCACCCCATGTCTCAGAGAAACGGTTCGTCCCCGCGCGGGGCAGGTCGAATCACGAACACTCCCATCCTCCGGGCACCTTGCATCACCCAGCCGCCGCCAGCGCGGGGCGCGAGTGCGCGGGCACGCCCCCACCACCCGCCCGAATCTGCGGGCAGCGGAGCCTAAGGTCCGGTCAGCGATCGGTGGGGAAACGCACGCACCGGTGCGCTCTCAGGCCGACCGGGGCAGCGAGAGTCGCGGACGCGCGGGACCACATCCGATGTGGCCACCGCGTCAAGTACCGCCCGTCCGCGTGCCTGGCGCAGGCACACGCTCGAGCGGCGGAGATCGAGGAGCGGGAAAGCGTCGACCTCGCGATCGTGGCGGACGGGTAGATCGCCGCTCTCCGACTTTGTCCCCATTCGGAAGCGGCACGGTCTGCCTCCGGTCACGCCCCGGACCGGGGGAGCCGCGCCGGAGGACGAGGTGCCGGCCGCGACGCGGGTCCAGGCGGGTCAGCCGCTCCCACGGATCGAGGTGCTGCTCGAGGGGTCCGTTGCCGCGATCGTCCGGCCCCAATCGCATCACTCCATCTGCCACCGGTCATCCACTTCCAGTGATCGAGCACGGTGGGCGACACCCCGCGACCGGACGACCGGCGAAGCAGGGGCCCGGGTCCCCTAGGGCGAGGCCAGCGCACTCCGGACGGCGGCGGCGGTGATTCGGAAGTGGGAGGCGGTCCAGGCGACGGCGCCGTCCCGGAGGAGGATCACCTGGGGCGACTCGTGGCGAACGCCGGTCTCGGCCGCGATCGCCATCGAGAGCGGCTTGGCGCGGGCGACATCGATCATCGGGAACTCGCCGTCGAGGCGGGCGAGCTCGCGGTAGGCGACCTCGCTGATCGAGCAGCCGGGGTCGTGCTTGAAGAGGAGGACCGGTGCCTCCGCCGAGCGCGCCCACCAGCCGTCGAGCTCCTCCTCCGTGGCGATCGGCACGAAGCGCGCGGTAGTAGCCATCCCTGTCTCACTTTCCCCGGGCCCCGCGGCCCCGCCGCCGGGGCCGCCCCGCGACCTCGCCCAGGGCGGCCCAGCGCCCCCCGTACCGGCGGTCGGTGCAGGCAGCGTGCCGCGGTCGCAGAGCTTCCGCTCAACCGCCGCTTTGGAAGGTCGTGACCTCGGCCGTCTGTTGCAGGTTGGCTATCACCTCGCCGGGGAGGGCCTTGCTGGGGCGCTTGGTGATGGCGGCGACGGCGGCCGGGTCGAGCTTCGGTGTGCGGTCCGCGAAGAGGAGGCCGTTGCTCTCCTGCTCGGTGTCGGTCAGCTGGGTATAGCAGAAGCCGGCGATGCTCGGGGAGTCGAGGACGGCGTCGAGGAGCTCGGCGTACTTGGCGAGAAAGGCGGCGTCGTCGCCGACCGTGACGTAACCGTGCCAGCGCTCGGCCGCCCTCGGGGCGTGGCTGATGCCACCGAACTCGGTGAGCATCACCGGCTCGCCGGCGTGGCGGGCGGCGGGGAGCGCGATCGTCCGGTAGTGGGGCTGGACTTCGCGCAGGGTTCGCTCCAGCGCCTGCGGGGTGCCGTAGCGCTCGCGCAGCGTCTCCCCGTCAAGGGCGTAGTCATGGATGCCCCAGACGTCGCCGACGACGTGCTCCCACCCGTCGTTGCCGATCGCGGGACGGGAGGGGTCGAGGCTCCGGGTCAGATGGTAGAGACCGCGGACAAAATCCTGCTGGGCCGGATCGCGGTCGAGGGCGGGGACGCCCCAGCTCTCGTTGAGGGGAACCCAGGTCACGATGCTCGGGTGGTTGTGGTCGCGCCGGAGGACGTCGATCCACTCCCGGGTCAGGCGCTCGACGGCGGTCGGAGAGAAGACGTAGGCGTTCGCCATCTCGCCCCAGACGAGGAGACCGAGGCGGTCGCACCAGTGGAGGAAGCGGGGGTCCTCGACCTTCTGGTGGATGCGGACGCCGTTGAAGCCGAGCTCCTTGACGAGCTCGACTTCGCGCCGCAGCGCCGCCGAGGAAGGGGCGGCGAGGTGGGACTCCGGCCAGTAGTTCTGGGCGAGGACGAGGCGGGGGTAGTAGGGGCGGCCGTTGAGGAGGAAGCGGCCCTCGGCGAAGCCGCAGGAGCGGAGGCCGACGTAGGAGCCGATCTGGTCGAGCGGTTCGACCTCCTCGCCGTCGAGGAGCGCCAGCTCGGCGTCGAGCAGGTTCGGGGTGCGGGGCGACCAGAGCAGGCGATCGCGTCCCATCGTCAACTGGGCCGGCTCCAGGGCGACGGCGCGTCGCGTCTCGGCGCGGGCGACCGTCCAGGTGTCCTCCTCGAGGGGGATCCCTCGCAGGGAGAGCCGTAGGCGGAGGCGGAGGGGGCGATCCGGTGGGCGGTTGAGGCGGACGGCAACGTTGAGGAGGCCGCTGTCGAGATCGGGGGTCCACCGGAGGTCGTCGATCCGCGTCAGGGGGACCGGCTCAAGCCAGACCGGCTGCCAGATACCGGTGGTGCGGTGGTAGTAGATGCGGTGGGGGCGCTCCTCCCAGTCCTGCTTGCCGCGGGGCTGGGCGAGATCGGTCGGGAGGTCTTCGGCCCGGACGACAACGATCTGCTCGGCGTCGCCGGGACGGAGAGCGGCGGTGACGTCGGCGGCGAAGGGGGTATGCCCCCCCTCGTGCTCGGCAACGGAGCGGCCGTTGACCCAGACGCGGGCGCGGTAGTCGACGGCGCCGAAGTGGAGCAGGAGCGCGCCGCGGCGGTCAGCGGCAGGGACGCGGAACGCGCGTCGATACCAGACGACGGGGTGGTAGGCAGGGTCGTGGATGCCGCTGGCGCGGGACTCGGGCGGGAACGGGACGACGATCGTGCGGTCGAACGGGCCCGGGTCATCGGGCCAACCCCGGGCGAGGCCGACGTCGGCGTCATCGTAGGCGAAGCCCCAGGGACCGGAGAGGTCGGTCCAGCGGTCGCGGGTCAGCTGCGGGCGGGGATGAACGGGGGTCTGGTCCATGGCTTTCTCCTCCACAGCCGGCGAAGCGGACGAGCGGTCCGCGCGACCGCCGCCGTCGGGCGGGGCGTCGAGGCGGACTCCGGCGGTCGTTACCCGACGCGATCACGTCGCGGCCCGGACAGCCTCACAGGAGGCGCGTCTCGAGGCGCGCCTCCGAGGCTAACGCTCAAGGCAGCGGCCGGCGGGCACTCGCCGCGCCGGTGCCGGCAACGTTTCGCGGGGCGGCCGGGGTGCCGGGTGCGGGCGTCCCCGACGAAGCCCGGTAGACGAGGCCCACTGGCAGCACGAGCCGGCGCGGCTCCGGCGTGCGCCCGGCCGCCCGCTCCTCGACGACCCCGACGAGAAGCCGGGCGGCGATCTCCCCGGTCTCGACGAGCGGGATGGCGACCGTGGTCAGCGGTGGGATCGTTCGTGCCGCGAGGGTCAGATTGTCGCAGCCGACGACCGCGCAGTCGGCGGGGACGCGACGACCGCGGTCGTGCAGCGCGGCCAGGAGGCCGGCTGCCATCGGGTCGTTCTGAACGAAGACGGCCGACAGATCGGGCGCCCGGTCGAGTAGACGGTGGCCGGCCTGATAGCCCCCTTCTGGCTCCCAGTCCCCTTCTTCGACGAGGTCGGGATCGAAGGGGATGCCTGTTTCGGCGAGGGCGCGGCGATATCCCGCCACCCGGGCATGGCTGGCGCGGCGATCGCCGCGTCCGGTGATGGTGCCAATCCGACGGTGACCGAGGGCGGCGAGATGCCGGGTGGCAAGGGAGGCGGCCCCGGCGTCGTCCGGTTCGACGACCGAGACGCCGCCGCCGGCCACACGATGGGTGCTGACCGCGGCGATCGGACCGCGCAGGAGCGCCCCGAAGGCCCGATCCCCTTCCAGCTTGGGTGCGACGGTGACGATGCCGTCGACCCGCCGCTCGATCAGCGCGTGCAGGGAGCGCACCCCGTCCGACCCTTCGGGATCGACGCTGCCGATGATGACGCCGTGGCCGTGACGTCGCGCTTCGCGCTCCACGCCGACCACGACCTGGGAGAGGACCGTATCGCTGAAATCGCTGGCGACCACCCCGATGGTACGGGTTCTGCGGCTAAGGAGGCCACGGGCGAGCGCATTGGGCACGTAGCCCAGCTCTTCGGCGGCGCCAAGGATGCGTTGCCGAGTCTCGGCCGCGACGGTGCCTTTGCCGTTGAGGACCTTGCTCGCGGTCTGAAAGCTCACGCCGGAGCGAGCCGCCACATCCTTGAGCGATACGTGCGCCACCCGCTGCAGCCCCTTGGGAACGAGCTCCGGCGAAGCTTCGCCTTCCGAAATGACCGGGACAGGCTAGCCAACACCCGATCCGGCGTCAAGTCTTCTGGTGGACGACCCGTGGTTCTCCCCGTTCCACCCTTCCGCCGCGGCCGAGCGCTCCAAGGGGGCTCAGGGCACCGCCCATCCAGCGCACCGGAGAGGGGGTTCCGGTCGCCAATCCCGCCGTCTATCCATCGCTTGACAGTAACGTACGCGGTCACTATCGTCCGTGACAATCGAGGCGAGGCGGCGAAGCTTCGCCGGAGGAGGGACCCGTGGTAGGTGGACCCGAAAACGTTCCCCCAATGGGCGGCGCGCCCTTGACCCGTCGGCGGCTGCTGCAAGGGGCAACGGCATTAGCGGGCGGTCTGGCCGCCTCCTCCGCCGGGTTCGGCACCGTGGCCGCCCAGGACCGGCGCGAACTGCGCTTCTGGAACCTCTTTGGCGGCGGCGATGGCGCGCGTCTGCAGGAGATGCAGGCGGCCTTCAGCACCGCCACTCCGGACATCGACCTGGAGGCGGTCACCTTTGCCTGGGGTCCGCCCTACTACACCAAGCTGGCGATGTCGGCCGTGGGCGGGCGGCCACCGGCGGTGGCGGTGCTGCACGCCTCGCGCCTCCCGTCGTACGCCCCGGCTGGCCTGCTGGAGCCGCTCGATCCCGCAGTCCTGACCGAATACGATATTGGCCCCGACAAGTTCTTGCCGGAAGTTTGGGAGGGGATGCAGTTCGAAGGGAGCCCCTACGCCATCCCCCTCGATATTCACCCCTTCATCATGTACTACAACACGGAGATTTGTCAGCAGGCGGGGTTGCTCGGTCCGGACGGGAATCTTGTCCGGCCGCAGGGTCCCGACGCGGTGATCGACGCCTTTCGTCGTGCCCAAGCGGTGACGGGCGAATTGGGGTTGACCTACCAGACCAACGGCGTCCAGCCTTGGCGCCTCTTCTCTGGACTCTATGCCCAGACGGGTGGTCAGGTCCTCTCGCCCGACGGAAGCGAGCTGATCCTGGACGACGTGAAGGCGACCCAGGTTCTCGAATTCATGGCCGAGCTCACGGTCGGCAGCAAGGTCGCTGCTCCCAATCAGGACGGCCCCGCATCGGTCGCCTTCTTCAGCAACAAGAGCGGCGGCTTCCACTTGAACGGGGGCTGGGAGGTGACCACCTTCGAGACGGAGGGGGTGCCCTTCAGCGCGGTTCCCTTCCCCAACGTCTTCGGCACCGACCAGACGTGGGCCGACTCACACGTCTTCGTCCTACCCCGGCAGCCGAACGAGGATCCCGACCGGTTGGATGCGTCCCTCCGGTTCATCAGCTTCATGCTGCAGAACAGCCTGACCTGGGCCGAAGGGGGTCACGTTCCCTCCTACATGCCGGTGGCAACGAGCCCGGAGTTCGCGGCGCTGCAACCTCAAGCGAACTACGCGGCGGCGGCCGAGGGTCCCGTCTACGATCCCCGGGCCTGGTTCAGCGGCGCCGCCGCTCCCCTCCAGGAGGAGGCTGGTGCCGCTTTCGGTTCCGTCCTCAACGGCCAACAGACCCCGCAGCAGGGTCTCGCCCAGTTCCGGGCGGCCATGGAGGATATGCTCCGGACACCCGAGCCGCTCTAGTCGTCTCGGGCGCGAGGTCGAGCGCGAGCGCTCCGGGCAGTGAACAAGCGAAGGGGCGGGGGGTGCGGCGGCACCACCCCGACATCGGCGGAGGACGGGAGGGGCTGAGGTGGCAACGCGCGCGACCGCGCCGGCGGTAACCGGCACCCGGGGGCAGACACCCGGACGCACGGCACCCGTGCGACGTGCGGGGCAAGGGCAGACCGCGAGTTGGCGATCGAGCTTGGCAGGGGTTGGCTTCGTCATCCCCTTCCTGGTTGCTTACGGGCTCTTCCTGGTTTGGCCGGTCATCCAGGGCTTCCGGATGAGCCTGTTCAACTGGAGCTTGACCGGCAGCGGAACCACGGACTTCCTCGGGCTCGGGAACTATCGGGAGGCGTGGGCCGATCCGAACTTCTGGTCGTCGCTCTGGCACACCGTCCTCTTCACGTTGCTTAGCACGCCGCCCCTCGTGATTCTGTCGCTCATTCTGGCGCTGCTGGCGAATCGCGTGATCCCCGCGCGGTGGTTATTCCGGCTCGCCTTCTTCGCTCCGTATCTCCTTCCCGTGTCAGTCGTGACCCTGATCTGGGGTTGGCTCTACCAGCCCGGCTTCGGACTCATCAACGGCTACCTGACGCGCGCCGGTCTGGACGAGGTCGGTTGGTTGAGCGATGCCAACGTCGCCATGATCTCGATCGTGATCACCACCGTCTGGTGGACCATCGGGTTCAACTTCGTTCTTTACCTGGCCGGTCTCCAGGAGATCTCGCCCGACATCTACGAGGCGGCGGCGCTCGATGGCGCGACCGGCCTCGAGCAGGTGCGCTCGATCACCCTGCCGCTGCTGGCGCGGACGACGACGTTGATCCTGGTCCTCCAGGTGCTCGCCTCGCTCAAAGTATTCGACCAGATTTTCCTGCTGACCAACGGCGGCCCGAACTTCTCGACCCGCCCCATCATCCAGTACGTCTACGAGCAGGGCTTCACCACTTACCGGGTCGGCTTCGCCTCGGCAATCTCCTACATCTTCTTCCTGCTGATCATCGTCATCTCGCTCGGGCAGTTCGCGCTGCTCGGACGCCGAAGGGAGCGGGCCAATGGCTAGCCAGGTCGGTCAGATCGGAGCCGCCCCGGGGGTTGGACTCGATACCCGTCGCGCGGACCCGGCGGCAAAGACCGCCGAGCCCCACGCAGGGAAGAGCCGCCTGGGGGATCGGATCGCTTTCGGCGTGCTGGTGCTCTTCGCGATTCTGTGGTTCGTGCCGCTGGCGTGGGCGGTGGCGACGGCGCTTAAGCCGGAGGCCGAGACGAC
Source organism: uncultured Thermomicrobiales bacterium (assembly GCA_902806405.1). Taxonomy (GTDB): domain Bacteria; phylum Chloroflexota; class Chloroflexia; order Thermomicrobiales; family UBA6265; genus CADCWL01. The sequence continues at coordinate 5,090 of CADCWL010000005.1, read as the reverse complement.
CGACATCCCGGTGCGGTGGATCGCCTCCACCGTCACCCTCGACGCCTTCCAGGCGGTGCTGAGCGCCGGCAACCTGCCGCGCTGGTACTTCAACAGCGCGCTGACGTCGCTCGCGATCACGGTCATCACCGTGCTGCTGGCCAGCCTCGCGGCCTTCGGTCTGTCGCGCACCCGCTTCCGCGGCCACAACCTGGTCTTCGGGTTGATCCTGGCGGGGATCATGGTGCCCGGGCAGATCCTGATCGTGCCCCTCTTCACCGAGATGCAGTTCTTCCGGATGGTCGACACCTACTGGGGCATCATCCTGCCCCAGGTCGCCTCGCCGGTCGCCGTCTTCATCTTCAAGCAGTTCTTCGACGGCATCCCGCGGGACCTGGAGGAGGCGGCAACGCTCGACGGGGCGAGTCGGCTGCGGGTCTACTGGCAGATCTGGATGCCGCTGGCCCGCTCGGCGATCGCCGCCGTCGCCATCTTCACCTTCGTCGGGGCCTGGAACAACTTCCTCTGGCCGTTCATCGTGATCACCAACCCGGACATGATGACGCTGCCGGTCGGGCTGTCGCAGGTCCAGACCGCGTACGGCATCCGTTACGCGCAGATCATGGCCTCGGCGGTGCTCGGCGGGTTGCCCCTTCTCGTCGTCTTCCTCTTCTTCCAGCGCCAGATCGTGCAGGGGATTGCCGGCACCGGGATCAAGGGATAAGCGGGCACAGGGCGGAAACGCGATTGCGTGGCACGGGCGACGGGCGGCAGGAGGGCCGCCCGTCGCCCGTGTCCGGGAGGAGGGGATTGTGTTCCGGGCCGATCTGTTGGCGGGCAAGGTGGCGGTGGTGACGGGGGGCGGGACCGGCATCGGGGCCGGGATCAGCGAGGAACTGGCCCGGGCGGGGGCGGCGGTCGTGATTAGCTACAACAGCAACTCCGCCGGCGCGGAGGCGGTGGCGACCCGCCTCCGCGCCGAGGGGCACGACGATCTGCTCCTCCACCGCTGCGACGTGCGCGAGCAGGGGGAGGTCGAGGGGCTGTTCGACGCGACGATCGAGCGTTTCGGCCGGGTCGACTGCCTGATCAACAACTCCGGGATCACCGAGCCGCGGCCGCTGCTGGAGATGACGGCGGAGGAGTGGGACACGACGCTGAACGTCAACCTGCGCGGCGCCTTTTTCTGCACCCAGCGCGCGGCTCGGGAGATGATCCAGCGGGGGGGCGGGGGGAAGGTCGTCAACCTCGGCTCGGTGCACGGCTTCGGCTCGTCGCCGAACCACGCCCACTACGAGGCCAGTAAGGGCGGGATCAACCTCTTCACGAAGGCGTGCGCGGTCGAGCTGGCCCCGCACGACATCCAGGTTAACGTCGTCGCGCCGGGGGCGATCGAGGTCGAGCGCTACGCCCGGATCGAGGACTACGACCGGGAGGCGTGGGGGCAGGGCATCCCGGCCGGGCGGGTCGGCGTCCCGGCCGATGTCGGCCCGATCGCGGTCTTCCTCTGCTCGCCGGGGGCCTCCTACATCACCGGCCAGATCGTCTGGGTCGACGGCGGGCTGACCAGCAAGCTGTAGCGTTGTCCTCGGACGACCACGGAGGCGGAAACGGGCGCCGAGGTTGACGGGCGCGTTGTGGCGGCTCCACCGCTCCGTCGCTCACGCTCGATCCTGCGGGACGTCGTCCCCGGTGCGTCGTCCGGCCGGATCGGGGGCAGAGCAGCACGCCGCAGCGGGCGACAACGGCACGCTCGACCCCGTGGGACGGGGTCCGCGCGGAGCTCGTAAACGCCGAGAGGCGACCGGAAGGCCGGCGGTGCCCCGAAATCCTCACGGCGACGATCGCCGGCGTGACGCTTGGCGGCAGGGCATGACGGAGGGGGAGCGTCCGCGGCGTGCCAACCGCTCGTGATCCACCCGGGGTGGGGCGGGGAGCGGCGCAGCGCACTCGGACTCAACGTGCGGGACTGGTTCGACGCCGCCTGACGGAAGTCGACCGGCGGAACGAGGAGGAGCGACGGTGGCGGTTCGATTCGGGCTCTTCGTGCCCCAAGGGTGGAAGATGGACCTGGTCGGGGTGGGGAGCCCCGTCGAGCAGTACGAGGCGATGACCGCGGTCGCGAAGGCGGCCGACGCGGACCCCGCCTGGGACTCGGTCTGGCTCTACGACCACTTCCACACCGTGCCCGAGCCGACGATGGAGACGACGTTCGAGTGCTGGACGGCCACCGCCACGCTGGCCCGCGACACCGAGCGGGTCAAGATCGGGCAGATGGTCGGCTGCAACGGCTACCGCCACCCGGCGCTCTACGCCAAGATCGCCTCGACCGTCGATGTCGCCTCGCACGGGCGGCTCTACGCCGGCATCGGCGCCGGCTGGTACGAGCACGAGTGGCGGGCGTACGGCTTCGGCGGGGAGGGCACCGAAGGCAACGCCCACGCCCCATCAGGCGGCTTCCCGGCGGTGCCGGAGCGGATGGGGATGCTCCGGGAGGCGGTCGAGGTGGTCCACCGGATGTGGACCGAGGACACGCCGAGCTTCAAGGGCCGGCGCTACGCGATCGACGGCCCGATCAACGAGCCGAAGAACGCCCGGGGGACGCCCGAGGGAAAGATCCCGCTCTGGATCGGCGGCGGCGGCGAGAAGGTCACGCTGCGGTTGGTAGCCCAGTACGGCGACGCCTGCAACATCGGGCGCGATGCGGAGACGGTCCGGCGCAAGCTGGACGTGCTCAAGGGGCACTGCGACGACGTCGGGCGGGACTACGACGAGATCGTCAAATCGGCGGAGGCGGACGTCGTCCTGATCGAGCCGGGCACCGACCCGGAGGAGGCGACGGCATCCCTCCGGGGCAAGATCCCCTTCGGCCAGTACGCGGCGACGACGGTCGTCGGGACGCCCGAGACCGTCCGCGCGCACCTCGCAGGGCTGGTCGAGGCGGGCATCGACTACGTCATCGTCTACATGCCGCGCCTCGCCCACGACCGGGAGCCGATGGAGCGCTTCGCGCGGGAGGTGATCCCGCACTTCGCGTAGGGGGGACGGGCGCTTCGGCGCGCCCCGGTCGCGCCGCCGGCACGGGAGGATGAACGGATGATCACCGACGTGGGGCACGTCGCCTTCGGGGTCCACGATCTGACGGCGGCGCTGGCCTTCTACGCCAAGCTGGGCCTGGAGGAGTCGTTCCGGCTCCATCACCCGGACGGCTCGTTGATGCTGGTCTACCTGCACGTGGGAGGGGACCGTTTCCTCGAGCTTTTTCCGAACGGGCCGGAGCCGGACCCGCGGCGGGTCCAGAGCTTCCGCCACGTCTGCCTCCTGACGGACGACCTGGCCGGCACCGTCGAGACGCTGCGGCAAGCGGGGGTCGCGATCGAGCGGGAGCCGAAGGAGGGCCTCGACCACAACCTGCAGGCGTGGATCCGCGACCCGGACGGCAACGCGATCGAGTTGATGCAGCTCTCCGAGGAGTCGCCGCAGCGACGGGTCGTGCGAGGGGGGTGACCGGTGGGCTGGCGCCTTCACCCCTAGCCCCCTCTCCCTCTCAGGAGAGAGAGGCCGCCGGTCGCAGGGACCAGAACGCGTTGGGCAGGCGGGAGCGGCCCCTGGCGGCGACTAGGGCATCGAGGAGCGCCGCTTCAGAATCCGGGCGGCCGGGTTGTGCCGGAGGGCGCGGAGCTCGCGGGATCGGTAACGGGCGGGCCGCCACCGATGCGGATATCGCCGCCGCAGACCCGGCAACGCGCTGGCCGATAACCGCGGCGCTCGGCGCCCGGATCAGACGGTGGCGCCCCGCAGCTCGGGCAGCACCGCCGCCGCGATCCGCCGGACGGCCGGGTGGTGCGCGGGCCCCGGCAGGCCGGCGGTGAAGTCGGTGAAGCCAAGCGCCCGGTGCTCCCCAACCCAGGCACGGAAAGCCGCCTCAGATTGCAGCGCCGCGCTGCCCGTCCAGGTGGAGCGGCGAACCACCGCGGGATCGCGGCCCGCGTCCCGGCAGGCCCCATCGAAGTGCCGAACCCGGTCCGCCATGGTGTCGGTCATGCCGTCGGTCGCCGCCTTCGGGATCGGCGGAAAGGTGTCCCAGACGTCGGCATGGCGGGCGGCGAGTCGGAGCATCCGCGGCCGGTGGGCGGCGATCAGGAGGGGATCCGCGGGCGCTGGACCGGCTTCGGGACGAAGGGGGCGTCCTCCAGGTGGTAGAACCGCCCGCCGAAGGTCGTGCGTTCCCGCGTCATCAGGGCGTCCAGCACCGCCACCGCCTCCTCCAGGCGGTCGGCCCGCTCGGCGGCCGGGGGGAACGGGATGCCGTAGTACCGGTGCTCCGGCTCGTGCCAGCCGGTGCCGACCCCGAGGGTGAGGCGGCCACGGCTCACCTGGTCGACGGTAACGGCCTGCTTCAGGAGCAGAGCGGGGTGGCGGAAGGTGTTGCTCGAGACGAGCACCCCAAGCCGGACGCGCTCCGTCCGGGCGGCGAGGGCGGCGAGCAGCGTCCACGCCTCCAGGCAGGGCTTGTCGGGGTCGCCGTCGGTGTCGACGAGGTGGTCGACCAGCCAGACGTGGTCGAAGCCGAGCTCCTCGGCCAGGAGGACGCGCGCGAGCTGCGTCTCCCACGTCTGGCCAACCTGGCCCAGGAAGAGGCCGAAGCGCGGAGCGGGCGGCACGCGGGGCGGCAGGCCGGACGGCACGCTAAGCGGCATCGGTGATCCCCCCGGGGTAAACGAGCACCTTGCCGGTCTCGCCGGCCCAGAAGAGCCGGTACGCCTCCGCGATCCCCGCCAGCGGCAGGCGGTGGGTGACGAGCCGCGCGGGCTCCAGCCTGCCCTCCAGCACGAGACGCTGGTTGGGCACGAACTCGTCCGGGTCGAAGTACTCGCTGCCGAGGATCGTCTTCTCCTGCTGGATGAGGTCGCGGCTGGCCCACAGCTCGACCGGCGCCCGGCTGTGGCCGACGACGACCATCCGGCCACCGGGGGCCAGCAGGTCGAGCGCTTGGCGCTGGGCGGCCGGGTTGCCGGAGGCCTCGATCACCAGCGGCGCGCCGTCGGGTAGGAAGTCGCCGATCGCGGCGACGGCAACGTCCCCGCCGGCGACCGCCCGGGCGCCGAGAC
>CADCWL010000004.1 GCA_902806405.1 uncultured Thermomicrobiales bacterium | reverse complement strand
GAACTCGTGCGTCTCGTTGAACGCCTCGAGCAGGGTCGGGAAGGGAACCGGGGTCGGGACCATCTCGGCGCCGATCTCCCGCCATTGCTGCTGCATGTAGGGCACGAGCTGCTCGTAGGTGGCGACGCCCTCGGTGTAGATTACCTCGAAGCGGAGCGGCTGACCGTCCTTCTCGACGATGCCGTCGCCGTCGCTATCCGTCCAGCCGGCCTGCTCCAGCAAAGCACGCGCGCCTTCCAGGTCGAACGGGTACGGATTCTCGATGGCCTCCGGGTTGTATGCACTGGAGAGGATCGACTGGGTGCCGACCGCCACCTCGCCCAGCCCGAGGAAGATGCTCTCGATGATCGCTTCGCGATCGAGGGCCTGAAGCAACGCCTGGCGGACCTCCTTCTGCTGGAAGACGGTGGTCTTCTCCGGGTCGAGGTTGTAGGCGTAGTAACCGAAGTCGAAGGTGTCGAAGCGGGAGACGGTCATCCCTTCGGTGGTCTCGAGGCCCTCGATCTCAGCCGGCGGCACGTCGTCGTAGAAGTCAAGGTCGCCGGTCCGGAGCGCCTGGACGAGGGTCGTCTCGTCCGGGAAGACCTGCACGGTGAAGCGATCGAGGACGGGCACCCGGCCGGTCACGGTGTCCCAGTACTCGTCGTTGCGCTCGACCGTGGCGTGGTCCCCCTGGACCCACTCGACGAAGCGGAAGGGGCCGGTGCCGACGACGCGGCTTGGGTCCTGGCCGGTGCTGCCCGGGTCCTCGGCCCACTCGGCGGCCGGGACGCCTTCCCAGATGTGGCGGGCGACGACCGGGAGAACGAGGTCGAAGAGGAAGGCGGCGCGGATTCCGGCCGACTTGATCTCGAACGTGTTCTCGTCGATCACGCGGTAGCTGTCGACCGCCTCATCGACGGAGGAGGTGTACTGGCTGCCGGTCTCCGGGTTGAGCTGCGCGGCGAGGCTGAACTCGACGTCGGCGGCGCTGAAGTCGGTGCCGTCGTGCCACTTGGCGTCCTGGTTCAGGTAGAAGGTGTAGGTCATGCCGTCGGAGCCGCGCTCCCAGCGGTCGGCAAGGCCCGGGGCGGGCTGGCCGTTCACTGGGTTGGTCCCGGTCAGGCCTTCGAAGACGAGCCCAAGGAACGGGTTCGTCGGCTGGTCCGCGCCCAGCATCACGTTGACGGTGCTGATGTCCGAGAGCTGTCCCCAGAGGATCTCGCCGCCCTCGGCGGCGGGCTCCTCCATCGGGTAGGTCTCGAACGTCTGCTGGGCCACTTCTTCGCGGGTGGGGGAGGTGACCACCTCGTACGTGCCGGTGCCCCCACCCACCGGCGAGGCCGCGGGGCTTGCCCCCGGAGACGCGAGCGGACTTGCCGCCGGTGAAGCATCCTGGGCCGCCGCAGCGGGGAGAACGCCCGCGAGGGCGAGGATAAGGACCACGAGTATCGCTATCGGGAACGACGAACGCGTACGCATCGACCCTCTCCACTCCGTGTTACGCGACGGACGCTGCCTAACGCCCCGGCCGGGCGATGTGAAGAAATATCCCCCAACTTCGACGCGCGGTCAACAGGCGGGGCAAGCGAGCCCCCACGAGGCGGATGGGCAGGGCGCGCAAGGCGCACGGGGACGAGCGAGGTCCTACTCACCGACCGCTGGCGTCTCCGTCCCTTCCGCCCTTGGCGTCGCCGCCTCCGCAAGCGAGGTTGCCAGGTCGTTGAGGACCCGTGTGCCGGCCTCGCTGTTGCCCCAGATCGTGAGGGCGACGCAGAGGAGGAGGCAGACGCCGAGGATGCCGAGGACGATCCAGAGCCAGCGTCGCCGGCCTCGCGGCTCCGGCAGCGGTCCGGCGTCGGACATCCGCCACTCCGGGGCGCTGGCAGGAAGCGACGAAGGGTCGTTCGGGCCAGCCGGGGGGCGGGGGGACCAGGTACGCGGCTCCGGGATCGGCGGCATCCGCGTCGGGGCCGGCTGTGGCGTGGCAGAGGCGGCAGGGTCGGGCGCCGGTGCTGCCGTATTGGAAGTCGCGGGACCTTCCGCGACCGTCTCGACCCCCGGGGCCACGTTCGCGATCCCGGTCAACGCGTTGCCGCAGTTCGAGCAGAACTTGCTATCCGTGGAGTTCTCGTGCCCGCAGCGGGGACAGACGATCACGTCGCGCCTCCAACCGTCTTGCCCGTAGCCTTGGGACCCGTGGTCGACCGCCCGGCACTCGTCCTCGACACGTCGCCGCCGAGGTAGGACCGCCACCGGTTCTCCCGGTGCGGGCACCTGGGTGGCGGGCGGATCCGACTTGTCGGGCGGCGACCGCTCTTGGCGACGGCCGTTCCAGCAGGCAGGTGGCACGACCGGGCGACCGCATCGCCTGGACCGAAGGTGCGGCGAAGGATAACGCACGCGGTCCCGGGGTGGCGGACGCCATGCTGTGGACCCGTTCTCCAGCCGGTCAACCGACCCGAAGGGCATCTCGGCGGATGGCAGCGGTGGCCAACGCCGGCCGTTCGACGGGAAGCGACGTCCTTGTCCCCGCGTCGCGGCGGCTGGTAGGATGCCGGACGAGGTCCGTGGGCGACCCGAAGGAGCGACGTGGACGCACCGGTTCGCGAAAAATACGATCGACTCGGGGCGACGTTGGCGGAGATGGGCTCGGTCCTCGTCGCCTTCTCCGGTGGTGTCGACAGCACGCTGCTCCTGCGCGCCGCGCACGACGCGCTCGGTGCCCGTGCCGTGGCGGCGACCGGGCTGTCGCAGACGTACGCTGCCGAGGAGATGGCGGAGGCGAAGGCGATCGCCGCCGAGGTCGGCGCCGAGCATCTGGTCGTGTCGACGATGGAGCTGACCGATCCCCGCTACGCCGACAACACGCACCAGCGCTGCTTCTTCTGCAAGAGCGAGCTCTACTCACGTCTGCTGGCGGTCGCTGCCGAGCGCGGCTTGGCGAAGGTCGTCGACGGCTCGAACCTCGACGACGGCGACGATTTTCGACCGGGGATGCGGGCGGCCCGCGAGCTCGGGGTGCGGAGCCCGCTCCAGGAGGTGGGACTGGGCAAAGCGGAGATCCGGTCGCTCTCCGCGCATCTGGGGTTGCGGACCTGGGACAAGCCGGCGGCCGCCTGCCTGTCGTCCCGCTTCGCCTATGGCGACCCGATCACGGTCGAGAAGCTGAAGCGGATCGCGGACGCCGAGCGGGGCGTGCGGGCGCTGGGCTTCCGCGGATTCCGGGTGCGGCACCACGATGCGGTGGCCCGCCTCGAGCTGCCCGTGGAGCAGATGGCGGAGGCGGTCGCGCGGGCGGCGGAGATCCGCGACGCCGTCAAGGCGGCCGGCTACCACTACGTGGCCCTCGACCTGGACGGCTACCGGTCGGGCAGCGCCAACGAGGTGCTTCATGCGCGTCTCCAGCCGGGCGGACTACGGCGTTCGCGCGCTGTTTGACCTGGCCCAGCGCTACGGCCGCGGCCCGACCCAGAGCCGCGACATCGCCGCCCGTCAAGACGTCCCCGAGGCCTACCTCCATCAGGTGCTCGGTGCCCTCAACCGGGCGGGGCTGGTGCGGAGCACGCGTGGCCCGCTGGGCGGGCACGAACTGGCGCGGGACCCGCGCGACGTGACCCTGTGGGACGTCCTCTCGGTCCTCGACGGCCCCGATCGACGCGCCCATCCCCACCACACCGCCCCAGGCGACAAGGACGTGGTGCACGGGATCTGGCACGAGTTGCAAGGGCGGTCGGTCGCGTTCCTCGAATCGGTCTCGCTGGCCACGCTGCTCGAGCGGGAACGCGATCGCCGACCGGTCGGGAACTACGACATCTGAGGTGGGGGCCGAGGAGGAAGGGGGCGATAACGGCGTTGGCCGGAGTCCGTAGCGTGGGGCCTTCACCGGGGAGGGGCTGGCTGGAGACGGATGACGACGACGGTGGTGGGTGGCTCCCCGACTAGGATTCGAACCTAGAACCTACCGGTTAACAGCCGGTCGCTCTACCGTTGAGCTATCGGGGATCAACGGATCGCGAGTTTATCACAGGGCCGGGCGACCGTCGAAAAGGCAGCCCGGCGCGAGCGCGATCGTCGCGCCCCGCGACGCGACGCGGGGAGCGGAGGGGGGAAACGCCATGCTTCGACGCGCGAAGGCGGGGCGCGGCCGATTTCGGCGGTCCCCGCCGGGCGTGTGCGACGAGGCGACCACCGTAGACGGCGAAGGGGATCGATTCGGGCAGGGAGGGCTGAGGGAGGGACGGACGATCCGTGCCACGGTCGGCAGGCGGTAGCACGGCCCGCCGGTCGGCGGGAGGCGCGACCGGGAGCGGCGGCGGCCGGAAGGGCGGCAGGGTCGTCGCGTTGGCGGCGGTTTTACTCCTCCTTTGCTCCATCGTCGGCGGCAGCTTCGCCACGATCCTCGTCGACCGATCGTCCGAAGGGGAGCCGGTGGAGCCGGCGGCCGAGCAGCCGACGGGGGAGTTTGAGGAAACCCTGCGCGCAGCGGTGGCTGCCGACCCCCGGAACGTGACCGCCGTGGCGAGCCTGGCGAACGTGCTGGCCGATGCGGGGGAGCTGCCGGAGGCGATCGATCGCTACGAGGAGGCCCTCGCGCTCGATCCTGGCAACGCGGCGATCCGTTTCGACTTCGCCTCGACGCTGGCCGGGGCAGGGCGACGGGCGGACGCCGAGCTCCAGTTCCGTCGCGCCATCGAGGCCGATCCCGGGCGCGTGGAGGCTCAGTTTTACCTGGCCGAGCTCTACCAGAATTGGCAGCCACCCCGCCCGGCGGACGCCATCGCCCACTATCGCCGGGTGGTCGAGATGGCACCGGACGCCTACCTTTCGGACCGGGCCCGCGAGGAACTCGACCGTCTCGCCGGCGTCGCCGCGTCGCCGGCCGCGACCCCACTCGAAAGCGGAACCGTGACCACCGAAACCGAGGAGGATGACCGATGACGACCACCGGCAACGACCACACGACGGCGGAGACGATCGATCCGGGGTTGCTCGCGATCCTGGTCTGCCCGATCGATAAGCAGGCGCTTCGGCTTGCGGGGGCGACCCTGACGTGCACCGCGTGCGGACGCGTCTACCCGATCGAGGACGGTATACCCAACATGCTGGTCGACGAGGAATCGTAGCGAACGCCCGTTCGAAGCCGGCTGCTATACTCGCGACCATGGACAAGCAGCGAGTGAAGGGACCCCGCGGGGGCGCGGCCGTGCCCTCGCCAGAGCGTGTCCTCTCGCCCGCGCCGCGGGTTGACGAGGCGCCTCTGGAGCGGGGCCTGCGGCCGCGCCGCTTGGCGGAGTACATCGGGCAGGAGCGGGTCAAAGGGAGCCTGGAAATCTTCATTCGAGCCGCCCAGGCGCGGGGAGAGGTGCTCGACCACATCCTGCTCTACGGACCGCCGGGGCTCGGCAAGACGACGCTGGCGGGCATCGTCGCCGCGGAACTGGGCGTGGCCCTTCGGATCACGTCTGGCCCGGCGATCGAGCGCCAGGGAGACCTCGTCTCGATCTTGACCAACCTCAACCCCGGGGACGTGCTCTTCATCGACGAGATCCATCGTCTCAACCGGGTGGTGGAGGAAGTGCTCTACTCCGCGATGGAGGATTTTGCGGTCGACATCATCCTTGGCAAGGGGCCGGCCGCGCGGACGATGCGGATCAATCTGCCGCGATTCACGCTGGTCGGGGCGACGACGCGATTGGCGCTGTTAACGGGTCCGCTCCGGGACCGGTTCGGGGCGGTGCTCCGGCTCGAGTTCTACGACCTAGCGGCGATGGACGAGATCGTTCGCCGCTCGGCGGCGATCCTGCCCGTGGCGGTTGCGCCGGAGGGGGCGCTGGCGGTGGCCCGGCGTTCGCGGGGGACGCCACGGGTGGCGAATCGGTTGCTGAAGCGGGTCCGCGACTACGCCGAGGTGCGGGGCGAGGGCGCCATCACCGCCCCTCTCGCGGACGAGGCGCTCGCCATGCTGGGTGTCGACGAGCTGGGGCTCGACGATGTCGATCGCCGAATCCTGCTCGCGATCGCGGAAAAGTTCGGCGGCGGCCCGGTCGGGATCGAGACGATCGCGGCGGCGACGAGCGAGGAGCCGGACACGATCATGGATGTCTACGAGCCGTTCTTGATCCAACTCGGATTCCTGCAGAGGACGCCGCGGGGGCGGGTGGCGACCGAGGGCGCGTACCGGCACCTCGGGATTGAGCCGCCAACCCCGGTCGACGCCGGTCAGCGTCCCCTCTTTGGAGCGGAATGAGAGCGTCGGACGTTGCTATCGACCGGTCGCTTCGGGTGGACGACTTCGCTTACGATCTGCCGGAGGAGCTGATCGCTCAGGCACCGCTCGCGAGGCGCGACGCGTCCCGGCTGCTCGTTCTCGACCGTCCCAGCGGGGGCCTGGAGCACGCCACGGTCGCGGACCTACCGGATCTCCTCGACCCCGGTGATCTCCTCGTGGCGAATAACAGCCGCGTCATTCCGGCCCGTTTGGCAGCCCGCAAGCGGGACACGGGGGGCCGGGTCGAGCTTTTGCTCCTGCGCGACGAGGGCGAGGGCGTGTGGACGGCGCTCGCGAAACCGGCGCGGAGGCTCGCTGCTGGTACCGCGCTGGTGGTGGAGCCGAGAGCGGGTGCATCGGCGCCTCCCCTTGGCGTCGAGGTGCTGGAATGCGGCGACGGGGGTCAGGTTCGCGTCGCCGTCGACGCGACCGGTCCCGAGCCGCTGGCGCCCTACGGGACGGCACCGCTGCCGCCTTACGTACGCTCGGCGCTTGCGGAGCCGGAGCGGTACCAGACCGTGTACGCCGCTGAGGCAGGCTCGGCGGCGGCCCCGACGGCCGGGCTCCATTTCGGCCACGATCTGCTCGACGCGCTGCGGCGGCGCGGGGTGGGCTGGGCCGAGGTCACGCTCCATGTCGGCCTCGACACCTTTCGGCCGGTGACCACCGAGTTGGTCGCCGACCACCCGATCCACCGGGAATGGTGCGAGGTGCCGGCGAGCACGGCACGGGCGGTGCTCGCCACGCGGGGAGCTGGTCGGCGGGTGATTGCGGTCGGTACCACCGCCGTTCGTACGCTCGAGACGCTCGCCTCCGATGGCCTGGAGACTGCCGCTGTGTCGGGGATGAAGATGGAGACCGGCCTATTCATCCTCCCCGGCTATCGCTGGAAGCTCGTCGACGCGATGATCACGAACTTTCACCTGCCCCGCTCGACGCTGCTGATGATGGTGAGCGCCTTCGCGGGCAGGGAGGCGGTGCGGCGCGCCTACGCCGTCGCCATCGAGGAACGCTACCGGTTCTTTTCGTTCGGCGACGCGATGCTGATTCGCTGAGCGAGGCCGGAGGATCGCCCACGGCGGCGGCTTCGTCGGCGGACCGGGATGACCGGGTGATATTCGTCGTTCTACTCGGCCACGGGAGGGACGGCGGCGGCGAACTGGGGTACGGCCACGACCGGTGTGTCAACGCCGTTGGGAATCATGGAAACGCCCTGGCGGTGACCATCTTGCGACGAGCGAGCATGGGAACCGGACGATAGGTCGCGGGGCGTTCCGCCCTTTTGGCGACGGGTCAGGGACACCGTCTTGGGGCAAGAGGAAACGACCGAGCGACGATCGGGAGGAGGCGGGGAAAGCAGATGCGGGTTCGTGGCGTCGGCCTGGCGCTCATCCTGCTCTCGGTCCTGGTGGGCTGCGGAGACGAGGAGGCGGCGTCCCTCTCCGCGCCGTCGGGACCGGAAGCGACGGGGGTGGGCGGCACGCCGCAAGGGAACGCTGGTGGCTGCTGGACGGACCAGCAACGGCCGCCGGGCAACGGTGAAGGGAGCGAGATGGCGACCAAGCAGTACGACGCGCCGCCGGCGATGGCGATCGACCCGGCCAAGCGCTACACGGCGACGATGGAGACGAACAAGGGGACGATCGAAGCGGCGCTGTTTCCCGGCGACGCCCCGCAGACGGTCAACAACTTTGTCTGCCTGGCGCGCGACGGGTACTTCGACGGGACCCCGTTCCACCGGATCGTGTCGGGATTCGTCGTCCAGGGTGGAGATCCGACGGGCACCGGCACCGGCGGTCCCGGTTACAGGTTCGCCGACGAGCCGATTGCCCGCGAGTACGAGAAGGGCACGCTGGCGATGGCGAACTCGGGTCCGAACACGAACGGCAGCCAGTTCTTCATCGTGCTCGAGGACCTGCGGGGCAAGCTGCCCAAGAACTACACGATCTTTGGAAAGGTCACGGGCGGCCAGGAGGCGGTCGATGCCCTGGCAGCGGTACCGACGCGGCGGGGGCCGAGCGGCGAGCAATCACAGCCGACGGAGTCGGTGACGCTGGAGCGGGTGACCATCGACGAGGCCTAGCTCCTCGACTTTGTCGGCGACGACGGGGCGCCGATCCGTGCTGATCGGCGCCCCGTCGTCGCTGCCGCCTCGTCTGTCCCGAAGGGACCGACGCCCCGGTTGTTTCCCGACCGGCACTGCAACGTGCGCGGTTGATCGAGAGCTCTGCCGGGCCGCCGCCATACGGGGCCTCGCCTGGGCACCGCTCTAAGCGGCAGGGCGAAGCTCATCGCAGATGGTCTCGTACTCCTCGAGGAGCCCGAGCCAGAAGCCTTCCCAGGTCCCGATATCGGCGCCTTGCTGGCGAGCCTCTTCGATCCGCCGATACCCGTCTTCGAGCCGTCCGACGAGGGTTTGGCGACGAGCAACGATCTCCTCGCGCCGTTCGCGCAGCGCGCCGGGCTCGCCGCCCGGGCCGCCCCCGCTCACGAAGCCATCTCAGCACCGGCGCGGCGGGCCTGGAGGCGCTCGATCAGCGCGGAGGCATCGCGCCGACCGAGGTCGGCGATGGATTTGCCGGAGAGACGCTCGGTCTCGTCGTTCAATTCGACGTCGCTCATCCCGGCTTCGCGGGCGATACCGCGGATGTACCGGAGCTGTCGCTCGGTGATGGGCTGATCGACGCTGGCGAGCCGCCGATCGGGCGTCGCCGCGCTGCGCCGACCCTGGGACGACGCGAAGTCGATCGGAGCGTCGACGACCCGGCCGGCCGCCGCCCCGAAATCGAAGTCGGGGCAGAACTGGGTGCCGAAACCGAGCGCGGCCAGGGCGCGACCGATCGCCTTGGTTTCGGCCTTCTCGATGTAGTCGCGAAAGTCGTCCATCTCCTCGCTGCCCCAGCCGGTCGCGGAGCCGCCGCTTGGCAGCGTGATCCTGGCCCGGAACAGCGCAGAATCTCCCTCGTGGCGCACCAGCTCGGACTCGATCACGGCGTCGGGATGGACGTCGCGGAGCCAGACGAGGCGCCACTTCACTTCGAGGTACTCGGCGCCACCGACCTTGGTCAGGTGCCGCGCGGGTTCGAACGGAGCAAGCGTGGTCATCCCGACCCTCCTTTGAGAACGTTTGTTCTAATGGGAATTATAGGTCGGCCCCTTGGAGGTGTCAAGCCGGCAACGAGGCACTACCAGTCGCATCGTTCGGCGGGGATAGAAACGCGAGTCGAGGTTGCGCCTCGCTCACCGGCCCCTACGGGGCCATCCCGGGTCTGCCGGCGGCGGTCGCGTCGACGCGGCTCCCGGTAGCGATTGGTAGGCGCAGGGACCTGGGATGCGACCGGAGGTCGTCGAGCGGGTCCGGCATCCGCCGATTGAGGTAACGGCGGGGGCGGAACTGGACGCCGGGCGCCGGCGGCGCGATCGTCCGGGCGGCTCCAACCGCTATGCTATACTCGGGTCCTCAGGTGTACGGACACTATCGAAGAAGGGACGGCGCGGTGAAGGTTTCCTGCCTCCAGGAGAATCTGCAGCGGGCGCTGGCGCAGGTTTCGCGGGCCGTCGCCACCAAGACGTCCCTGCCCGTGCTCGGGAACGTTCTGCTGGCGACCGACGACGGTCGGCTCCGCGTCGCCGCCACGAATCTGGAGATCGGGATCACCACCTGGATCGGGGCGTCGATCGAGGAGGAGGGGAAGGTCACGGTCGACGCCCGCCTGCTCGCCGAATTCGTCAATACGCTGCCGAACGCCCCGGTGACGCTGCGGGTGGAGCCGGCAAAATTCAGCCTGAACGTCCAGAGCGGGCGCGACAAGGCGGGCATCAACGGCGTCGACGCGGAGGACTTTCCGGTCATCCCCCGGCTCGAGGGGGATGCCTACGTCGCCACCGTCGATCCCCAAGTGCTGCGCGACATGATTTCCCAGGTCGAGTTCGCGGCCGCGACCGACGAAAGCCGCCCGGTGCTGGCCGGGGTGCTGGCCCGCTTCGAAGGGCAGCGTTTGACCCTGGCGGCGGCCGACGGTTTCCGCCTCGCCGTGCGGGAAGGGGAGCTGGCCGAACCGGTTCCCGATCGTCTCGACGCGATCGTGCCGGCACGCGCGATGCGCGAGCTGGCCCGGATTTTGGGCGACCAGACCGAGCCGGTCCGCCTCGCGATCACCCCCAACCAGAGCCAGCTCCTGGTCCGTGTCGGCGAGACCGAGTTTCTTTCCCGGTTGATCGACGGCACCTTTCCGGACTACAAGCAGATCATCCCGAAGGAGTTCGCCACCCGTCTGGAGATGGGGCGCGACGCGTTCCTGAACGCGGTCCGGAGGGCGAGCTACTTCGCCCGCGACAACAACGACGTGGTCCGAATCGAAGCGCGGGCCGGGGAGGAAGAGTTCACCCCGGGCAGCATCGAGGTGTCGGCGAACGCGGCGGAGCGGGGCAGCAGCCAGAGCTTCGTCGATGCCAGCGTGTCGGGACCGGAGGCGCAGATCGCGTTCAATTCCCGTTACCTCGTCGACGTCCTCGGCGTCCTGCGGAACGGCCAGGTGCTGATCGGCGTCAACGGGTCGAACCAGGCCGGCGTGGTGCAGCCGGTCGGCTTGGAGGGGTACACGCACGTCATCATGCCGATGGTCATCGGCGCGAACTGACCGCCCGAAGCGGATGCACCTGCGCGAGCTGGAGCTGGAGGAGTTTCGCTCGTACCGTAGGCTCTCGCTGGTCTTCAGCCCGCGGGGGCTGCGGCTGAGCGGCCTCAACGCGAGCGGAAAGTCGAGCCTGCTCGAGGCGATCGCCATGCTGGCGACGACCCGATCCCCGCGCAGTTCCGCCGAGCGGGAGCTCCTGAACTGGGCGAGCGGCGCGGAGCTCGGCTTCCCGCCCTTCGCCCGACTGCGGGGAGTCGTCGACGTCGGCGGACGGGCGGTGGAACTGGAGATCGGGCTCCAGACGGACCCCTCCCGACCGGCATTGCTCCGCAAACAGATCAAGCTGAACGGTCGGCCCGTGCGGGCGATGGACGCGGTCGGTGTCCTCAAGGCGGTTCTCTTCTCGCCGGAGGATGTCGCCCTGGTGTCGGGCTCGCCCGCCGGGAGACGCCGCTATCTCGATCTGACCATCTCTCAGCTCGACGGCGCCTATCTCCGCGCCCTCTCCCGGTACGGTCGGGTTCTCGCCCAGCGGAACGGCCTCCTGAAGTCTTTTGCGCGCGAACGGGTGCCGGCCCGCTCGCCGACCGCGTCGGGCCAACTGGCCTTCTGGGACGGCGAGCTCGTCGCCGCCGGGTCGATCATCGTCGCCGGCCGCCATGCCGTCGTGCGGCGACTCGGGGAGCTCGCCGCCGACCGGTTCCGGTACCTGAGCCCGTCGGCGTCGTTGGAGATCGCGTACCGACCGTCTATCCCTTTGCACGCCCTGGAGTTCGAGCCAGCGACCGGCGGCGCGGACGCGTCGCAGGCCATCGTGATTCGGGAATTCGAGGCGAGGCTGGACGAGGCGCGGGGGGAGGAGATGCGACGCGGTGTCAGCCTGGTCGGGCCCCATCGGGACGATCTGTCCTTCTCGGTGTCGGGCGTGGACCTGGCGGCCTTTGGGTCGCGCGGGCAGCAGCGGCTCGCCGTCGTGGCGCTGAAGTTGGCGGAGACGACGGCGATGAGCGAGGCGGGCGGCGAGCCTCCGGTCCTGCTCCTCGACGACGTTCTCTCGGAGTTGGACGCCTCACACCGCTCGCTCCTGACTGCTACCGCGTCCTCGTTGAGCGCCCAACTGGTTGTGACGTCGACCGACACCGAGCTTCTCGACCTGCCGGAGCTTGCCGAGCTGCCCCGAGCGCACGTCAAACACGGCGTGCTGGTGCCTACCTAAGCCGGACCACCCGCCGTTTCCCCGCACACCACCATGGTGCCGTGCTTGATGGCTCGGTTGCGCTGCGACCAGGAGCGTCGGCGGGGGAGATCGGCCGGCACGCAGGCGGCCGAGACTCGGTTGTGCGACGACGTCTCGGCGGTGAATTCAACCCCGCACGGACACCGACGCAGGTTGTCGTATTCGACAACCAATCCTTCGACCGTTCAACATCGCGCCGGACCCCTGTCATGCGGCCCGAAGAGGGAACGGGCGACACACGCTCGGCGCGTGAACCGGTGAACAGCGGACGCAGTTTCACGCCAGTGGAGGCGGTAGGGCATCCCGTTGGGCGAGCGTCGCGGCGACCCGTAGATGGAGGACCGCCATCGGGCTTGTCAACACGATCTGTGGGGCGTCGAAGATCTCCTACGTCCTCCCGGGTTCAACCGTCTCCCGTAGAGCCCGGCCTCGGCAAGCACCGCCTCCACGACCTCAGGCACGAGGCCGTCTCGCTCCTGCTGTCACGGGAGGTGCTGCCGCGCATTGTGATCAACCTCCTTGGAGACGCCCGGAGGCCGACCACGGTGGACCTGCTCTCCCGTGGCGTTCCGGCGGTCGGCAATGGCGTGTCCAGATCGATGGAGGCGATCCTCTGCCGCAAAACGAGCCTTTGTTGAGTGTGGGCTCACCGACCGGGCTTCGCCTCGGCTTTGGGCCTGTGTAGCGCCTCGGCCGGTTTTGGGAGTGCCGGATGTTCCGGTAGAGACGAAGTGCCGGATCGCGGCGAAGGCGAGGCGAAAGTACCGGACGAGGAGAAGACCCAGCGCTGCCGTGGACGTCGGGCGGAGGTCAAGGACCGGGGAATTGAGACCGGACGCCGTCATTTCCTCGTCCGCGCAAGATGAGCTCCAACCCGCGACCAAAGCCCGCGCGAGGACCGCCAGGAGGTCATCCCGCGCCGACCCCTCCTCGGCGAGGCGGGCAAGCGGCCCCATGCCGGAGCTTCGCTTGGCCGCTTCGAGCTGGTGGTCGTTTGGGGCCGCCTCGGGCGACCTGAAAAGCCACGGTTGCCGGCGGAGGTCGGGAACGGAAAGGCTGCGGGGCCCGACGGCGTTCCAACTATTTTTGAGGTTGGTTTGGTGATTGGGCACAAGAGAGGGGCGCCGGTGCTAGCACCGGCGCCCCTCTCTGTTCGTTCGACTGCAACGATTCGTCTCGGCTGGGGTGCAGGGATTCGAACCCCAACTACATGATC
>CADCWL010000003.1 GCA_902806405.1 uncultured Thermomicrobiales bacterium | reverse complement strand
GCGCGGACGGATGCTCCGGCGCGTCGATGGGCCAGTAGCCCGGCCCCGGCGGGCACTGGAAGCCGCAGCCCAGGCCGTAGCGGGGTGCATCGCCGTTGACTTCCGGCACGGTCAGGAACGTCCTCATCTCGAAGTGCAGGTGGCTCGGCGCCCGCCCACCTCTTTGCAGCAGGACGGTCCCGATGGGGTCGCCGCGCGCGACGCGATCACCGGCCGCCACGGGCAGCGCGTAGTCGAGGTGCCCATACATTGAATACAGGCCGGCGGCGTGCCGCACGATCAAGACCCGCCCCGGATACTCCGACCCGGCGAAGACGACCTCGCCGGCTGCGGTGGCGTAGACGTTCGCCCCGCCCGTTTCGCCGTCGAGCGAGTACCAATCTTCACCCGTGTGAAGCCAGTTCGGGTTGAACCAGGTGTTCTCGGCCGCGTAGCCGTGCCTCACGACGAAGCCGTCGCCCAGGACGCGACCGGTCAAGCCGACCGGGTAGCCGAAGGCCGGCGCTTGCGGCTGCGCCGTAGACGGACGGGCTCGGGCGGCGAGCGCTGCGCCCGCGATGCCGCCGACGACGGCGCGGCGGGTGAGGCAGTGGAGCATTGGGTTCCCTTCTTCCTCAGTCTGCGGCCAAGGGGGCGAGATCGTCCGTCGCGCTCAGGGACCAGACCGGGAAGGTGTCAGTCACCGCCGGCGTGCCAGTAGCCGGGCAAGAACCAGGTGTTCTCGACGGCGTAGCCATGGCGGGCGACAGAGCCGTCGCCCGCGGCGCGGCCGGGGAGGGCCATGGGGTAGCCGAAGGCCGGCACGGGCTCCTGCACGATGACGGGGAACCGCCCACCGACGATGCCGGTGACGGCAAGGCCGGCGGCGCGGAGGAGGAGGGCGCGACGTTTCATGCGAAGACTGTACTCCTTTTGGGTCGAAGGGCCGGCCGGCCGGTGTGACCGCGGACATCGGAACGAGAGGCACGAAACCTTCGGCCACGCGTGATCCACGTCAAGCAAGATGTCGTCCGCGCCTGTGCGAGGGTAGCGGCTGACGGGCTGATCGACGGCGAAGCCCCGAAGATCCGGACTTCAATCGGCACGGCCTCGCCCAAGCAAGGGGAATTTGCCGGTTCGCCGCGGAGCCCCGTCCAGCAAGGCCAGGTAGGTGTCCCTCCTTTCATCAACCCACGTCTTGGCGGTGCTCTGCAGAATCGTCCTCGGGACGAGGCGCCCCGGTACCGCAACGCGATTCTGGCGATGTCACGTCGTCACGCACGGGACGCGCGTCCTGACTCGCGTCGTCGGCCACACGCGTCAGCGGCTCGAAGTCGCGGCCGTTCAGTCCACCATCGCGCCGCTCGCGACGGCAGCGTCCGCGTCGTCCATCGACGCGCTGGTGCTCGAACCGGTCGCGTTCGTCGCCCGGGCGGAGCTCCTCGTTGATCGCCGCAGCGTCGTGGGCCTAGCGGCGGCTGTCGACCCGCTCGCGGATCATCGCTTCCGCCACGGGGCCGAGGGTCACGGTCACGTCGCGGCCCCCTCCAGCCAGGTGGCCGTTCCAGGGCCCGGCGTCGGGGAACTGCACCCGCGCCGCGGTCTTCAAGCCTACCGATCTCCCGACAGGGCACGGTCGAGGTTGACGGCGGCGCTGATCAGGGAGAGGTGGGTGAAGGCCTGGGGGAAGTTGCCGAGGGCCTCGCCGCTGGGGCCGATCTCCTCCGAGTAGAGGCCGAGGTGGTTGGCGTAGCCGAGCATCCGCTCGAAGACGAGGCGGGCCTCGTCGAGTCGCCCGGCCCGGGTCATCGCCTCGACCAGCCAGAAGGAGCAGAGGCTGAAGGTCCCCTCCCGCCCTTCCAGGCCGTCGGGGGCCTGATCGGGGTCATAGCGGTAGACGAGGCCGTCGACGACCAGACCGCCATCGCCAGGGGACCGGTTGAGCGCGTCGAGGGTCGCCAGCATCCGCGGGTCGGTCGGCGCGACGAAGAAGACGAGGGGCATGAGGAGGGAGGAGGCGTCGAGGCTTTCGCCGTCGTAGTGGCCGACGAAGGCGCCGAGGTCCTCGTTCCAGCCACGCGCCATCACCTCCTCGTAGATCTCGTCGCGGAGGGCCGTCCAGCGAGCGCGGGGCGCCGGGAAGGAGCGCTTGTCCGCCAGGCGCAGGCCGCGGTCGAAGGCGACCCAGGCCATCACCTTGGAGTAGACGACCTGCTGGGAACCGCTGCGCTTCTCCCAGATGCCGTCGTCGGGGCGGCGCCAGTTCTCGCCGAGCCAGTCGAGCAGTCCCCGCAGGTGCGTCCAGAGCTCATACGAGATCGGCGACCCGTGCTTGTTAAAGAGGTAGACGGCGTCGAGGAGTTCGCCGTAGATGTCGAGCTGGAGCTGGCCGGCGGCGGCGTTGCCGATTCGGACCGGACGCGAGCCGCGGTAGCCGTCGAGGTGATCGAGCGTCTCCTCCGGGAGGTCGGGGCGACCGTCGATCGTGTACATCAGCTGCAGGGGGCCGGTGGCGACCGGATCATGGCAGCGATGGTCGAGCCAGCGCATGAAGGCGGCGGCCTCGTCGGCGAAGCCGATCCGGAGCAGCGCGTAGAGGGTGAAGGCGGCGTCGCGCAGCCACGTGTAGCGGTAGTCCCAGTTGCGCTCACCGCCGATCGCCTCCGGCAACCCGGCGGTCGGCGCCGCCACAATGGCACCGGTCGGCTCGTAGGTCAGCAGCTTCAGAGTCAGTGCCGAGCGCTCGACGACCTCCCGCCAGCGGCCGCGGTAAGTGCAGCGGCTGAGCCAGCGCCGCCAGAAATCGATAGCGGCCTGGAACTCCGCGTCCGCCTCCGGCTCCGACGGCGGAACGCCGCAGCCGCGCCCCGGGAGCACCTCGTGGAGGACGAAGTCGGCCGATTGCCCTTCACGCAGGGTGAAGGCGGCGGTCGCCCCGCGCTCGTGCGCCGCCAGCTCAACGCGGGTCGTCAGACCGAGATCGAGGCCCGGCCCGCGGAAGACCGCGCCGTCCGGGGCGAACTCGGTCCGGGGCGGGACGCGAGCGTAGTCGAAGGCGGGGAAGCACTCGAGGGCGAAGGCGAGGGTCCCGCGGACGACGCGGACGTGGCGGACGAGCCGCCGCTCCTCGGCCGTGTCGTCGACCTCGACCGGCATCCAGTCGATCACCTCGCCGACGCCGTGGGGCGAGAGGAAGCGGGTGATCAGGACGTTGGTCTCCGGCCAGTAGAGCTGCTTCCGGGTCAGCCCGTCCCCCGCCGGCGCGATCTTGAAGTGTCCCCCTTTGGCGTCGTCGAGGAGGGCGGCGAAGACGCTCGGGGAGTCGAACCGGGGATAGCAGAACCAGTCGATCGAGCCGTCCCTGCCGACCAAGGCGACGGTCCGCAGATCGCCGACGACCCCGTAGTCCTCGATCGGGCGGTAAGGCATCGGCTTCTCCGCGTCTTGTGGCGGGCGTCATGCCCCGCGCGGGTCAGCGTCGACGGACGGCGAGCGGGCGGTAGGCGCACCGATTGCCGCCCCGTCCCCCGATTTGTCCCGTTCGGGTGCGACGCGTTACGCGCCGCGCCGAGGAGCGCGATCGTTACGCGCGGCGGACGGCGATCCGGCCGTCCTGGACGCGGACCTCGAAGCCCGGCTCGGGCATGGTCGCCGGGCCGTGGAGCAGCTTGCCGTCGCTGAGGCAGAAGACGGAGCCGTGCCAGGGGCAAGTCACCGTGTCCCCCTCGATCTTGCCCTCGTCGAGCGGGCCGCCGAGGTGGGTGCAGGTGGCGGAGATGGCGGAGACCTTCCCGGCCTGCCGGAAGAGGAGGACGGGCACGCCGTCCGCCTCGACCCGCTTCGGCGTCCGCTCCGGCAGATCGCCGTCGGCGAGGAGGTCGGTCCACTCCGGGATCGACTTCTCGAAGGCGGTGCGATCGACGCCGATGGCGTGGTCGTAGGCGAGCTCGCCGCCGAGCCAGGCGGAGAAGCCGTTGACGCCGAGGCCGGCCACCGAGAGCGCGATCCCGGCCCCGCGCCGATCGCGGCGGCGGAGGAGCGCGGAGCCGGCGTAGAGGACGGTCGAGACGGTGTTGAGGCTCGCGTGGAGCGCGCCGAGGCGGCGCGGCTTCTCCCAGTTGACGCTGTCCTGCCACTGGGCGGCGCCGGTGGCGGCAGCGCCGAGGGCGGTGATGATGCCAAGGTTCAGGCTGAGGTCGGCGGCGCGCTTCTCGCCGACAACGTCGAAGACCATCGTCGAGGTCCAGAACCCGATCGGCAGCGTGATCACCGCCGAGTGGAGCGGGTGGCCGAGCCAGACGCCGTAGAGGGCGTCGCGGACCGCCCGCGGCTTGTCCTGTCCCAACACCGGCTCGAACGCCTTGTGCATGGCGTTCGCGGTCCCGTCTAGCCACGGCATCGCCTCGATCAGGCGGTCGGACAGTTTGATGGCCATCGGTGGATCCTCCGCGTCCTGCGTCCGGCGGCCCCCGTCGGACCCCGTGCCGGGGCCATTCTGTCACGCCCCCGGCCCCGTCGTCGGCACTCCGCCCGGCGGCGGCGGGGGTTGGGACGGAGCGCGGTATCGGGGCCTACGCCTTCTCGGGAGGTCGGTCGGTCGGGCCGGTGCGCCCGGCGGTGGTAGGATCGAGCGTCGTGGTCGCGGACGGGACCCACGTCCGGGCGTGGCCGCGGCACGCCGTGCAGCGAGATGTCCGATGCCGGAGAAGCGGCTTCCTCCGATTTGGCGAGCGTGGGGGTCTTGAAGGGACGATGGCCACGGCGACGGGTGCGATCGGGACGTACGACGCCATCGTCCTCGGCGTCGGCGGGATGGGGTCGGCGGCCTGCTTCCACCTGGCGCGGCGGGGGCTGCGGGTGCTCGGCCTGGAGCGGTTCGACATCCCGCACGCGATGGGTTCCTCCCACGGGGTGAACCGGATCATCCGCCTTGCCTACTACGAGGATCCGAGCTACGTGCCCCTGCTACGGCGGGCCTACGCCCTCTGGCGGGAGCTGGAGGCGGGTTTCGGCGAGACGCTGCTCCGTGTCACCGGCTCGATCGACGCCGGCGGTCCGGACGACGAGGTGTTCCGGGGGTCGCTCCGCTCCTGCGAGGAGCACGGGCTGCCGTACGAGGTGCTGACGAGCGCCGCGCTAACGGCGCGTCACCCCGGCTACCGCCTCCCGGCGGGCCACCTGGCGGTCTTCCAGCCGGACGGCGGCTTCCTCGTCTCGGAGCGGTGCGTCGTCGCCCACGTCGTGGGTGCGCAGGCGGCGGGGGCGGAGGTGCGGGCACGTGAGCGGGTCCTCGCCTGGGAGCTGGAGGGGGAGGGCGTCCGGGTCGCGACGGAGCGCGGAACCTATCGCGCTGCCCGCCTCGTCGTCTGCGCCGGCGCCTGGATCGGCGGGCTGGTGCCGGAGCTGGCGCGGTCGGCGCGGGCGGAGCGGCAGGTGCTCGGCTGGTTTCAGCCTCGGACCCCGGCGGCGTTCCGACCCGACGCCTTCCCGGTTTTCAACCTGGCGGTGCCGGAGGGGCGCTACTACGGCTTCCCGGCCTGGAGCGTTCCCGGTTTCAAGCTTGGGCGCTACGGACACCTCGGGGAGGAGGTCGACCCGGACGCGTTCGACCGGGAGCCGAACGCCGCCGACGAAGGGGTGTTGCGGAAAGTTGGCGCCCGCTACTTCCCGGAAGGTGCCGGCCCGACGATGGCGCTCCGGGCCTGCCTCTTCACCAACACCCCGGACGGCCACTTCGTCCTTGACCGGCACCCGCGCCACCCCCAGGTCGTCCTCGCCTCACCCTGCTCCGGTCACGGCTTCAAGTTCTGCTCGGTCGTCGGCGAGATCCTGGCCGACCTCGCCGAGCGGGGCGAGACGGCGCACGACATCGGCTTGTTCCGCCTGGGTCGGTTCGGGGTGGAGGCGACCCGGGTCGAGCGGCGGGAGGGGGAGGAGTCGCGGCCGTCGAGCGGGTGACGATCGGCATCCGCTCCCACCCCGGCATCCCTCGTCTCCCGGGATATCGGGGTGGGGACGGCGCCTCGCGTTGGAGGCGGCGGGACGAGGCTTCGGTGGCGGGACCGTGCGCCGGTCGTGGGACGTTGGGCCGGTCGCGGGACGTGGGGAGGGGTCGGCCGCGGAGAGCCATGGCGACGGGCTACGAGGCGGAACGACGCAGCGGGACGACGCGGCGGACACGGGGTCGACGCGGAACGACCAGGGATCTGTCTCCCCACGCCCCCCGCTACTCCCCGCGGAGCCGGTCGAAGAGATGGGCGAACCCGGCGGCATCGGCGGTGTCGGGCGGGGCGACCGAGACGTGCGTGACGCCGAGGGCGGCCAGGGTCCGGAGGCGGGTGCGGACGTGCGGCAGCGGTCCCGCGATCGCGAGGGCGGCGACGAGCGCGGTCGGGATGGCGGCGCGGGCGGCGGGGAGGTCACCGGCCCGGCGCAGCGCCGGGAAGCCGCCGCCGCGGGCGAGGATCGCGTCGGTTTCCATCCGGCGCCGGACCTCCCCCATGATCGCCGGGACGTCGAAGCCGGGCGAGCGGAGGAGCCGGTCCATCCCCGGCAGGGCGTTCACGAGCGCGATCAGGTTCTTCTGCCGCTCCAGGAACGGCGCGACCTCGTCCGCGACGAAGACCGGTGTCCGCAGGATGAAGGCGAACCTCGCCGGGTCGCGCCCGGCGCCGCGCGCGGCGCCGCGAACGGCGGGGATCGCCTCGGCCAGGAAGGCGTCCGACGTCAGGGCGTTGAAGACGACGCCGTCGGCCAAACGTCCCGAGAGCGCTAGCGCCTTTGGGCCGGCGGCGGCGACGTAGATCGGCGGCGCGGGTCCAACCGGGTGGACGGCCCGTTCCCAGCCCCGGACACGGAACCGTCCCCCTTCCGGGGACGAGGCGCGGTGCGGCGCGGCCCACCAGGCTCGGAGCAGCCCAACCGTCTCGGCGAGGGCCGCGAGTGGGTCGCCCGGCTCCATCCCGAGCGCGCGCTCGTACCACTCCGGCTGCCCCCGTCCGAGGCCGAGAACGGCTCGCCCTCCCGACAGCCGGTCGAGCGTGGCGACTGAGGCCGCGAGGAGGTTCGGGTGGCGGAGGGAGGGGTTGGTGACGCCGGTGCCGAGCGCAGCGTGCCGGGTCACGGTGGCGAGGGCGCCGAGCAGCCCGAAGGCGTCCCACCCCTCCGGGTCCTCCGTCACCCAGATCGCGTCGATCCCCGCCTCGTCGGCGGCGCGGGCGAACTCGAGCGTGGCGCGGGCCGACGCGGCCGGATCGCCCCGGGTCCAGGCATGGTGGGAGAGGTCGAGGCAGAAGCGCACCGGCGCAGGCCCTCACCCCTGACCCCGCTCGCGCGCGCGGGGATCACCTTCCAAGACAACGTACAGCGCCACCATCGTTCGGCGAGCGGTCTCGCGATCGCGCCCCGCGTGGAACGTCCCCTCTTTGATGGAAGGGAGGGGACGAGGCGATGCGGGCGTCGCCCTACCCCTGCTCCCGGTAATAGAGCAGCGTGCCCCCCTGCCGCTCGTCCCCCTGCCGGACGACGACGCCCGCGCCACCGTCATGCATCGGGAAGGGGTCGCCCCGGTCGAGGGCGTCGGCCGTCACCTTGGGGACGACGGAGGCGAAGAGACCGTGGCGGGCGCAGGTCCAGACGCCGGGCACGCCGTCGACCGGGCGCATCCGGTGGCGGTCCCGGGGATGGGTGCGGCCGACCTCGCAGAACGGGTTTGGCCCCGACGACGGCGCCCCTGACGGCTGGTCCTGCATGACGGTTCGCGCGCTCCTCTCCCCGGCCCCGAACGTGGTCCAATCGCCCGCCAAGTATGCCACCGCCGACGTCAGCCACCCTCGGGGCGGTGACCATCTGGGGCGATTGCCGGTGCAGCCGCGTCGATCCCCTCCCGGATGACCGCCTCCGGAACCGACGTGCTGCCGGGCACCACGCTCGGTCACGGCGGCCGTGCCGCCGGATAGGCAGGCGGCGGCACGGCCGAGCCCGGCGCCGACCGAGGCGGCGCGGACGATCGGTCCCCGCAGGGAACGGGGTAGGCCGAAGCCGACGAGGAGGTGGAGGCCGGCAGGTCCCGCCGCCGGGTCGCGGCGGGTAATCCCCAGCAGCCTCGCCGTCTGCGCCGCCACGATCGGAGCTCTTCCATCGCTCACTGCCCCGCGGACCCGGCGAAAAATCCCATCGGGAGGGGATGGGGGTGATACGACCGCGCGGCGAGGAGACGCCGGCGGCGCCACCAATCTTCATCTCCCATCGCTGCGCTGGCGGCCCTGGCAGCTGCGCGGCACGTCGCGGCGAAGATGTCGTCACCACAGGGGGGTTGCTGTGGCTTTGTCGGGCTGATCCCTCCGCCCCTGGATGGGACTGATGCTCGCTTCGATTTAGCCAGAGTCTCCCGTCGTGGATCAACAACGGCACTCGTCGGGCTGCGTCGACCAGTCCTTCGCCCCGGCGTTGACCGGTCGGACAAGGCAATGGTTTGCACTCGGCCAATCGGCCCGTCTCCCCTAGAAGGACGGGAGGCCTATAAAACCAAGATGGCCAGGGAAAACGGCTCCAGGCGTCAATCCAGCAGCTTGTCCGACACGAATGCGCAATTCTCGCTTCCCGGTCGTCCACGGTTCCCGCCTCCATCCGCCGGTCACTATTTGACAGCTGGGAAAGGGGCGTGGCATAACCTACCGTCGCCGGTCGCCACCGGCCCCGTCAGCCCTTGAGGGAGGCGCGGGGTCCGCGACCGAGGCACCCGGTGCGTTTGAGGGAACGCGCAGGGATCGGAGCGAGACCGCGACCGCCTGGCTGGAGGCCGCCGGTTCCGCCCGTGTCCACCCGTTGTCCGCGATCCGCGGCCCACCCGTAGCCGATCCGTCGAGGACACGGCCTTGCCGTGCCCGGAACCCGGCGTATCGGCAGGAGAAGGAGCGATCCGCTCGTGTCGATCTCGACGCCCGCCGCCGGCCTGACCCGGCGCACCTACGGCCCCGTGTGGCGAACCGCCGGCCTCGTCGGTCTTTTCGCCCTGGCGATCGTCGGTGCCGCCGTCGTCCCGACCGCCCGCCCCGCCGGCGCCGACCCGGCGACCGCGATCCAGGACCTGACCCTCTTCGCCGGCCCCGGCGAGGAGTACGGGGGGCTTGCCTACGCCCCTTACGGCGCCGCCCTGAGCGTCGACGGAGAGGCGGTCAACGGCTACTACCCGGTCTCCTACGACGGCGTCAGCGGCTGGGTCCCGACCTGGGCCGTCGCCGCCGAGGAGTACGCCGCGTACGAGGAGCCACTCTCCGACGAGGTGGTCTACGACGAGGAGGCCGTCTACGACGAGGCGGTCGTCGAGGAGGCGGCCTCCCCCGTGGCTGCCGGCGGCATCGAGCAGATCATCTACGACGCCGCCGCCAGCTACGGGCAGCCGCCGGCGGACATGCTCCGCGTCGCCACCTGCGAGTCGAACCTCGACCCGGGCGCGATCAACCATGGCGGCAACACCTACGGCCTCTTCCAGTTCCTGCCCAGCACCTGGGCCACCACCCCCTACGCCGATCAGAGCTACTTCGACCCCTACGCCGCGGCCAACGCCGCCGCCTGGATGTGGTCCCAGGGCCGCCGGGGGGAGTGGGTCTGCCAGTAGAGCGACGATGGTTCGGCCACCGGCTACCGGCTATCGGCTCGTTGCGATCGGTGACCTGCGACGGCGCTCGACCCCTGCGAACAAGTCCGTTCCGGTGACGGCAACCATCCGCGCCGTTATTCCGCGGACTGGGGATTCTTTCTACGGCAAAGTCCGCTTCGAAGGGATCGGTCATCCCCCGCCGTGACAATAGGGAGCGCGCTCGGAAGCGGCTCCCACCCCCTCGCGGCCGTCGATCGACGTCTGCCGGTTCATAGCCCACGGTCCAGCGGTCGGCTATCATGGCGGCCGAGTGGACGGACGATCGACGATCCCGGCCCGGGCCCTCATCCGCGCCGGGATCGTCGGCGCCCGTCCCGAGTCGCGACGTAAGACCGGAGGACGGAGGGACCGACCGTGACGCGCCGTCCGCGAATCGCCCCGCCCGGCGTCGGGCGCCGCTGCCGCGTCGCGCTGCTCGCCCTCGCGGTCGCCGGTGCCGGACTCGGACCGCTGTCCGCCGTCGCCCTCCCGGCGGCGGTCCCGGCCGGCCAGGGCGAGCGGGAGGGCACCGTCACCGCCGACGTCGCCCTCCGCGCGGAGCCGGACAAGGGCGCGCCGTCTCTTGCCGGCGTCCCCGACGGCGCCCGCGTCGCCATCGTCGGCCGCGCCGAGGACGGCTACTACCCGGTCCGCTACGACGGTATCGACGGCTGGATCGCGACCGGCTACCTCGCCGCGTCCCTCGACGACGATCCGCCGGCCCGCGACGAGCCGGACCGCACCGTCACCGCCGATCGATCCGACCGTGATGCGTCCGCCGACCGTACCGACAGCACCGACGCCGAGTCCGACCGGACCGGGAACGGCGCCCGTTCCACGGGCGGCGCTCGCCGGAGCGGCGACGCGAGCGACGACGTGATCGCCACCGAGGAGCTGAACCTTCGGGCGGACCCGACCGACGCCGCCGACGTGCTGCGCACCATCGCTGTCGGCGACGAGGTCGTCCCAACGGGCGAGCGCGACGGCGACTACGTGGAGGTCCGCCACGATGGCGACACTGGCTGGGTCGCCTTCGCCTTCCTCGCCACCCGCCGCGCCCCCACGCCGGCGAAGATCGATCGGTCGCCCGCCCGCGAACCGGGCGGCCCGGACAGCGAGGGCAATGCCCGGAACATGAGCGAGGCCGAGTTGATCCGCCTCATCTCGGAGGCCGCCGACTACTACGGCCAGCCCCGCCAGGACATGCTGCGCGTCGCCCGCTGCGAGTCGGAGCTGACCCCCACCGCCGTTAACCCCCGCACCGGCGACTCCGGTCTCTTCCAATTCAATCCCAACACCTGGCTCTCAACCCCCTACGCCGAGTACGACATCTTCGACCCCCGCGCCAGCGCTTACGCCGCCGGCTGGATGTGGTCCGTCGGTCGCCGCAACGAGTGGGTGTGCCAGTAGAACCGTGAGCGGCGAGCACGATACGGCCGACTGAGCCACCGTAGGCGGCCTCGTCTGCCCCACCCTGGGTTCACGATCCGGGGCTCTGGGAGCGCTCAACCACGCGAAAGGCACCGCCGGCCCAGCCTGCCCTCGCGCGCCCGTGGGATCGCCCGTCGTCTCCGCCCCGTTGCTCCGGCCCGTTCGCCGCTCCACCGGGCCGGACGTACAATGGTCCCACCAAGCACCGGACACGAGCCGGGCGGGTGCGGCCCGATCCCGCCTTCGTCCGCGCTCCGTAGGGCATCGCAGCGAGAGGGGGGACGCTCCGTGGTCCAGACGCAGGAGATGGTCGACGTCGTCGCGGAAGAGGCCGGGGGGCAGGCCGCGGCCGGGCCGCGGACGATGACCGGCGGTCAGGCACTCGTCGCCGCGCTCGAGGGGGAGGGGATCGAGACGATCTTCGGCCTCCCCGGTGTCCAACTCGACGGAGCCTTCGACGCCCTCTACGACGCCAGGGACCGCGTCCGCGTCCTCCACACCCGCCACGAGCAGGCGACCGCCTACATGGCCGACGGTTTCGCCCGCACCACCGGCCGCGTCGGCACCTGCCTCGTCGTCCCCGGCCCCGGCCTCCTCAACGCGAGCGCCGCCCTCTCGACGGCGTACGCCTGCAACTCCCCCGTTCTCTGCGTCACCGGCCAGATCCAGTCCGATCTGATCGACGTTGGCCGCGGCCTCCTCCACGAGATTCCGAACCAGCTCGGGATGGTCCGCTCCGTTACCAAGCACGCCGCTCGCGCCACGACGCCGGAGGCGATCCCGGCCCTCGTCCGGGAGGCGTTCACCCACCTCCGTACCGGCCGCACCCGCCCGGTCGAGATCGAGATCCCGCCGGACACCCTCTTCGCCTCCGCCGACGTCGAGCTCCTGCCACCGGCGCCTCCTCGGGAGCGCCCGAGCGGCGACCCCGACGCGCTGGAGCAAGCTGCCAAACTCCTCGGCACCGCCGAGCGCCCCCTGATCTGGGCGGGAGGTGGCGTCCTTGCCGCCGAGGCGTGGGACGAGTTGCTCGCCCTCGCCGAGCTCCTCCAGGCCCCGGTCGCGACCACGTGGAACGGCCGCGGCGCCATCTCCGACCGCCACTACCTGGCCCAGACCGTCGTCGGCGGCAAGCAGCTGCTGGCGGGCGCCGACGTGGTCCTCGCCGTCGGCACCCGCTTCGTCGACCCCGCGACCTCCCCGTGGGGGGTCAAGCCGGGCCAGCGCGTCGTCCAGATGGACGTCGACCCGGAGGAGATCGGTCGTAACCACCCGCCAACGGTCGGCATCGAGGCCGACGCCAAGGCCGGTCTCACCGCCCTCGCCGAGCGGGTCAACGCCCATAACCGGCGCCGCCCCTCTCGCGAGGCGGAGCTGACGGACCTCCAGCGCGGCGTGGCCGAGCGGGCGCGGAGCGTCGGCCCCCAGGCCGAGTACGCCCTCGCGATCCGGCGGGAGCTGCCGGACGAGGGGATCTTCGTCTCGGAGATGACCCAGGTTGGCTACTGGGCGAACCTCGCCTTCCCCGTCTACCGTCCCCGTACCTATATCGGCCCCGGCTACCAGGGGACGCTCGGCTTCGGCTTCCCGACCGGCCTCGGCGCCGCCGTCGGCAACCCCGGTACCCCGGTCGTCTCCGTCAACGGCGACGGCGGTTTCGGCTTCTGCCTGAACGAGCTGGCGACGATGGCCCAGCACCGGATCCCGCTCGTCGCCCTCGTCTTTGACGACGGCGCCTACGGCAACGTTCGGCGCATCCAGCAGGAGCAGATGGGGGGCCGCACCATCGCGTCCGACCTGCGCAACCCCGACTACCTGAAGCTGGCCGACGCCTTCGGCGTCGCCGCCCGCCGCGTCGAGACACCGGACGCCCTCGCCCTCGCCCTCCGCGAATCGTTCAAGGCGGCCGAGCCGACCCTGATCGCGATCCCGATCGGCCCCGTCCCCAACCCCTGGACCGCCCTCGGCCTGCGCTAACCTGGAGACGCCCCCGATGGCGATCGGCGCCCAGTCCCGCCCACACCCGGCCTCCGGGGCCGGGTGTGGACGGGACCGCCGCGGAGGACGAGCGGATCGCGCTCGTCGACCCGGACGTTCGCTGGGAGTTGGATCTCGGGTGGCTGCGGGAGAAGCCAGGCTCGACATGGGACCATGCTGTCGTCATCGGCGGACTTGTCCGCGTCGTGCGTCGCCCGCTGGATCGCCGCGCGCCTCGGGTCCACGCCGATAACAACCGGCGTCACCGCGGGATCGGGAGTTCCTTCATTCCCGACGTCGCGGTCATCTCCCTGCCGCTTGGCCGAGCGTTACGCGGAGGCTACGGTCGGCTGGGGATCCCCGACTCC
>CADCWL010000002.1 GCA_902806405.1 uncultured Thermomicrobiales bacterium | reverse complement strand
GTCGCCCGCGGAGCTGCTCTCGGTCGTCGAGACGTCGGCGGCGGTCCTGGCCGAGGTGGCGCTGGCGGCGCCGCTGGAGGCTCGCGGATACCACGCCGCCGGTATGGCCGACGCCGCAGGGTTCGTGGCGATGGGGTGCGAGGAGATCCTGATCCACGCCGACCACATCGCCCAGGGGCTCGGGGTCGGGTTTCGACCGCCGAAAGAGCTCGCTCAACGGGTCCTCCATCGACTCTTCCCGTGGGCGCCGACCGACATCGATCCGTGGGCGGCGCTGCGTTGGGCATCCGGCCGGCAGGCGCTCCCGGACCGGCCGCGGCTCGGGCCGAACCGGTACTGGCACTGCGCGCCGCTCGCCGAGTGGGACGGCACCGTCCGGCGGCGAACGGCGCCCCCGGCCTGGACGTAGACGCCGATCGGGGCCCGGCTTCCACGGTCGCCCCCCGGCGCTGGCCGTTTGGCCACGTAGGCCAGCGCGCCGACTCGTCGATCAGGTGACGGATCGCCGCACTACCGGTCGCCTCGGCGAACGCCCTCGTCGCGGTCGCCTTCGCTCCGCTCAAGGCCGGGAAGGAATAGGTCAGAAGCCGGCGCGGACGGACGTCTCCGGTCGGGCCAAGCGCCCGGTGGTGGGCGCTCCGTGTTCGGAGAGCCGTTCACCGGCCGCGATCAAGGCCAGTCCAAGCGAGCGCCGGAGACGGCTCGAGCGAGGGGGCAATCCCGCGGCCACGGGCGAGACGGCCAGCCGGTCGGCCGCGATCTGGGCCGTGCGCTGGTGGACGTGCCGGTCGAGCTCCCAAGTGGTATGGAACATGACGTTTGCTCCTCCGCCGATCGGCCGATCGGCGGTCACACGCGCGACGGAGAACGGCGGGGCGCCGAGGGCCAGGTGCCTACGGCTGACCGGGGGGATCGACGGCGTCCAGGCGACGGAGCGCCTCCTCGACGTCGATCTCCCCCCGCTCGACGGCGCCCAGCACCGCGAGCCGCCGCGCGTCCTCCCCCCGGGCGGCGGCGGGGCGGGGGGCGGGTTCGCCCTCGGCCATCGAGCGGTCGGGGTGTGGCTCCGGGGTGCCGGTTTCAATCAAGATGCCGGACTCCATCCCGGTCTTTTGGGCAGCCGGCGCGGGTGCTGCGGGGAGGGGTGGCGCTGGCGGTTGGGGCGGCGTCGGCGGCGTCGGCGGCGTCGGTGCGGCGGCGCGCGACGGGGTGGGAGCCGCGGCGGGGGCGGGGTCGAAACGGCGTGCGGCGTGGGCGCCGACGGTGGGCGAGACGGCGGTTCCGCCGGCGAGATGGAGGTCGCCGCTGACGGTCTGGACGGCGATCCGGTGGGTGCCGGCGCCCGCTTGCCAGGCGCGGCGGTCGGTCTTACGGAAGGGGGCGACGACGTTGGCGTCACCTGAGACGGTCTTGAGGGTGACCGTCGCATCCGGCGCCCCGCCGGAGGGCGCGGCGAGGCCGAGGCGGACGTTCCCGCTCACCGTCTGGACGCGGGAAGCTCCGGCGCCGGCGAGGCTTGCCCCGAGCGTGATGTCGCCGCTGGCGGACTGGAAGGCGAATTCCTCGAGCGCCGATCCGGTCACGTGCGCGTCGCCGCTTGCGGAGCGGGCGGTCACCCGCCCGGCGAGGCCCTCGGCGCGCAGATCGCCGCTGGCCGTGCGGAATGTCAGCTCGCCGCGGAGGGCTGCGGCGCGGACGTCGCCCGACGCGGTGGAGGCGGACACGGCGCCGGCGACGCCCTCAACCGCGACGTCGCCCGACGCGGTGACGACCGCGACCCGGCTCTCGGCGGTGCCGCCGGGGAGCTCCACCTCGATGTCAAACCGGACGTCGCCCCAGTTGCCGGCGAGGGCCCGGCCGACCTGCGCGATCGCCTTCCCGGCTTCGGCGAAAGCGCGTCCCGGCGCCCCTTGGGTGCCGCCCCCCCCGCCCTTGAAGGGGTTGAAGTCGCCCAGATCGAGGTCGAGGTCGAGGTCCACCTCCACCCGCTTCCGGTTTCCGCGACCGGGGAGGTCGACGCGGACGTCGATCTCGTTGCCGTCCGCCATGATCGTGACCGCGGCGTCGTCCAAGCCGGCTTCTCTGCGGCCACCATGCCGCTCGTACCGGACCAGAACGTCCGGGCGGTCGACGACGTGGACGGAGACGTCGCCGTTCGGGTTGTGGACCGCGAGCCTGATCGGTCGCGTCGGGTCGATGCGGAAGGGGTGCTCCTCCCGGTCGCCCGCCCTGTCGGCTTGCCATGCGGTGCGAGTTGGCTCGTTCATCTCGATGCTCCTTCCGGATCGGGATCGACGACGGTTCGGGAACCGATTGGGCACGCCGCCGGGCGCGGATCATTCGACGATGATCTCGAGCCGCTGCTCCCCGTCGTCGACGTCGACCAGCGACCCCCGCAAACCCGTTGCGACGCTCTCGCGGATCACCTTCGCCGCGGGCAGGTACTCCCCCACGAACTGGGAGGCGATGTCGAGACCGGATTCGACCAGGGCCAGGGGAACGGCGACGTTGACCGTGACCTGCCCCGTCTCGCTCTCCGTAACACGGATCCGGACCTGGCCCGTCGGGGAACGGCCGGTCGACCGGGCGACCGGGGCGTCGGCGTCGGGCGGCGCGCGGCGGTCCGCCTGGTCGAGGGCGTCGAGGAGGGCAGCGGCCTCGTCGGCGGTGACGGTGCCCGACTCCAGGAGGCGGAGGATCTCGATGCGGTCCTCGCGGCCGGGGTCGCGGCGGTTGGCTCGGGGCGGGACGGTCTCGGTCACGGCGCTTGCTCCCTTCGATGCGATCGGGGGCCGGCGGGTGGTCCGCGGCTTAGGGGCGCTCGGCCAGGCGGCGGGCGGCCTCCTCGGCGGTGATCCGCTTCTCCCGGAGGTCCTCCAGGATCCTGCGGCGTTCTTCCCGCGCCTGGGCTTGGGCCTGGCGGGGGGAAGGACGGGGGTCGTCGTCGCCGCCCGCCGGGAAGCCCATCGCCCGCAGCGCGTCGTCGAGGCGTGCGCGGACGGTCGGGTAGGAGATCCCCAGCTCGGCCTCGACCTCCTTGATGATGCCGCGGTTCTTGACGAAGACCTCGACGAACGCGAGTTGATCCGGGGCAAGCCGCTGGAAGCGGCCGAGCCGGAAGTGGCCGTCGATCCCGGTCTCGCAGGCGGGGCAGTGGAGCCTGGTCACCACGAGCTCTCCGCCGCAGACGGGGCAACGGCCGAGCACGGGCGGGAGCGTCACAGGGAGGTCTCCTTGGCGAATCGGTGGTTCTTGCCGACACGAGCCGGCCGGGCATCACGACCCGGTTGGTAGGAGAAAGATAGAGGGGAGAATCAATTTTGTCAATACTGATATTAATTTCTTGAATACCGAGGGGCCGGAACCCAGCTGGAG
Source organism: uncultured Thermomicrobiales bacterium (assembly GCA_902806405.1). Taxonomy (GTDB): domain Bacteria; phylum Chloroflexota; class Chloroflexia; order Thermomicrobiales; family UBA6265; genus CADCWL01. The sequence goes on along the minus strand of CADCWL010000002.1, from coordinate 10,156 downwards.
TAGGCAGGGGGGCGCAACCTGCTCGGCTATACTCTCGGCTCGGGTCCGCTACCGGGCCGGGGCATGAACGAGGAGCGGGGCGGCGATGGCGGCGTTTGGGATGGGCGACGAGGTCCGGGTGGAGATGCCGAAGGGCGTCAACAAGCGCGGGGTGGTCGGAATCAGCGTGATGTACACCACCTGGCCCGAGGCGCGTTTCGACGGCGCCACGGGCGAGGTGGTGGAGGTAAACCCGCGGGGTCCGTACAGCGTCCCCCAGTACCTCGTCAGCTTTAAGGAGCGTGAGAACCGCGTCGCCATCCCCTGGCAGTCGCAATGGTTCCGCGAGGAGTGGCTCGCCCATACCGGGGAGCGGCGAAAGGCGCCGGCCGCGTCGAACGAACTGGCCGCCGCCGCGGGGTGGGGGGCGACGACGACCGGCGAGTCGTCGTAGAACGGCGCCGCGTCCGCGGTGGGAGCACCGGCCCAATCTCGCGAATCGGTGCCGTAAGGTGACCCCGCTGGGGCTGCGGACCCCGGCGCGGCGCGGTGAGGGGCGGCGCTCGCCCGGATCACCGCGCCGCTCCTCCCAGCACCGGCGGAGCGCATCCCGCTGGTGCTGTTGAACCGGCTAACGGATGGGCCAGGCAATCTCCCATCGGATGGGCTCGCCCGGTGCCGACAGGTAGATCTCCCGCGGGGGACCGGCCAGTTCGTGCCCGTGGGCATTCGCCCAGTCGGCCACGGCGTCGTAGGCGGAGAGTATCTCCGGATACGCCGCCCCGTCCCCCTCCACGGAGGCGTACGCGACGGGACCGGGGGGCAGCGCGCCGCCCTGAGCGCCCGGGTCTGCCGTCGGCACGCAGACCTCGACGCGGCCGTCCGTCTCGTCGTTGACCGCGTCGTGGTACAGGCAGAACGGGGGACCGGCGGCCTCGACCGACGCCATCAACTCCCCGAGCGTGCCCGAGATGAACGGCTCGAGCTCGCCGATGGCGACGACGGCCGACCGGCTCACGTAGGGTTGCGCCGGCGCATCCTTGACCTTCACCTCGTACGTCATCGGGTCCTCCTCCGTCTCCATCGTCCGCCGCAGGTACCGGAGCACCCGCTCCCGCTCGCGCTGACGTGCCACCAGGGTCGCGCCGTGCGCGTCGAGCCGATCCGGCGTCGGCTCGCACAGGAAGGCGGCGATCTCCGCCAGCGGCATGTCGGCGGCGCGCAGGAGCCGGATCGACCGGGCGCGGGCGACCTGGGCGGGCCGGTAGTACCGGTAGCCGGAGTCGGGGTCGACGCGCGCCGGGGGTAGTAGCCCGCTCTCGGCGTAGAGGCGTAGCGCCTTCGGCGAGAGGCGGGTCAGCGCCGCGAACTGCCCGATCGGGATAAGGTGCTCCATGGTGACGAGGGTAGGGCTTGCCCCTGGGGACGAGTCAAGTCCCCCGCGTCCGAGGCGCACGCCGGCGGGCTAGCCGCGGTCCAGCAGCTCGAGCACGGGGGCAAACCCCTCGATGCCGGCGACCGTGTTCGGCGCGTGGACGACCTGGACGTGGTCGATCCCCTCCCGTGCGAAGCCGCGCAACGCCTCGGCGATCGCCTCCGGCGGGCCGGACAACGGCTCGCCGCCCCCGGTCGGCGAGGTGGACACCAGCTTCGCTCGTCGATCCGGTACCTCGGCCAGGACGGTTACGGTGCGCACCAGCGTCTCCGGGTCGCGGCCGTTGGCGGTGCAGGCCCCGTCGACGAGGCGGCGCAGCGGCGGCACGGCGTCCGGCCAGCTCCGGCCCCAGGTGAGCCAGGCGTTCCACTGGTCGGCGTAGCGGGCGGTGAGACCGAGCATGCGGGGACCGGTGCCGAGCGCCCCGATCAGGATCGGCGGGCCGTGGGGGCGGGGGCCGCGCGGGCGCAGCTCGCACTCCCGCGCCTTATAGAACGTGCCCTGGTGGTCGATCCGGCCCTCGCGGAGGAGCGTGGTGACGACCGCCAGCGCCTCCTCGAAGCGGGCGATCTGGCGGTCGAAGGGGTAGCCGAACGAGCGGTGCTCCGGCTCGTGCCGCCCGGAGCCGAGACCGAGGATCAGGCGGCCCCCGCTCAGCTCGTCGATCGTGTCGGCCATCTTCGCCAGCAGCGCCGGGTTCCGCAGGCTCGTGGCGACGACCAGCGCGCCGATCTCCACCCGGCTCGTGGCGACGGCCAGCGCGCCGAGCAGCGCTCCGCACTCCCAGGCACCCTGCGGTTCCCGCCCCGCGTCCTGGATCAGCAGGTGATCCGGCACCCAGACCGAGTCGAAACCGACCGCCTCCGCCGCCCGCGCCATCGCCAGCACGTCCGCGCCACGCGCCGTGCCGCCGTCCATCTCCCGCTCGACGACGGGGATGAAGGCGCCGATCTTGAGCGGGCGCGTACTGTTCTCCCCCATGATTGCCCTCGGCGTAGCGAGCGGAAGCGTCACGGAGCGGTGGCAGGAGCCGTCGCAATCGGCCGCAGTGGTCGCCTGACCTGCGCCGTGATCCAATCCCCGGCGGAGTACCGGGCGAGGCGAATGCCAAGGCTGTCGGAGGCGACGTACGCGCTCTCGTCCGTCGCGGGCTCGACGCCCCGGCTCACGGAAACGGACCGGGCATTGGGTGCGCTGCCGCCGTGATCGCAACCGAAGCGATCGCGGAGATCCCCGTCACACGAGGAGAGCCTGGGCGGAGCTTCCGGCGAACGTTCGGGATCATCGACCAGATTTCGAATCCGGTCCAACGATGGCACCTCCACGCGGCGAGGCGAGGCGGATCGGTGCGGCCGGTGCATCGCCGGCAACGGCGACCCGAGGTTCGAGCGCTCGGGCGAGCCATCGCGCAGCCGTGGCCGGATTATCGACGATCGGCATGCCCTCGGGGAGAGGATCGCCGAGGCTCATCGGCGTCTGCGTCCGGAGGGAACGACCGGCGGGTCCGGCTCGCCGGAGCCGAACCTCCCGGTTGGGATCGGCCTCCGCTACGGCGTTCTCGATCCCGACGGGGGGACACGCCGCTAGCGGTTCCGCTCCCCCCGCACGAAGACCGCGGTGCCCACGATCAGGAAGAGCGCGAAGAGGCCGCCGACGACCAGCAGGTTGAGCACGAGCGGGTCGAGGACGACGAGCGGTCCCTCGTCGGTGCCGGCGTAGAAGACGCCGCGGGTGAGATCGACGGCGTAGCGGAGGGGGGAGATCCGGGAGAGGATCTCCAGGTACCACGGCAGGACCTGGACCGGGTTGAAGACGCCGGCGAGGAAGAACTGGGGAAGGAAGACGAACGGGAAGAGCTGCTGCGCCGCCCGTTGGCTGCCGATCCGGGAGAGCACGACCACCCCGAAGGCGCCGCCGAGCAGCGCCGCGGCGACGCTGACCGGGATCAGGCTCAATGCCTGGCGAAGCGACATCGGCACCTGGATGACGAGGGCGAGGGCGATCAGGCCGAACCCCTGCGCCACCGCCACCGCCGACTCGCCCAGGATCTTGCCGAAGACGATCGCGTAGCGGGAGATGGGGGCGACGAAAATCTCCTGGCTGAAGTCGTTCTCCCGGTCCTCGATCATCGAGATCAGGCCGAGGGCGGCCGACTGGAACACCGTTTGGGCCAGGATCCCCGTGAACGTGAAGACGAGAAAGTTGTAGCCGGCGGCCTCGCCCAGGTTGCCCTGCAGGCTGCCGCCCAGAACGGCGACGAAGAGGGCCGGAAAAACGAAGCTGGCGACGATCCGGACGCGGTCCCGCGCGAACTTGAGGACATCCCGGTAGGCGATCGTCAGGACCGCATCGATCTGGCCCGCCCTCACGCCGACGCCTCGGTCGCGCCCGCCCCGTCGGCGACGATCGCCAGGTAGGCGTCCTCCAGCGAGGGCGCGTGGGTCTGGACGACGGTCAGCGGCGTCTCGATCCGCTTCAGGAGCGCGTGGGCGCCCTCCCCGTTCAGCGCGACCTGGAAGCGGGGCGTCTCCGTGAAGGGGAGCCCGATCCGGGAGAGCTCGGCGCGGAGGCGGTCACGGTCGGCGGCGTCGACGACGAGAGAGGCCTGGAGCAGCTCGGCCTTCAGCTTGTCGGGCGACCCCTGGGCGACGACGCGGCCCCCCTTGACGATGCAGATCGTGTCCGCCTGCTCCGCCTCGTCGAGGTAGTGGGTTGTCAGGAAGACGGTGACGCCGTGCTCCTTGCGGGTTTCGGTCAGCTCGTCCCAGAGGGCGCGGCGGCTGGTGGGGTCGAGGCCGACCGTCGGCTCGTCGAGGAAGAGGACGCGGGGGCGGTGGAGGAGGGAGCGCAGGATCTCCAGCTTGCGCCGCATGCCGCCGGAGAAGGTTTTCACGGGCTTGCCGAGCTCTTTCTCGATCCCGAGCAGCGCCGCCAGTTCCCGGATCTGGGCACGATAGGCGGCGGGCATCAGGCGGAAGCTCGGGCGGAAGGGGTAGAGACCGTAGAGGACGGCGTGGAAACGGACGTTCTCCTCGGCCGACAGGTTCAGGTCCAGACTCGGCTTCTGGAAGATGATCCCGACCTCGCGCCGGACCGCGGCCGCCTCCGTCGCCAGGTCGTGGCCGGCGATGCGGACCGTGCCGCCCGTCGGCGCCAGCGTGGTCGTGAGGATCGAGATCGTCGTCGTCTTGCCGGCGCCGTTCGGGCCGAGCAGGGCGAAGAGCTCACCGGGGGCGACGTCGAAGGAGACGCCGTCGACGGCGTTGGTCTCGGCCCCCTTGTAGCGCTTGGTGAGGTCGCGGACCTCGATGATCGGCGGCATCGACGCTCCGGGCGAGACGGGGATGGGGTGGCGGCGCTGCCCCTTCCCAGGGAGATGGTCAGGATGCGCGGTCGGGCGCCGCGGTGTCAACGCCGCCGGTTACCGGGCGGGACGCGGTATCCGGGTTGCGCTTCTTCTCCCTGGGTGGTTAGCTACCCTGGTCGGACAAGCCGACGGGAACCTTTCGGGGGGCGCGTGGGGGCTCGCGAGAGCTCGGCGTCCCGTCTGCCCGCTTCTCGGGGGATCGTGTCCGTACGCGGAAGGAGCCTCGCTCATGGACGAGCAGTCAGGACGCCGTGGTCCTTCGCTCGGTCGCCCGCTCTCGCGCCGCGCGGTCCTGCGCGGCTCTGCCGCGCTCGGCGGCGGGGCGCTTGCCGCGTCGCTGGCACCGGGCCGCGTCGGGCGCCGGGCCGCCGCCCAGGACGCGCCGAAGCCGCAAGGCAAGCTGCTGTCGTGGGGCTATGGCACGGAGAACCCGGTCGCGCAGGCGCGGATCGAGGATTTCCAGCGCGCGTTCCCCGACGTGCAGCTCGAGATCGTGCCGGAGTTCGACGACGCCAAGCTGCTGACCGCCGTTGCCTCCGAGAGCGTCCCCGATCTCCTCTGGCTCGATCGCCTCGCGACCGCCGGCTGGGCCTCCCGCGAGGTGCTGACCCCCCTCGCCGACCTGATCGAGCGCGACGGCTACGACACCGGCCGCTTCTACGAGTCGGCCCTTGCGGAGGCGTCGTACGACGGCCAGCTCTACGGAATCCCGGGGAGCATGGACCTCCGCGTCCTCTACGCCAACCTCGACGCGCTCGCCGAGATCGGCGTCGACCCCGCCACCATCGACACCGGGAACTGGGACCGTCTCAACGAGCTCGGTGCCCAGCTGGTCAAGCGCGACGGCGACCAGATCCAGCGCTGGGGCTTCGACCACAAGGTCTGGTCGGGCTTCTTCTACCTCTGGGGTGTCGGCAACGGCGGCAGCTTCATGAACGACGAGGGGGACGAGGTCACCTTCGACGATCCGAAGATCGTCGAGGCACTGGAATGGGGCGTCAAGGGCTTCGACGACCAGGGTGGCTTCCAGGCGTTCGAGGCGTTCAAGACCACCTTTCAGGGGGACGAGCAGTTCGCCCGCGGTCAGGTTGCGATGACGATGTACGAGAACTGGATGCTGGGCATCACCGCCCGCGTCGCCCCGGAGCTCCCGTTCGCCGTCCTGCCGGTGCTGCCGCGCGGGGGCGGCGACGGATTCGCCAGCTTCACCGGCGGCCGCGGCTGGTACATTCCGCAGGGCGCCCAGAACCCGGAGGCCGCCTGGGCCTTCATCAAGCACATGCACACCGACGAGAACTGGCTCGTTGCCGGCAACGCCGCCAAGGCGCAGCGCAAGGCCGAAGGGCAGCCGTACATCCCGTCGCTGACCGGCAGCAAGACGGCCGATCAGGCCCAGCTCGAGCGGGTTTACGAGCCGATCGAGGCCAAGTTCGACGCCGCGGTGCGCCTCTTCCCCGAGGTCCTGGCGGGCAGCCCAACCCGCGAGATCACCGCTTCCCCGGGAGCCACGCTCCTGAACCAGGCCCTCGAGAACGAAGGCATCCTGCCGGCGCTGCGCAAGCAGAAGGAGCCTGCCCAGGCGCTGGCGGACGCCGACGAGTCCGCCCAGAACGAGCTCGATCTGCTCTAGGGGGGGCGACGGGGGCGCGGTCGTCCGCGTCCCCCCTTCCCTGTTCCGTCCGTGCGCCGAGCCGAGGGCGCACCGATCGGGACCCCATTCGCGGACGGAGGCGGGACGGCGCTGTCCCGGCCCCGTCGTTCGGCATCTGCGGAGGGTTGCGTATGGCCGGCCTGCCGATTGCGCGGCCGATCCCCGCCGGGGCCGCGAAGCGGCGGCGAATCTCCGACGAGGCGCTCGCCGGCTGGATCTCGATCAGCCCCTGGCTCCTCGGCTTCGTCGTCTTCACCGGCGTCCCGCTCCTCGCGTCGCTCTACTTCAGCTTCACGAAGTACGACGTGATCCGCTCGCCCGAATGGGTGGGTCTGGACAACTACCGACGCCTCCTGACCAACGACCGCCTCTTTCCGCTGGCGCTGCGCAACACCTTTACCTATGCCCTGATGGCGGTCCCGCTCGACGTCGCCACCTCGCTCGGCGCCGCGCTGTTGCTGAACCAGGCGCGGCGCTGGCAGGGGGTATTCCGCACCATCTACTACCTGCCGGCGATCACCCCGGCGGTCGCGACCTCGTACCTCTTCATCTGGATCTTGAACCCCAACGCCGGTCTGCTGAACCGGGGGCTCCGCTTCCTCCACCTGCCGGCGCCGCAGTGGACGGTCGACCCCTTCTGGATCAAGCCGACGATCGTGATCTCCCAGCTCTGGGTGCTCGGCGGCTCGATGATCATCCTCCTCGCCGCCTTGAAGCAGGTGCCGGCCCCCCTCTACGAGGCGGCCTGGCTCGACGGAGCGGGCCGCTGGCGCCGGTTCAAGGACGTCACCCTCCCCATGATCTCGGGCGTCCTCTTCTTCGTCGCCACCGTCGGCACGATCAACGCGCTCCAGGTCTTCACCCAGGGCTACGTGATGTTCGACAAGAACGGCGGCCCGGAGCAGTCGGCCCTCTTCATCGTCATGTACCTCTACAACCGCGCCTTCGGCACCGGCACCTTCCAGATGGGCTACGCCGCGGCCATCGCCTGGATCCTCTTCGTGATCGTGGTCGCGATCACCGTCTTCCAGTTCCGCCTGTCGAAGCGGTGGGTCTACTACGAGTCGGGGGACGAGCGGTAAGGGGACGACGGTTCCGGGGGGCCGTGGGGACGGGAAGGTGGCGCCGTCCCCCGTCCCCGGGATCGAGGTGACCCCCGTAGGGATCGTCGCCCCCCGCGATGAAAGGAGCACACATGGCGGTCATTGTTGATGCCGCGGCCCGGCCGCTCACCGTGCCGCGGGTGACGGCACCGCGGCCGCCGCGGCAACGTCCCACCGCCGCCGCGGGGCAGTTCCTCCTCTACGTCGTGCTCTTCGCCCTCTCCGCCCTCTTCTTGCTCCCCTTCGCCTGGCTGGTGTTGACCTCCCTCAAGCCGCCGGATGAGGTCTTCGACCCGGGCTGGATTCCCAGCCCCTGGTACCCGCAGAACTACGCCGACGTCTTCGCCAACGCCCCGGTCGGGCGGTGGCTCCGCAACTCGCTGATCGTCGCCGTGCTCGGCGTCGTCTCGGTCGTCTTCTCCTCCTCCCTGGTCGCCTACGGCTTCGCCCGGCTCCGCTTCCGCGGCAAGAAGCAGCTCTTCGCTCTGGTGATGGCGACCTACCTGCTGCCGCAGATGGTGACCTTGATCCCGACCTTTCTGATCTGGAACCGCCTCGGTGCGGTCAACACGTTCTACCCGCTCTGGGCCGGCAACCTCTTCGGCTCCGCCTTCTACATCTTCATGCTCCGCCAGTTCCTCTTCACGATTCCGCAGGACCTGGTCGACGCGGCCCGGATCGACGGCGCGGGCTACTTCCGGATCTACTGGAGCATCATGCTTCCCCTGATCAAGCCGGCGCTGGCGGTGGTCGCCGTCTTCGAGTTCCAGGCGAAGTGGAACGACTTCTTCCTGCCCCTGATCTACGTCAACCGGACCGAGCTCTACACGATGGCGCTCGGCCTCGCCTCGTTCAAGGACGAGTACGAGACGCAGTGGGCGCTCTGGATGGCCGCTTCCGTGATCCTGACCCTGCCGATGATGCTCCTCTTCTTCCTCGCCCAGCGCTTCCTCGTCGAGGGCGTGGCGACGACGGGTCTGAAGGGGTAGGGAACGCGGCCGTCGGTCGCTACCGCTCCTTACGCGCCGGCGGTCGTCGGGCCGTTTCGGACCACGCCCAGGAAACCGCGGAGGTCCTCGGCCAGCAGCGCCGGCTGCTGGAAGGCCGCGAAGTGCCCCGCGTCGGGGAACTCGGTCCGGCGGACTGTCGACCCGTTCGACGACGGAGCGTGGCGGCGGCGGCACCAGGGGATCGTTACGGGCCGCCAGCGCAACGGGGACCCCGATCCGTCGCCAGCAAGCGGTCCAGGCCGAAGATTTCGTCGGGCGGACGACCCGACTCGTCGGTCCACCGTTGGAACTTCTCCAGCAGCCAGGAGGCCCGGCCGATCGGGCTGTCCATCTCGGCGTCGGCGAGCGTCTCGGGGGAGGAGCCCTGGATGCCGGCGTGGGCCATCCGCAACTGCAGGTATCCCGTCTCCCAGAGCAGGTAATCGCGCTCGTCCTGCGAGAAGTCCGCCGGCGGATCGGTGGCGAACCAGCCGCCGCCCGCGGGCCGGAGGTTGGGGGCGGTCGGGTGGATGCCGGCGACCGCTGCCGGGTGGTCGAGCGCGAGCCAGCCGGCGATGATCGCCCCGAAGTCCCCGCCGGCGGCGACGTAGCGATCGTAGCCGAGCGACTCGGTCACGAGCTTGGGGATCTGGCCGGCCTCGCGACGACGTCCTTGGGGACCGGGCGGACGGCCCGACCAGCCGTAGCCGGCGACCGAGGGGAGAATGACGTCTACCCCGTCCGATGCGTCCCCGCCGAACCGTTCGGGGTGGGCAAGCGGTTCGATCAGGTCGTAGTAGTCGTCGACCGAGTTCGGCCAGCTGTGGATCAGGACCACGGGCGCCGGGTTGTTCCCCGAGCCCCACTCGTGGACGGCGTGGAGGGCGACTCCGTCGACCTCCGCCGTGGGGTTCGGGAAACGGTTCAACCCGCGTTCGGCGGCGCGCCAGTCGTAGGAGCCGAGCAAGCGCTCGGCGACACGCCGCGTGCGCGGCGCGGGCGGTCCGAACCGCCAATCGCCGAGGTCGGGCAGGGCATCCCAGGGGTAGCGCTCGACCCGAAGGCGGATGTCGTCCAGCTTGGCCCGGGGAGATCGATCGTGAACGGGACAGGACCCGCCAACGGGAGCTCCTCTCGTCGTCGCCCGCCGCTCCGGTCGGGCCGCACACGGCCCGACCGCGGCCCCGCGGTGCCTCGGGGCCGCGGTGAACGTATCGGACGCGGGCGGCGATCGTTCTGCCCCGTTCTCGCCGTCGGCGGGCACGTGCGCGCCTTCTCGCCGAGATCCGGGCTGTCCGCCAGGGTGGGGAGGTTTCCCCCGACCGGGACAAGCGCTTGCGGTAGCGTCCGGGACCGATGCCGACGAGCCGCGTGAAGTGCCGGGTCACGTGCTGCTGGCGGGCGAAGCCGCACGTCACCGCCACCGCCACCAAGGAGAGGTCCCCGTTGGTCAGGAACTCTTTCGCGCGTTCGACCCGCGCCCGGATGACGTCCTGGTGGGGAGAGAGGTCGGGCGAGGTCTTGAAGAGGCGGAGGACGTGCCGGGACGAAACCTGCGCCAGGTCCGCCAACGCGGCAAGCGAGAGCCCTCCGGCCAGGGTCGCCTCGACATGGTCCGCAACGAGGCGGAGG
>CADCWL010000001.1 GCA_902806405.1 uncultured Thermomicrobiales bacterium | reverse complement strand
CATCGAGGCTGATCTCGCGCACAAGCTCGAAGAGGGTGCGAGTTCGTCGTATCAAGGAGCCATCCTTTCAGGCACGGCCCCTGGTTCTCTCGCGCCGCGCAAGCCAATTATACCGCCCAGCGACACCACCTCCGCCAACGTCTGCGTCCCCCCGACGTTGCCGGGAAAGACGACGTATGGGAGACCGGGGTAGCGTGTCTCCGGTCCCAATCGCCAGACCGGGATGCCCGGTCGAACCTGACCGAGGACGATCGCGCGGCGGGCGCCGAGCGCCTCGGTCCCGACGTCGCTCGACGTGATGCCGCCTTTGCCGACGATCCAGCCGGGTCGGTGCCGGACGCCTGCCACCACCTGAACGAGGGCCGCCGAGACCGCGCGTCCCACGTTGAGCTGGGCCGTGCGGTCGGCCGGGGCGGCTACGGCGCGGGAGGTGGCGACGACCGGCGTCAGGCCGTGGTCGAGGGCTGCGTCCGCCGCCTCCTGGGCGCGATGGACCTCGCCGTCCCGGGACGACGGGTCAAGAACGACGCGGACGTCTAACTCGATCGGGGCGACCGTCGGCAGGCGGAGGAGCTCCGCCAACTGCTCGCTCGTACGCCGGACGTGGGAACCGACGGCCACCAATCCGGGGAGTGACGTCGCCGCGCCGGGACCGAGGAGATCGACGCGGGAGAGCAGGGGGCGCTCGGAGAGGCCGGCCCTGGTACGGACGAAGCCGGCGCCGGTCCGATAGAGGAACCGCTTGCCGCTCGCCTCCGCCCTGAGCAGCCCGAGCACGACGACGTCCAGGTCGCGGTAGGTGGCCGCGTTGACGACCACCGGTCGCCCACCGCCGATACCTTGGAGAATCGAAGCGACCCGATCGGGGCCGCCGTGGCGAACGTCCTCGATGGAGATCGAGCCGACCTCGCTTGCCGGAACGCGGCCGCGGGTCTTCTCAGCTACCCATTCCCGCAGATTGGACCGGACATAACCGAACGTTGCGTCCCGTGCGAACTCGGTGTCGCCGGCGGGGACGAAGCGGTCGCCGTCGCGGACCCAGTGGACGTCGCCGACGGTGTACCGACCCCCCTCGAAGAAGGCGGGGACGATAAGCACGCCGTCCACGCCGCCGATCGCCACGGCCAGCGCATCGGTCTCGGCCGGGTAGTGCCCGCGAAGGGTCGAGTCGCTTCGGCTCGCGATCGCGAATTCCACCCCGGTTCGGCCCGAGGCCGCGAGGAGATTCGCGGCCACCTCTTGGTTGATCACGACCGCTTCGGGCTCCGGCAGGCTACGCGAGTTCGTGAGGACGAAGCAGACCGGGCGCGGATCGCGCAGCTCCGCCGCCAGGTCGGCCACCTCCCATCGCGCCAGCACCGCCGTGTCGTGGACCGTCTGCACCCCCGTTGGGTCGTCGTCGAGAGCGACGAGCTTGCGGCCAGAGGCTGCGATGGCGGCACGGATCGGTTCCGACAGGTCTCGCGCGTATTCGGGTGGCAGTTGGTCGAGGACGGACATGGACGGGTACACCCCCGAATGCGACGCGTCGCACCGCCGGGGCGGAGGGTTAAGTGCCCTCCAGCGGCGAGCGTAGCGAACCACGGTCGCAGGCCGCGGCGTCGCTGCCTGTCAAGCGTGGCGGCACGGGAGGGAGACGGGCCCTCCCGGACAAGAGGATGGAGCACGAACCGGGCGCCGCTACTGCGCCAGGTATCCCCCGTCCACCGGCAAGACCGCGCCGGTCACGAACGATGCCTCGTCCGAGGCGAGAAAGAGGATTGCCGCCGCCACCTCCGCCGGTTCACCGATCCGGCCCATCGGGTGCATCTGCTCGATCGCGGCCAGGTACTCGGGACCGCCCGGCTCGTCCGGCAGCGCCTTGACCCGCTCGGTCCGGATCGTACCGGGAGCGACCGCGTTGACGCGGATGCCACGGTCGGCCCACTCAACGGCGAGATGCTTGGTGAGGCCGGTGGCGACAAACTTCGCGGGGCCGTAGGTCGCCTGGCTCTTCTGGCCGGCCACCCCCGAGATCGAGGAGAGGCAGACGATGCTGCCGCCGCCGGTCGCCAGCATCGCCTCGATCGCGTACTTGCAGGTGAGGAACATGCCGCGGCCGTCGATCGCCATCACGTGGTCCCAGTCGGTGGCGGTCGCGTCGGTCACCCGCAGGAGGGGGATGATCCCAGCGTTGGCGACCAGCACGTCGAGCCGGCCGAACCGCTCGCCGGCGGTCTGGATCATCCGCTGCGCGTCCGCGTCGAGCGAGACGTCCCCGGCTACCGTCTCCAGCTCCCCGCCGACGGCGAACAGCTCCTCGCGGAGACGGAGGAGACCCGGCTCGTTGACGTCCGCGGCGACGACCTGAGCGCCCTCACGCAGAAACAGCTCCGCGGTCGCGCGGCCGATGCCCGCCGCGGCGCCGGTGACGACGGCTACCTTACCGGCCAGGCGGCCCAAATCGGTTCCGTTCTCCGCCATACGAGACCTCCGCCTTCCGAAGGGGCGCAGCCCGTCGCGCCCTCACCAAACCGTTTGCGCGGCGGGACAAGGGAGGACGGGATGGCCTCTCCCCTGCCACCACGCGGCCCCCTCGATCAGCCAAGACTCCCCGGCACCAACGCGATCGCCCTCCCCGGTCCACCCGTGGAGCCGGCAACCTTGATCGGCAGGAAGACGAAGAAGGCGCCGCGTGGGGGCAGGCGTTGCAGATTCGCGAGCAGCTCGATGTAGAGCATCCCCCGGCCGAGGCCGAACTGGTGCGGCGGCGCCCCATCGTGCGACGAGCCGACGCTGGTCCCGTCGAGGCCGACAGTCCGCACCCCGCGGTCGAGCAGCAACTGGAGCGCCGGCACGCCGGGCGTCGGCCAGCCGGGTCCCTTCTGGAGCAGGAAAGGGTCGAGGACGAACCCGCTCCCCTCCGGCATCGGCCGGTAGCGGTCGTCCCAGTCGGTCCGGAAGAGGGCGATCTCGCCCGGTCGGAGCGGGCCGTGGCGCTCCTCCCACCGCCCGATCAACTCCGGCGTGATCTCCGGGCTGACGCCCCCCTCCCCCTGCCCGGTCAGCTCCGTGGCGTCGATCACGGCCGCCGGCCCCATCAGCCGGCCGAGGTCGACGGTGTCCCCGGTCTGCAGCCCCAGTTCGCTCGCGTGGGGGAGGCCGGAGTCGGGCGGCGGGATGAAGTGGGTCGGGGCGTCGAAGTGGGTGCCGCAGTGCTCGTCGAGGGCCAGCCAGGCCGTCTGGTACGGACCGCGGAAGGCGTGGATCGGCTGGATCTGATCGGGCCGCGGTGCATACCAGTTGTAGATCTTGCGCTGAAATGGGACGTGCGTTGGCCAGGCCGCGGGCAGATGTTCCGCGAGCGTCACCGTCAGGTCGACCAACTCGCTGCCGCGGACCGCGGCCAGCAGCGGGGCCAGGGCATCGGTCCCCGGATCGGTCACGGTCATCCCTCGCATCCTCCGTATTGACCCGCCGGCGCGGTCGCCGCTCCGTGCATCGCCGGCTACTCGGCCCGCGTCCGCACCCGCTCCACGCGAAGGGCGACCACGTTCAGCAGCAGCGCGCCAACCAGGATGATCCCTTCCAGCGCGTCCTTGACGTAGACGCTGACGTTCGGCAGCAGGTTGAGTCCGTTCGAGAGGACGCCAAAGATGAGGACGCCGAGGACGGTGTTGCGGATGCCCCCCTCACCGCCGAAGAGGGAGGTGCCGCCGAGGACGACGGCGGCGATCGCGGCGAGGAGGAGATCGGTGCCGGCCGTGGCGCTGGCGTTCGAGTTGCGGCCGACATCGAGCATGCCGGCGATGCCCGCGGTCAGGCCGGAGATCATGAGGCAGACCATCACCACCTGCCCGGTGTTGACGCCGGACATCTCCGCCGCCTCCCGGTTCCCCCCCGTCATGTAGACGTAGCGACCGAACTTGGTGTAGCCGAGGACGAAGCCGCCGAGGAGGAGCACCACGCCGGCCACGATCGCGACGACCGGCACGCCGAAGAGGCGGCTTCCTGACCCGCCGAGGGTGCGGAGCAGGGGCGGCGCCTCATAGATCGCCCGCCCCTGTGTCACCCAGGTGGCGAGGCCGACGGAGATGGTCAGCATCGCAAGGGTCATCATGAACGAGGGGATGCCGAGCCGGGAGACGAAGAACCCATTGATCAGGCCGATGAGGGCGCCGGCGACGAGACCGACCAAGATCCCCCAGCTTCCCAGATCGAGCCAGGTGCCGACATAGAAGAACGCCGAGATGACCCCGGCCAAAGAGGCGACCGAGGCGATGCTGAGGTCGATCTCGGCGCAGAGGAGGACGAAGGTGATCCCGGTCGCGGCGATGGCGACGCGCCCGACCTGGCTGAAGATGTTCTGGAAGTTGGCAACATCGAGGAAGCGGTCGCTGGCAACGCCGAAGAAGGCGACGAGCACGCCGAGCGTCAACAGCGGCGCCAAGATCCGGGCGTGGCGGCTGGCCCAGCGAAGACCCCGCTCCCAGGCACTTCCCGAGCGTCGATCAACACCGAGCGCGCCGACGCCCGACCCTGCCCCCTGCGGTAGCTCTTTCGCCATCGATAAGGCCCCCCTTGCGGTGGCGGTTCCGGCCGCCCGTCTCTCTCCCTACCGATCCGCGGCCCGGTTACCGATCCGCTAGGCATGGCCCATCAGCAGGTCCTTGCTGACGCGCTCCCCGCCGCCGAACTCCCTCGTCACCCGTCCCTTTGACATAACGAGAACCCGGTCGCACTCCGCGATCACCGTCTCCGGCTCCGTCGAGAGGAGCAGGATGGCGACCCCTTCCGCTTTCAGCTCCTTGACCAGATCGAGGACTTCGCGCTTGGCGCCGACGTCCATGCCACGCGTCGGCTCGTTCAGGATCAGGAGACGCGGCTGGCGCGTCAGCCACTTGGCGAGGACCACTTTCTGCTGGTTGCCGCCGCTGAGGTGGCCGGCGAGGAGCTGGGGGTTGGCCGGTCGCACCCCCGTCCGCCGCACCTGCCGCTCGGCAACCGCCACCTCCGCGCCGCTCCGAAAGACCGGCGGTACCAGTCGGTCGAGGTGGGCGAGCGTCACGTTCTTGTAAATCTCGTGCCGGGGAAAGAGGGTCGCCCGCCGGTTCTCGGTCAGGTAGGCGATCCCGAGTCGCTTTGCCTCCCTGGGCGAGCGGGGCGCGATCCCCATCCCGCCGAGGCGCGTCGTCCCCGCGGTCGGTCGCAGCTGGCCGAAGAGCGCCCGCGCCACCTCGGTCATCCCCGCGCCGAGGAAACCGAAAATGCCGACAATCTCGCCGGCACGAACCGTGAGATCGACGTCCGCAAAGGCACCCGGGGCGGTGAGGCCGGCGATCTCCAAGACCGCCGAGCCCGCGACCGGCGGCGGCAGTGCCGTCGCTTGCTCGTAGCCCGCCGCCAGATCCGTGGCGTCCTTGCCGATCATCAGCTCGATCAGTCGGCCCTTGGTCAGTCCCTCGTTCGGCAGCGTCGCCACTTTGCGCGAGTTCTTGAGGATGGTTACCCGGTCGCTCACCGCCAGGACGTCCTCGAGGAAGTGCGAGATGAAGATGAGGCTCTTGCCGCGCAACCGGAGCTGACGCATCAACGTGAAGAGCCGCTCCGCCTCCGGCGGCGAGAGGGCCGAGGTCGGCTCGTCGAGGATGATCACCTCCGCTCCCGAGGAGATGACCCAGGCGATCTCGACCAACTGCTGCGCACCGAGCGGCAGGTCGCCGACCCGCGCCGTCGCGTCGAGGTCGACCCCCACCTCCCGCAGGGTCGCTGTCGCCTCCGCGTTCATCCGCTTCCAGTCGACCAGGCCGAGCCGGTTGACCGGCTGCCGCCCGCGGAAGACGTTCTCGGCGACGGAGAGCGAGCCGATCGCGCTCAGCTCCTGGAAGATCATCCCGATCCCGTGCGCCTTGGCCTCGGCGGGCGACCCGAACCTCACCGCCTCCCCGCGGAACGTCAGCTCCCCCTCGTCCGGCTGGTGGACGCCGGAGAGGATCTTCATCAGCGTGCTCTTGCCGGCCCCGTTCTCCCCGAGCAGCCCGTGGATCTCGCCCGAAGCGAGGTCGAAGTCGACCGCGTTGAGCGCGGTCGCCCCGCCGAATCGCTTCGTGACACCGCGCAGCTCAAGGAGTAGGGGCCGGGGGTCGGTAGCAAGAAGGGATGGGGCACGGGGGACGGCTGGTCCGGCCGACGCGGACGTCCCACTCAGGCCGTGCTGCGTCGAAGCCATCGAGCTCGCCCCCAGTCCCCAGTTCCCTCTAATACTGCAGGTTGTTGCCGAGCCAGATGAAGCCGGCGGCGTTGTCCTTGGTGATCGGGCCGCCGTCGGTGCGGATGAACTTCGGGATCTCGCCTTCGTGGCGGTCGGTGCCGGAGGCGACCAGGTAGCCGGCCCAGACGGCGCCGCCGTGGATGCGACCGGTCGGGTTGATCACCGAGGCGAAGAGGCGATCGGCCAGGATCGCCTCGCAGGCGTTCTGGAGTCCATCGACGCCGACGAGCTTGACGCGGTCCGCGGCGCCCGCCTGCTGGACCACTTCGGAGGCGGCCAGCGCCATGTCGTCGCTGTGGAAGAAGCCGCCCTTGACGTCCGGGTAGCGCTGAAGGAGATCCTGCCAGAGGGGCGAGACCTTGTTGATGTCCCAGTCGCCCGGCGTCTCGTCGACAACCTCGATGTTCGGGTACTGCTGGAGCATGTTCGTGAAGCCCTGGGCCCGGCCCTGGGCGCCGGTGTGGCCGAGCTGGCCCTGGGTGTGGATCACCTGGCCCTCGCCGCCGATCGCGTCGAAGAGCTGCTTGGCGACCGTCTCGCCCATGTAGATATTGTCCGGCTCGAAGTAGGTCAGATGCCCGAACTGGGCGAACTCCGCCGGGTCCTGGACGAGGCGGGTGTCCATGTCGATCAGCGGGATCCCCTTGGCGATGATCGCGTTCGCCGGGTCGATCAACGCGTTCGACGACGACGGGTGAACGGCGACGAAGTCCCAGTCCTGGTTGGCGATGTCCTGCATGTCCTGGAGTTGCTTCTCGACCAGGAGTTGCCCGTCGTAGGAGGTCACCTCGACGCCGAGCAGGTTGCCGAAGAAGATCGAGGTGTCCCGCCCCCGCGCCACCCACGTCGACTGGTTCCCGACCTCGGAGAACGCGGCCCGGAATCGCTTCTCCGGTAGGTCCTCCGGGATCAGCCCCACGGAGCGGATCGCCTCTGCCGCGGTGACCCGCGTCCCGACACCAAGACTTACCGCCAGCGCCGAGATGCCGGCAAAGCCGCCGACGACGCCGCGCCGGGTCATCTTTTTGATCTTGTCGCCAATCTCCTCCCGCTGCAACTCGCTCAGAACCTCGGCTTCGTTCGTCCGCTCGGCCATCGGTGCCTCCCTGTTTGGACCGTCGTCGTCCTCGCCGGCGACCGCCGCCGGCGCCTCGCGTTGTGCTGCCCCGGCCGCGGCGCCCGTGTCGGGAACCGCAACCCCCTCCATCGCCGGAGCGGGGCCGGGGTTGATCGAGGCGGTAAGGGCACGGGGGCGGCCGGACGCGGCAAGCGTGCAAGAAATGGGCGCCACGGACGAACCCCGCGAAACGGGTGAAGAACCGACCGCCCTCCGGCGGTGCTCGATCGGATGACCATCGTTCGCGTGGCGCGGACGGTAGCACAGGGCCATTGGAGGGTCAACAAACCTCCGGCGCGGTGCCCCCGGGCGGCGGCCGGCCGTCGCTATGACGTCACGGCTTGGGGCGCTGGGGCCGTTCGAGGCGCCCTTCCCCCGGGATCTGAGGAGACTTGGTCCGCGGGGACACGGAGCGGCTGACCGCCGACGATCTGATGCGGGTACGCAACGACGGGTGGCGATACTGATTGGTCGAGGGGGTGGTGGTCCGCATGTCTCCCGGTGGGACACATCGAGACGGGGTGGGCGTGAAGCTTGGTGCGGAGGCGTCACCGTTCATGCGGGCGCAGGGGCGTGGACGCGTCTTCGGTCTCGATGCCAGGTCCTACTGCGGGCACAACCTGGAGACGGTGCGGGCGCGGAACGGCACGTTCGTTCGTGCCGCCCGGATGCCCGATGCCATCCGCCCACGGGGCTCTTCGCCGATCGTTCCCGGTGGGTCGGTCGAGATCGGACCGGGCGCCGACACCGCGGTCGACGTCGTGGCATGGATAGCCTGCATTCGGGGGCCAAGGCCTCTCACCCGTCTGAGCCATCCACGCCCGGAGCCGACCGGTCGTCGTTCACCGGGCGGCGCGCGATCCGCTGGCGCCGAATGAGGGCGACAATCGGATGGGGAGGCCGCGATCGCTGGGGTTCATTCCTCCCGGGTCAACCCGGTTGCTCAAGCCGCGGCGCGGAGCTTGGGCAGCACGTCCGCCGCTATCCGCTCCATAACGCCGAACTGCTCTTCGTGCGGGGCCTCCATCAGAAATTCGTCGATCCCGACCTCTCGGTAGCGGCCGACGATGTCCTGGAACGCGTCCGCCGAATCCCACGGGTCGACCCCGAGCTTCAGCGTCCATCCGTAGAGGGAGCGGATGATGACGCCGGGATCGCGGCCGACCACGGCGCACTGCTCGTCGAGGAGCCTGACCCGGTCCCGGATCTCGTCCTCGGTACCGTAGGAGTTCCACCGGTCGGCGTACCGGGCGACGATCTTGAGCATCTGCGGTCCGTGGGCGCCAAGGGTCAACGGTGGGCGCGGTCGCTGCAGCGAGGCAGGGCGGAAGGGGGCGTCGGTGACCCGGTAGTACCGTCCCTCGAAGGACGTCACGTCCTGCCGGAAGAGCCGGTCGATGAGTTCGACCGCCTCCCGGAAACGGCCGACCAACTCGGCGGGCGGCGGGAAGGGGAGGCCGAAGCGATCGTGCTCCGGCGCGTACCAGCCGGTCCCGAGGCCGATCTCCAGGCGACCGTTCGAGACGTGGTCGACCGTCACCGCCTGCTTGGCGAGCAGCGCCGGGTGGCGGAACGTGTTGCTCGTCACCAGGGTGCCGATCCGAACCCGGTGCGTGAGGGCGGCCAGGGCGGCCAGGCTCGTCCAACCCTCCAGGTACGGGTCGTCGGGGCGGCTCGGGCGCTGGAAGTGGTCGCAGTTCCAGACGCTGTCGAAGCCGAGTGCCTCGAAGGTCAGCCAGTGCCGAACCAGCGTCTCCCAGGGCAGGTTCTGGTTGCGGACGATGCCGAAGCGGAGCGGTTGCGGCATGGGCGGTTCCCTCCCCGCGGCGTCGGACTCGTGCGACGGGTGCGCTCCCAACGCCGAGGGAAGTGCGCCCCGCACGACCGGCGAGCGGCCCGTATCCTACGGCCGGCGCGGGTCGTGTCAATGGCGGCGGAACCGCGCCCGTCTGGCGACGTGGACCGAGAGGGGGCGAAGATGACGGACGGACGGGTGAACGGTTTGCGCGGCGCGGTCGCCATGGTGACCGGTACCGGCAGCGGCATCGGCGAGGAGACGTCCTACGCGCTTGCCGCGGCCGGTGCCCGGCTGGTCGTCACGGAGCTCCCGGACCGCCTCGATCGCGCCGAGGCGACGGCGGCCGCGATCCGGGAACGGCACGCCGGCGAGGCCGTTGCCATCCCCCTCGACGTGACCGATCTCGACAGCGTCGCCGCCTGCGTGGAGGCGGCATCCGCCGCTTTCGGCGGCCGGATCGATGTCCTGGTCAACAATGCCGGATTGAACGTCCCCCAGATGGCCTTCGACGTGACGGAGGAGGCGTGGGATCGCGTCCTCGACGTCAACCTCAAGGGGCTTTTCTTCATGGCGCAGGCGATTGGCCGCCGGATGCGCGACCAGCGCCCCGCCGGGGGCAGCATCGTCAACATCGCCAGCCAGATGGGGATCGTCGGCTACACGAAGCGGGCGGCTTACTGCTCCAGCAAGGCGGGCGCGGTCAACCTCTCCCGGGTCCTCGCCTTCGAGTGGGCCGAGCACAACATCCGCGTCAACGCGGTCTGCCCCACCTTCGTCGAGACCCCGCTCACCCGCCCCATGTTCGAGGATCCCGAGTTCAAAGCGGACGTCCTCCGCCGCATCCCCCTCGGCCGCCTTGCCACTCCCGCCGACGTCGCCGACGCCGTCGTCTACCTCGCCGGACCCGGCGCGGCGATGGTCACCGGCCACGCCCTGTTGGTCGACGGCGGCTGGACGGCGGTGTGACGGGGGGAGCCCCCAAGCCGGCGATCAGCGGACTGCCGTAAGTAATGAGAGGGCGTCGGGCGTCGATCCTCGGGATTCCCTTCCCTGAAGGCCGATACCCATGCCCCGGTCATCGCGAGGAACGAAGGATCTCCCAGCCGATATTGGCCGTGGATGAGATCCGCAGTACTTCGGGACGACAACCGGCGAGGGATCGGCACAAAGTGCCGTCGCGGAGACGCGAAGCACAATCCCGCCGCCCTTCGCCGTATTCCCCTCTTTCAGCCCGGCGGCTCGATCGTCACCGGCTCATCGAACGCGGTCAGATCGAGGCGGCGGACGACGTCCGAGGCTTCGGCCGTGGTCAGCGGGCCTTCGATCTCCATCCGGCGGACGCGCCCCTCGTCATCGATCCAAATCGAGACCGGGAGGGGCTGGTCGGTGCGGAGGCCCGGCACCGGGGTGCCCGCCGCCTGAAGGCGGGAGAGGTCGAACGTGCCATCGATCCGGGTCGTCTCGGCGTCGTCGATCTCGTCGTCGCCGGCGACGGACGGCTCCTCGATCAGCGTGACCGCCTCGAGCAGGACGCGATCCGGGTTGAGCAGGTCGACGAGCGAAGCGCCTCCCCCGCC
This sequence comes from uncultured Thermomicrobiales bacterium, assembly GCA_902806405.1. Classification (GTDB taxonomy): domain Bacteria; phylum Chloroflexota; class Chloroflexia; order Thermomicrobiales; family UBA6265; genus CADCWL01. Next base: position 162,291 of record CADCWL010000001.1, on the reverse strand, counting down.
GGTCTCCGCCGCGATGTCCAACTCCTGGTACTGATCGCCTTCCTGGAGCGGGTCCGTGACCCAGAGGCGCGTGCCGATGCCGACGACGTCGACGCTCAGCTCGACGATGGCCGCCTTCGCCGTCGCGCTGGCGCGAAAGCTGTCGGGGCGGAGGACGTCCCCTTCCAGCGCGGCCAGTTCGAGGTTCTCGAGAAATAGGGTCTGTCCACGGGGGGTAGAGAGCTCGAAGTGGAACGAGTCGAGCGCGGCCATCGTCGTCGCGGCTCGCTCGAGCAAGGCGGCGGCCTCGTCCGGCTCCTGCGCCGCGGCGGGGCCGCCGACGGTCAGGCCCAGGACGACCAGGAGCAGCAGCGGGAGGGAACGGGCCGCCGGTCGGCGTCGGGCGGCACGATAGAACCCCATGGAAACCTCCTTGAGACGGGCCGATCCAAGCCGTGCGCGAGAGTGTAGCCGGACGACTCCGAGGCGGCTTGTCCGTCTTGCTCGCCGTCCGGTGGACACCTGGGGTGGAACGTGTGTCCCGTTGGGACCGCCGGATCGCGGCAGCGATGCGCGAGCGTCGCCCGCCCAAGGGTCGTGGCGTAGTCTTCCGCGTTCGATGAACCGCCAGGCTGTGGTACTCGTTACCGCAGAGCGAACGCGCCCACTGACGAGACAGACGTGCACGGCACGAAAGGCGAGGCGATTCGACCATGACCGACGCAGACCGGGCCGGCGGCCCCCCGCCGGCCGTCTTCGTGATGGCCTACGGCGGCCCCGACAAGCTGGAGGACGTCGCGCCTTACCTGCAGGACGTCCGGCACCACCGGCCCACCTCCGAGAAGCTGGTCAACGAGATCACGGAGCGCTACGCGCAGATCGGTGGCCGGTCCCCCATCCTGGAGCTGACGAACGCCCAGGCGACGGCGCTGCAGGCGGCACTCAACAAGGACCAGGACGGCGACGAGCAAAGCTGGCAGGTTTTCGTCGGGATGCGCCACTGGCACCCGTTCATCAAAGACGTCCTGGCAGAGATGAGCGCGGCCGGCCACGAACGGGCCGTGGGTCTCGTGATGGCGCCCCACTATTCCCGGATGAGCATCGGCGCCTACTACGCGCGACTGGCCGAAGCCGACGCCCCGATAGACGTGGCGCCGATCGAGCGATGGCATCTCCTGCCTGGCTTTCTCGACGCGATGGAGGATCGCGTGCGGGCGGCGCTGGAGCGCTTCCCGACCGCGGTCCGTGACCGGGTGCCGGTCCTCTTCACTGCCCATAGCCTGCCCGAGAAGATCCTGACCTGGGACGACCCGTACCCCCGGGAGCTGAGGGAGACGACCGCGGCGCTCGGCGCGCGGATCGCCCCCCAGCCGTTCGATTTCGCCTACCAAAGCGCGGCGATGACCCCGGAGCCGTGGCTCGGCCCGGACGCCGGTGCCGTGATCGCGCGGCTGGCGGCGGAGGGGCACCGGCACGTCCTCCTCGCCCCGATCGGTTTCGTCTGCGAGCACGTCGAGATCCTGTTCGACATCGACGTCGAGTTCAAGCACCAGGCTGCGGCGCTTGGCGTTCATCTCGAACGGATCGAGATGGTCAACGACCACCCGGCGATGATCGAGGGCCTGGCGGGCCTGGTCAGGGACCGCGCCGGCCGAGCGGGCTGGTTGTAGCTCGTCGCACCGCCCGTCCCGTTCCGTCCGTCTTCCAGGGGCGCAAAGGGTCGCCCCCGTGCGCCGAAGGCGGTTTGGTTCGTTAATCTTCCTTCCAGTGATGGATCAAGACTGATGGATGAAGATCGTACCGGACGGCGTCGGTCGCGAGATTGCAGATGGTAAAAAACGATGGCTCCGCTTAATCCTTGCCGGAACGTGGACGCTCGCTCCCAGGTCGTGGTGGTCGGCGGCGGCATCGCTGGCCTCGCGGCCGCCCATCGACTGACGCGGCTCTCCCCTCGCGTGTCGGTCACCCTTGTCGAGGGAAGCGAGCGGCTCGGTGGCAAGATCGTCACCGAGCGGGTCGACGGCTTCGTGATCGAGGGCGGCCCCGACTCGTTCCTCTCGGCCAAACCCCGCGGCGTCGGCCTCTGCCGGGAACTGGGTCTGGAAGAGACCTTGCAAGGAACCACGCCGCGCCGCCGTCGCGCCTTCGTGCTCCGCGGCTCCCGGCTCCATGACCTGCCCGAGGGTCTGACCGGCCTGGTCCCGACCCGGCTCGGTCCGATGCTGCGGTCGCCTCTCGTCTCTCCCCTCGGCAAGGCCCGGATGGCCCTCGACTACGCGCTGCCGCCGCGCCGCGGCGACGACGACGAGGCGCTCGGTGCCTTCGTCCGTCGGCGGCTCGGGCGGGAGGTCTACGACCGTCTCGTCGAGCCGCTGATGGCGGGCATCTATGCCGGGGATGGCGAACGGCTCAGCCTGGCCGCCACCTTCCCGCAGCTTCGCCGCGGCGAGCGGGAGCACGGCGGACTGATCCGGGGCGTCCTGGCCGCGAAACGCGCGGCCACGACCGCGGGGAGTGCGCCGCCGGGCCGTCCCGGTTTCCTCACCCCGCGGGGCGGTCTCGGCGAACTGGTCGACGGGTTGGTCGCGCGCCTGAGGACCGGTGGGGTCCGTATTCTGCTCGGGGCGCCCGTCGCCAGCGTCGGCCTCACCCGGCCCGGGGGGAACGACCGCTTCACGGTGGAGCTGGCGGACGGACGGGCCCTCGCGGCGGATGCGGTGGTCGTGGCGGCGCCCGCCTTCGCCGCCGCAGGGATGCTGGCGGCGCTCGACGCGCCGCTCGCCGCGGAGTTGGCCGCGATCCCGCACGCCTCGAGCGCGATCGTCAGCCTCGCCTTTCCGCGGGAGGACATCCCCCACCCGCTCGACGGCTATGGGTACGTGATCCCCCGCGTGGAAGGGCGCCCCGCGCTGGCCTGCACCTGGACGTCGTCCAAATGGGGGCATCGTGCGCCGGAAGGCCAGGTCCTGATGCGGGTCTTCCTTGGTCGCTTTGGGCGGGAGGAGGCGCTGGGCGGGACCGACGACGATCTCGTCACCCTTGCCCGGGACGAGCTGCGGAACGTGCTCGGGATCGAAGCGGCGCCGCTGCTTTGCCGCGTCCACCGCTGGCGCTACGGGATGCCGCAGTATGTCCTCGGACACCCGGCCCGTCTGGCAGCGATCGAGCGCCGCCTGAAGGCTCTGCCGGGTCTCGCCCTGGCCGGGAACGCCTACCGCGGCGTCGGCATCCCCGACTGCATCGCCTCCGGCGAAGCCGCCGCGGAGGTGGCCCACGCGGCCGCACGACGGTCGGAGGAGCCCGTCGTCACCGCCCCCGCGGGCTTGCTCTCCTAGCGCTGGGTGCGGTCGTTACCGGCCTCGGCGGAAGCCCGGCTACTCGCCGTACTCCGGTTCGGTAATGAAGCCGACTTTCTCGAGCGGCCAGTTCGCGATCCAGGCTTTCCCGATGATGGCGTCCATCGGGACGGGGCCGAAGACGCGGGAGTCTGAGCTATTGCCGCGATTGTCGCCGAGGACGTAGACCTCGCCCGTTGGGACGGTGACGGCGCAAAAGGGGCCGTTCCCGCACTCGGTGATCGCAGCCTCGATGTAGCTCTCGTCCAGCGGGCGGCCGTTGACCCAAACCCCGCCCTCGGCGAAGGCGATTTGGTCGCCGGGCAAACCGATCACCCGCTTGATGTACGGCCCGCCGCGGCGCTGGGGTGGGTCGAAAACGACGATCTCTCCACGCTCCGGGGCATGGAATGGGTAAACAATCGCTTCCCCGCTCCGTTCGATCCCGGGTAGGAGGTTCCAGAGCCGGTTGGCGTCGAAGTGGGCGTAGACCGAGCGGTTGACAAGCAGCCGCTCGCCGTCCCGCAGACTCGGGTTCATGCTTGCCCCGTCGACGGCGTACGGGGGGACGACGACCTGGACGCCCAGGTAGATGGCGGTCGCCAGCATCAGCGTCTCGGCCGCTTGGCGGAGGGTGTGGCGCAGCGGTCGGCGCGGTCGCGGCTGGTCCATCCCGGCCTCCCCGTCGACGATGACTTCGGGCGGCCGCTCGCCGGACCGAGGCGCGGATTGTACGACGACGTGGTGGGAAGGTCCGGACGTCGCTCCACCGGCGGGCCCCGAACGACCGATGGCGGTGCCCCCCGCTACGGTCTGCCCCGATCTCGAGGTCGCCCGGCGTCGCCTTCACCGCCGCCCGCCGTTGAACCGGCGTCGACGGCGGCCCGACAATGGCAACAAGCCCCGTTTCGGCGCTCTCGGTTTACTTCATCTGCGGGCCGTCTCCGATCTGCCGACCCCTCTTCCTGATTCTCGAAGGAGTTGTCGATGCCTCAGCGCGCGGGACGTCTCGTCGCCTGGCCCGTTGTCCTCTCGCTCGCCGGCGCGGTCGCGGTCGGCTCCGCGGAGAGCGGCGCCGGGGCCACCGTCCAGGACGCCGCGTTCGACCCGGCCGCGTTTGCGGTCGCTCTGGAGCCGGTCGTCGACGGGTTCGAGCTGCCCGTCCACGTCGCCGATGCGGGTGACGCGAGCGGGCGGCTCTTCGTCGTCGAGCAACCGGGCCGCATCCGGATCGTGCGTGACGGCAGGATCGAATCCGAGCCGTTCCTCGACATCACCGGTCGGGTCGAATCGAGCGGAAACGAGCAGGGCCTGCTCAGCGTCGCCTTCCACCCCGACTACGAGGAGAATGGCTCGTTCTTCGTCGGCTACACGGCGCGCGGCGGAGAAGGCGCCGGCAACAACACCATCGCCCGCTTCCGCGTCTCAGCCGACGACCCGGACCGGGCGGACCCGGAGAGCGGCGCAATCCTCGTCTCCGTGCCCGACCCGTACGGCAACCACAACGGCGGTCTGGTCATGTTCGGCCCGGACGGCCGCCTCTACGCCGGCTTCGGCGACGGCGGCCTCGCCGGCGACCCCGAAGAGAACGCCGAGAACCCCCACGCGCTGCTCGGCAAGCTCCTCCGGCTCGACGTCGACCGCCCGGCGGCGGACAAGCCGTACGGGATCCCCGTCGACAACCCATTCGCCTCCGGCGACGGCGGCGCGCCGGAGGTGTGGGCTTATGGGCTGCGCAACCCGTGGCGCTTCTCGTTCGATCGCGAGAGCGGTGATCTCTGGATCGCCGACGTCGGCCAGAACGCGGTCGAGGAGGTCAACCGCCAGCCGGCCGCCAGCGGGGGCGGCGAGAACTACGGCTGGGACCTGATGGAGGGGACGCGCTGCTTCGAGGACGAGGGCTGTCAGACCGCGGTTGAGGAGCAGGAGTTGGTCCTCCCGGTGGCGGAGTACGGCCACGACCTCGGCAACTCCGTAACCGGCGGCTACGTCTATCGGGGCGAGGCGGTGCCCGACCTGCGCGGCACCTATCTCTACGCTGACTTCGGTACCGGCCTACTCTGGGGGCTCGGCCAGGACGACGCGGGCGAGTGGACGCCATCGGAGCCGGTCGAGACGGGCCTCAACATCAGCTCGTTCGGCGAGGACGGTGCGGGTGAACTTTACGCGACCGACCTCAACGGCGGGCTCTACCGGGTCACGGCCGGCTCGTAGGTCGTCCGCGGCCTTGGCCTACCGCGAGCGTGTCGCGTACTGGGCCTCGACGTACTGGAGGACGGTGACGAAGACGACGCCGCCGACGAGGTTGCCGAGCAGGATGGGGGCGAACGAGCCGCCGAACCAGGCGCCGATCGTCACGTCCGATCCAAGGAGGGCGGCCATGAAGACCTCGGCGCCGGAGATAATGATGTGCGTCGACTCGCTCAGGATGATCAACGTCCCGATCAGCCAGATCAGGACCATCTTCGGGCCGAGCCCGTCCGCGGCGAGTAGCAACCACGTCAAGATCGTCATCAGCCAACCGGCGAAGAGTGCCTTCACGAACGCGGTCCAGAACGGGTAATCGACGACGTGGTGGGCCGCCTCCACGATATCGTCGGCGGCGCCGCGGTCCAGGACACCGGGACGGGAGACGAGAAACGCGAAGACGAGGGCGCCGATCAAGTTGCAGACCAGCGTCACCCCCCAGAGCGATCCGAGGCCACGAATCGAACCACGGCGCTCGATGACCGCCGTCACGGGCAGCAGGAAATTCTCGGTAAAGAGCTCGCTCTTGCCGAGGAGGAGGATAAGGAAGCCGACAGGATAGGCGAGAGCTCCGACGAAGTGCGCCACGGACGGACCGTCGGCGCCCCCGAAGGAGGCGGAAGCCCACGCCATCGCGACCACGCCGAAGCAGATGCTCATGCCGCCGATCAGCGAGGTCATGGCGTCCCCGGCGAGGGAGCGGTCGAGGCGTTTGTTCCCGATCGCTGCCGCGTCGTCGATGATCTCCGGCGCCTCCTGCCCGAGCGGCTGCGGCTCTTCGTCCGTGTCCTTCTGCCGCTGTCCCTCTTCCGATTCCTGCTGGGGGAGTGCGGGCCGCGCAGCGATGGCCGCCCGCCCATTCGCTCCACTACGGTTCTGCTGCGCCACGTTGCTCGTCTCCCCGCCGCGAATGTCCACCGGATCGCTCCAATTGCTCACGTGCGATGCAGATAAGGTGCCAGCGATGGCACCGCGTCCGCGGGTGGTCCTGGAAGTGGGACGACAACCCGGCGGCAATCGAGGGCGAATGGATGGCTTGGAGGAGCGGATGGGAGAAGTTGAGCGAGCGACGGACGGGGAACCGGCGCGACACCCCGGCGTCGGTGTGGGGGTCGGCGTGGTGGTGCGACGGGGGGACGAGGTGCTGCTCGTCCGCCGCCTTCACCACGGTGCCGGCAGTTGGGCGACCCCGGGCGGCTACCTCGACCCGGGCGAGAGCTTCGAGGCGTGCGCCGCGCGGGAGACGTGGGAGGAAACCGGCGTCCGGATCAAGGACGTTTCGTACGTGGCGGTCGCCAACGACGTTCACGCCGACGGCAAGCACAATGTCACCATCTGGCTGATCGCCCGGGTCGCGTCGGGGGAAGCCCATGTGGCGGCCCCGGGGGAGCTCGACGCGGTCGGGTGGTTCCGGTGGGACCGATTGCCCGACCCGATCTACCGCTCGACGCGGAACCTCCTGGACGGGCGGACGTACCCGCCGGGGGCGGTGGCGCGCCTCCGCGACGCGGACCCCGCGTGAGGTAAGGAACGGCGCGGCGAGGCGTTGGCGGCGGACTGCTTCGCCTCGCCATCGGGCAATGCCCGGATCTTGCGATGCAACGGCAGCTCCGATCGTCGTTCGTCGCCCCGGCATCGTCGCGCAGCCGGGGCCAACCGGCGGGACAAAGGAGACATCGATGCGATCCCTGGCCGACCAAGTCATCGTCATCACCGGCGCCTCGAGCGGGATCGGGCGGGCCACTGCGCTGGCGGCGGCCGACGCCGGCGCACGGGTGGTGCTGGCCGCCCGCGGCAAAGCGGCGTTGACGGCGGTCCGCGAGGCGATCGAGACCGCCGGCGGTGAGGCGCTGACGGTGCCGGCCGACGTCGCGGACTTCGGCCAGGTGGAGGCGCTCGGGCTGGCCGCGGTGGCCCGCTTCGGCCGGATCAACACCTGGGTGAACTGCGCGGGAATCTCGGTCTACGGCGAGCTCGCCGACGTCGACCCCGCGGAGTTTCGGCGGGTGATCGAGGTCGACCTTCTGGGGCCGGTCCACGGCGCCAAAGTCGCCCTGGCACAAATGAGGACGCAACCGGAGGGCGGGACGATCGTCAACGTCTCGTCGGGACTCGGCGACCGGGCGGTGCCGCTGCAGAGCGCGTACTGCGCGGCAAAGCGTGGCCTCAACGGGTTCGGCGAGGCGCTGCGGATGGAGCTGGAGCACGGCAACGTCCCGGTCCGGGTGACGACCGTCAAGCCCGCCTCGATCGACACCCCGTTCTTCCGGCACGCCCGCTCGAAGACGGGCGCGGCGCCGAGTCCGGTACCGCCCGTCTACGCGCCGGAGTTGGTCGCCGAGGCGATCCTCTTCGCCGCCACCCACCCCGTCCGCGATCTGCCGGTGGGGGGGGCCAGCACGGCTCTGTCGGTCTTGGAGAAGGTGGCGCCCCGCCTGCTCGATCGTCAGCTGGCGCTGGCCGCATACCCCCTCCAGCAGGAGGAACGGCCGAAGGACGCGGCGGCGGCGGACAATCTCGTTCTGGCGTCGTCCGGTCCGGCAACCACCGGTGGTGGCTACGGCGGCCGCCGGTTCAGCCTCGATACCTGGCTCCGCCTCCATCCCCCAGCGCGGCGCCTCGCGCTCGCCGGCTCGGTGATCGGCGGGCTGGTCGCCCTGCAGGCACGGCGACGCTGAGCGGCGAGCGCTTGGCACAACGCTTGCAGCCCTCCAGCACCGGAACGCCGCGACGGAGCGAGCGACCGCGGTGCGCGGAGCGTGCGGCGTTATCAACGGCAGAGGAGGCAGCCCCATGGCACGGGATACCGATCGCGACGACGCGGCCGCCACGGGCGAGGAGATGGTCCGGGACGGCAACCTGATCATCGAGGACCGGATCAACCGGCGCGACGGCCTCGTGGAATACGAAGGGAGCGTAGCGGGCGGCGCTGCAGCGGGCACGAGCGCCACCGTGGGAGAGACGATCTCGGATGCCACGACGCAGGTGACGACGACGGAGGTGGTGACGACGGAGACGGTGCCGGTCGGCACGATGGACGCCGGAGCCACCGGCGCCGCCGATGCCCTCTCTATGTCGACGGACAACACCTCCGCCGGGACGATGGCGGAGACGGCGGCGACGGGACCGATCACGCTCGTCCGGGAAGGGATGACGGTCTTCGATGCCGCGGGCGAGGAGATCGGCACCGTCGATCAGGTCCAAATGGGCGATCCGTCGGCCGTGACCACCATGGGCCAGGATGCGGGCGATGGCGGCGGCGGCGGCCTCGCCGCCGCCCCGGCTGGTCTGGCTGGTGGTAGCGGCGGTGGCATGGGCGGGGCCGGGGGCGGCATCACCGCCTACGGCGGCGGCGGTCTGGACCTTCCGGAGTCCTTCGCCGCGGATCTGCGCCGGGTCGGTTTCGTCAAGATAGACGGCAAGGGGCTGTTCAGCCGGGACCGCTATGCCGCCGCCGACGAGATCGCAACCGTCTCCGGCGACGGGGTGCGCCTTAGCGTTGGCAAGGACGCGTTGCGAACCTCATAAACGGCCGGTGGGTTCGACGACCGACGTGGGGGAGGAGCGGCCGCTTGCCGCTCCTCCCCTTTTGCAGAAGGCCCGTGAACGGTGTGGTGGCGTCGTGCGGGCGTCCAATCCGGCGACTCCGCCGTTGCCCCAATGGTGGGGGCGCGAGCCACGATTGGGCGCCTGCTCACCCGTAGAGGTCGGTGCTGAGGTAGCGCAACCCCGTGTCGCAGGCGATCGTGGCAATCACCGCCCCGGCCTCGACCTCGCGAGCCAGGCGGAGGGCGGCGGCCACGTTGGCGCCGGTCGAGAAGCCGCCGAGGACCCCCTCCCGGCGGGCGAGCTCCCGGGCCGTCGCGGTGGCCTCCTCGTCCCCGATCGCGACCGTTCCGTCGCAGAGCGACGGCTGCCAGGCGGGCGGAACAAAGGCGTAGCCGGCTCCCTGCAGCTTGTGCCCCGGGTTGGTGATGGGCCGACCGGCGAGGACGGAGGCGCCGACCGGTTCCACCGCAAGGCAGCGGATGGTTGGTTCGCGGACCTTCAAAGCGCGGGCGACACCGACGAAGGTGCCCCCCGTGCCGACGATCGCGACGAACGCTCGAAGCGGTCCCCCCTCCGTTCTCGCCTGCGCCCAGAGCTCCGGTCCGGTCGTCGCCTCGTGCGCCGAGGTGTTCGACGGGTTGGCGAATTGGTCGGGCCGCCACCCGTCCAACTCCCGCACCAGCTCCCGGGTGCGCGCCTCGACGAGCGCCAGGTCCGCGCCGGTGACCTTCCCCGGAACCCCTCCCGCCGCCTGCGGCACGAGGACCACCTCCGCCCCGTACGCCGCCAACTGCTGCCGACGCTCCGAGCTGTTGCCGCTGCTCATCACGGCGACCAGTCGGTACCCCTTCACAGCGCAGGCGATTGCCAGACCGATCCCCATGTTGCCGCTTGTCAACTCCACCACCGGCCGGCCGGGGCGCAGCTCGCCGCGCGCCTCGGCGTCGGCGATGCACCGCGCCGCCACCCGATCCTTGACGCTGCCCCCCGGGTTGGCGGACTCCAGCTTCAGCAGCACGCGTCCCGGCACACCCGAGCCCAAGCGGTCGAGGAAGATGGCGGGCGTGCCGCCGATGAGCTCGAGGACGTTCGCGGCCGCGGGCGGCGCAACGGTCGGCATCCGGGTCCCTCCTTAGCGCCCCGCCCGGTTCTGCAGGCGGCTGCGGGCGGCGCCGTCTCGGGAGGTTGGCTTCCCGTTATACTGCCCCGCCGTGCCGCGTCCGGAGGGACGCCGGTTGAGCGTCGCTCGCGCACACCCGCCCCTCCCCCAGGTTCTCCCCCGAAAGGTTCGAGTCGGTCCCATCATGCCCCAACTGACCTTCCTCGGCACGGGGACGTCGAACGGCATCCCCGTCATCGGCTGCGACTGCGCCGTCTGCCGCTCGTCCGACCCCCGTGATCGCCGGTCCCGCTCCTCGGCCGTTGTCCACGTCGGCGAGCGGGCCTTCCTCATCGACACCGCGACGGAGCTCCGGTTGCAGGCGCTCGCGGTCGGGCTGCGCCGGGTGGATGCGGTCCTGATGACGCACCCCCATGCCGACCACACCGGCGGGTTCGACGACCTCAGGCGGTTCAACGAGCTGCAGGGTCGTCACCTGCCGGTCTTCGCCGACCCCGGCACAGCGGCCGTGCTCGCGGACCGGTTTGCCTACACCTTCGCGGACCAGTACGCCTTCTACGGCGGCAAACCGGACCTGACGCTGCACCCCGTCGACGGTCCGTTCGACCTCGACGGGTGCAAGGTGGTGCCGATCCCCGTCTTCCACGGTCGCCTCCCCATCCTCGGCTACCGCTTCGGGGATCTCGCCTACGTGACGGACGCGAAGACGATCCTCGACTCGTCCCTGGCGTTGCTCGAAGGCCTCGACGTGCTCGTCCTCAACGCCTTGCGGGAGCGGCCCCATCCGACCCATCTCAGCCTGCCGGAGGCGGTGGCTATTGTGCGGAAACTGCGGCCGCGCGCCGCCTACCTGACCCACCTCTCCCACGAACTGGGCCACGCGGCGGCGACCGCTCTCCTGCCCGCCGGGATCGAGGTGGCCTTCGACGGACTGACGGTCGCGAGCGCCGGGACGCGGATGCCGCCCCCGTAGCCGTCTCCGCCCGAACCCGTCTGCTATCATCCGTCCCGGGTAGCGTGGGGAGCGAGCGGGATCGGTGGTGCGGTGATCGAGCGCGCGGCGGGCGATATGCTTCTCGCGCGCCGGCGTCCGACGCTGCCGGAGACGCGGTCGACGGGGCGGGGTTTGGCGTGAAAATCGCGCTCGTGACCCCGTACGATTTTGCCCATCCGGGCGGGGTTCCCGAGCATGTTGCCCGCCTTCGGGATGAATTCCGGCGTCTCGGCCATGCGGTCGTCGTCATCGCCCCCCGCGCCCGCAGGGGCGGGCTCGAGGTCCGGGAAGGCTTCTACGGGATTGGTCGGACCGTGACCGTGCCCGGCAACGGGAGCATGATCCGGTTGACGTTCGACGTCACCCTCTACGCGGAAGTCAAGTCGTTGATGCGGCGCGAGCGTTTCGACGTCGTCCATCTGCACGAGCCGTTGATCCCGGTCCTGCCCTACATGGTTCTCCTGAACTCGCAGGCGGTGAACGTCGCGACGTTCCATGCATTCCGCGTTTCCAACCCTTGGTACACGGCCTTCAAGCCGTACATGGCGTTCGTCCTTTCCCGCCTCGACGGCCGGATCGCTGTCTCCGAGCCGGCCCGGGAACTGGTGAGTCAGTATTTCGAGGGTCCATACGAGATCATCCCCAACGGGATCGATATCGACCGGTACGGCTCCCATGTGGAGCCATTTTCGTGGGCCACCGATGGCGTCCCTCGCATCCTCTTCGTCGGCCGCTTTGCGGAGCCGCGAAAGGGCTTCAAGTACCTCCTGCAGGCGATGGCGATGGTGTGCCAAGAGTTCCCGGACGCGCGCCTGCTCGTCGCCGGCACGGGCAACCGGGACCGTTTCGCCGGTCTGATGGAGCGGTACGGGGTGCGCAACGTCGATTTCGTCGGGTACGTAGCGGACAGCGACAAGCCGCGCTACTACGCGAGTTGCGACGTCTTTTGCGCTCCTTCGGTACGGGGCGAGAGCCTTGGCATCGTACTCCTGGAGGCGATGGCGTCTGGGAAGCCGACCGTGGCGGCCGATATTCCGGGCTACGCGAGCGTGATCACGGACGGGCACGATGGGGTGCTTGTCCCCCCGAAGAATCCACCGTCGCTGGCCCTCGCGCTGGTCAGGCTGCTGGCGGACCGCGAGCGTCGCCAACGCTTGGGCACCAACGGCCGGCTTACCGCCGAACGCTATGCTTGGCCACACATCGCCGAGCGGATCCTCGAGGTCTACGAACGGGCCGCTCGCGGAGCGATCGAAGCGCCGTGGCGGCGGGGGTTCGCCTGATGGCGGCCCCCACCCTGTCCACCCGTGATCGACCGCTGGTGTGGGAGAGGGGAGCCGTCGTGGGCCATCACCTCCAGCGGGAACGGCGGAGTTGGACATGCGGTGCCCGGCGCCACCGTGGCGGTGTCCACGGCCGGAGTGAGGTTGGCACCGCGGGGGACGCCGCGTGATATCGGAAGCCATCGGCATGCGAATCCGCGGCTCGCTGCTCGGCTTGGGCCGGGCGCTGGCTGCGATCGGCTTGACGGCCAACATCCTGACCGTGGTCGGCCTCTTGTTGAACGTGGCCGTGGCGCTGGTGATCGCCTTCGGGCATCCCCGTTGGGGAGGTGGCCTGCTGATGGTCGCTAGCGCCTTCGACATGCTCGACGGCGCCGTCGCCCGCGCGACGGGCACGATCACCCGCTTCGGCGGCTTTCTCGACTCCACCCTCGACCGCTACTCGGAGGCGGTGGTCTTCGGGGGGGTGCTGGTCTACCTGCTCGGTACGGACGACGCCGACGTGGGGGCCATCCTCGTCTTCGTGGCCACGGTTGGGGCGCTGCTGATCAGCTACGCGCGGGCGCGGGCCGAGGCGGCCGGGTACGGCGCCTCGGTCGGCCTGGTTGCCCGCCCGGAGCGGGTGGTGCTGCTGGCGGTGTGCCTCCTCATCGACCGACCCCTCTGGGCGCTCTGGTTCCTCGCGATCACCACCCACCTCACGGCCCTGACCCGCATCCTCCACGTCCAGCGCCTTGCCGCCGTCGAGGCGAGCGATGCCGCGTCGCGCCCGACCCCTCCCGTGCCGGCCGCGTCCGCGCCGAACCCCGAGCGGCGGTGAGCGCGCCGCGGCCCGATGCGCCGAACGGGCTCGCGCCCCCGGTCCCGGCGGAGGCGGGGGAGGTCGCCTCCGCCGGGCGCTCGTGCCTCGCGATCGTGCTCATCGCCGTCGCCCTGCTGCTCCTGCTCTGCGTCGGGAGCGCCGTCCGCTGGGCGATGGGGTAGGTCCGACGGCCGCGGGGGCGGGGAGGGCACGTGCTATCATCCGGCCGATGCCCGGCCGGTTCGGGCGCCGTCGCCGTCGCCCGGGTCGAGGAGGATCCGCCGTGAGCACGAGCTCCAGCTACGCGATGTTGCCCCCTGCCGGTCGCGGGGATCAGCTCCGGGTGGCCGCGATCCAGATGAACTCCGGGGACGACAAGGCGGCGAATGTCGAGACCGCGCTGTCGCTTATCGACCGCGCCGCGGCCTCCGGGGCCCGTCTTATCGCCCTGCCCGAGGTCTGGCCCTACCTCGGGCCGGATGCCGGCAACCGCCCCAATGCCGAGCCGATCCCGGGGCCGACGATCGATCGTCTTGCGGACCGTGCCCGGCGCCACGGGGTCTTTCTCCACGCGGGAAGCGTCCACGAGACCTCGCCCGACGATCCCCGGCTCTACAACACCTCCGTCGTGATCGATCCCGACGGCGACATCGCCGCCCGCTACCGCAAGATCCACATGTACGACGTGGTCCTGGACGGCGTCGCCAGCTACCAGGAGTCGGAGACCGTTTCGCCCGGTGACGAGCTGGTCGTCCTCGACGTCGATGGAACGCCGGTCGGCCTTTCGATCTGCTACGACCTCCGCTTTCCGGAGCTGTTCAGGATCTTGGCGCTGCGGGGTGCCGAGGTGATCCTGCTGCCCGCGGCCTTCACGATGACCACCGGCAAGGACCACTGGGAGACGCTGATTCGCGCCCGCGCGATCGAGAATGCCGTCTTCATGGTCGCGCCGGCGCAGGTCGGGGTTCACCCGCCTGGAAATTGGTGTTATGGCCGGTCGATGATCGTCGACCCGTGGGGCACGGTGCTGGCCACGGCGCCCGACGCCGAAACGGTCGTCACGGCCGACCTGGATCGCGCGCTGCTGCGACAGGTCCGGCGCCAGATTCCGTCCCTGGCCAACCGCCGGCCGGAACGCTATGCATGGCCCGACGCCGAGGAGGGATCCGTGGCGTTGCCGTCTGGCCGGGCGCTCGTCAGTTAGCCAACACGCGCCGGTGAAGGCGCTGGGCAGGGGGTGGGCCGCAGTCGGGACGACGCTGCTGCCCGCGGTGCTGGCGCTGGTCGCCTGCGGCGGGGTCGAGTCCGATGTGCGGCCTACCCCCGCCGGCGACGAGCTAGTGATCGTGACGCCGACGCCGGCCACCCCGGCTGCCGCCGGGGGCGAGATTCCGGAGCAGATGTACGTCGTCCGAGAGGGCGACACGCTGTCGGGGATCGCCGCCCGCTTTGGGGTTGCCGAGGGTGCGCTCCAGGCCGCGAACGACCTGACGGACGCGAACCGTCTCGTGATCGGACAACGGCTGGTGATCCCGGTCGTCGAGCCGTAGACCGGTCGCCGACGGGTGATCCCGGCATTCAGGAAAGGAACCGAACGGGGAACCTTGACGCCCCACGGCGATCGTGATACTGTTCACGCACGGTCGAGGGGGAAACGCCACCGAGATCGAGCATCGGATCTCCGAGAGAAGTCCGAGCAGGGTAAAGGAGGTGATGCCCATGAGTAGTCACGGTCGAATGGGCGTCGCGGTGGAGGTCGTGGGCTTCTAGCCCACGCCAGCAGCGACGCCCAGGCGGTGGGGGCCGGTCCTTCGGGACCGGCCCCCGTCGCGTTTAACGTCCACCTGCAATGCGGGGCGACGTTCATCGTCGCGTACGGGCGACGCGAAAGTTGTCCCCGTCACGCCCAACCAAAGCCCGAGACGACCAGGAACGGAGCGAGCACCAACGGCTCGCGCCGAGGGCAAAAAGGGACGGGCCCGGCTCTAAGCCGGGCCCGTCGCTTGTGGATGAGCAGGGACCGTCAGTCCGATGCGTCGCCACTATCGGATGCGTCTGCTGACGCATCCGCGTCGACTGCCGTCTCCGCGCCTTCGGCCGCCTCCCCGGCGGTCTCCGGCTCCTCTGCGGTCTCGGCGACGAGGTGGACCAGGAGTTCCTCACCGTCTGTGATCGCGGTGATCCCTTCCGGCATGGTCAGATCGGAGACGTGCAAGCCGTCGCCAATCGCTGCCAGACCGGAGATGTCGGCGTTGATCTGCGACGGGATACTCCGCGGCAGGCCCTCGACCTCGACCTCCGCTCGCACCTGGGTGAGCACGCCTTCCGCATCGGGGTTCGGGTGGTGGAGGACGAGGGGAACCAGGGTCCGGAGAGATTTTCGCAGGTTCGGCGCGAAGAACTCCACGTGGAGGGGAGCGCGGCGGATCGCGTCCTCCTGGACGTCGTGGATGTAGACCGTCTCCTCGCCGCCGTCCCACCTGAGCGTGAAGAGCGTCGCGTGGCCGTTGGTGCGGTAGAAACGGTCGAAGTCGCGGCGGTCCACGGTGACCGGTACCGTCTCGCTCACGATCGGGCCGTAGACGATCCCTGGGATCCGTCCGCCGCGGCGTAGCTGCTTGACCTTCTTACCGAGCAGGCTTCGCCGCTCGGCCGCGAACACGATATCGTCCATCTCCCGGAGCCGCCCCTTCACTCATTCGCCGTCACGGTCGTCCATCGGAACCGGGCCGCGCTCACAGCCCGATAGTCACAGGCCGGACCACGGGACGCGGAGAAGAGCGCGCAGAGATCCCCGGTGCCGGACACAGCCGTGCAGTCTAGCACACCGCTCGGCGCGCGCCGCCGAATAAGGGGCTGGTAGCCTGCCTTGACGCCCCCGGCAACGGGCCGCTACAATCGGCCGGGCTATATCGCTCTGCCCTATGGTGCGCTTGGCGATTGCCCTGCCCGACAAACCGAAGCACATGGTGTCGGCCGGCCTGGAGATTTCTGGGTCGGGGGATGACGCTGATGCAGACCTCTAATGGGGCTGTTCGCGCCCCCGAGGGTCGACTCGCCACGCCCGACCCCGGCAACAACATCGCCGGGGTGGTCGAAGGCGCGTCGCCTGTCAGCGGGACCGCGACGACGGAATGGATATCAGGGCGATCGAGATTCGGCACGTTGAACCGGGACGGCGACCGCGCACAGCGCGGCGAGGGGGAGGATCGACGGATGGCATCGGGTGACAACCTCGAGAACGCGGAGCAGGCGGTGACCGCGGGCGCGGTTTCCCGCCGCTTCTTGGTGCGGCGGACGGTCGCCCTCGCCGTCTCGGCGCCGCTCGTCCTGACCTTGCTTCAGGCCTGCGGTGGCGAGGACGAGCAGGAGGCGGGTGGTGGCGAGGGTGGGGCCGCCGACGAGGAGGCGACCGAGACGACCTCGGGCGGCGGTACCACCTCGACGACCTCACAGGCGGCCTCCCCCGCGGCATCGCCGAGCGGTGCAGCCGCCTCCCCGGTTGGGGCGGCGTCGCCGGCAGCTGGTGCCGCCGCCTCGCCCGCGGCTGGTGGCGCCGCATCGCCGGCGGCGGCTGGTGGCGCCGCATCACCGGCGGCGGCCGGTGCCGCCGCGTCGCCGGCTGCCTCCCCGGCGGCCGTTGCGGCCACTCCCGCGGCCTAGTCCGCATCGGGCTGGCCCCTGGGATTGCGAGGCGCGACAGAATGCGCGGGACCCGGACCTCGGTCCGGGTCCTTGCGTTTAACCAGCCCGTCGATGGTCTCGACCGTTGGCTTGACACCCCGCGGGGACGCCACGTACGATAGCCGCGTTCCGTAAGGGTTCGAACCAGAGCGCAGATGGGTCCCTGGCCGTTGTCCGCCGGGTGGCACGTTTCGGCCGATGATCGGCCGTCCCCGCCCCCGCAGGCCTTTTCAATCCTTGGCATCCCGCAGCCTGCCCAAAGGATTTTCAATGGGTCGTTACCTGATCCGCCGGACCATCATCTCGATCTTCTCCCTGGTCGCGATCAGCATGGTCGTTTTTGGCATCCTGGCTGTGGCCCCAGGTGATCCGCTCTCCGGCTTCGCCTCCAATCCGAATGTCCCGCCGGAGCTGCGGGAGCGGATCCGCGCCACCATGGGGCTGGATCAGCCCGTCCATATCCAGTACGTGAAGTGGGCCAGTGCCTTCGCGCGGGGTGATTGGGGCCAGTCATACGACAAGAAGATCCCGGCCCGTGACTACATCTTTAGCCGGATTCCGGTCACGCTCGGCATCGTCGGCACCGCGTTCCTGCTCGGGATCGCGATCGCGATCCCGGTGGGCGTTATCTCCGCTTTAAAGCAATACTCACTCTTTGACCAGTTATCCACGACCTTTGCGTTCATTGGTTTCAGCATCCCCACGTTCTTCTCCGGGCTTCTCCTGATCATCGTCTTCAGCGTCTGGCTCGGCTGGCTGCCGTTTGTGTTCGACTCGCAGGTGAGCGGCTTCTGGCCGAACATGAGGCAGTCGATCATGCCGATCACCGTGCTTGGTCTGGCGGGCGCCGCCCAGCTGACGCGCTTCGTGCGGGCCTCGATGCTGGAGACGATCAACCAGGATTACGTCCGCACGGCCCGGGCGAAGGGGCTTCGCGAGCAGACCGTCGTCGTGCTCCACGCGATGCGGAACGCGATGATCCCGGTGATCACCATCATCGCAATCCAGATCCCCGAGATCTTCGGCGGCGCGATCATTACCGAGCAGATCTTCCGCATCCCCGGTATCGGCAGCGGCCTCATCTCCGGCATCCAGGGGAAGGACGTGCCGGTGGTGATGGGCATCACCTTCGGCGTCGCGATCCTGGTCGTCGTCTTCAATGTGGTGGCCGATGTTCTCTACGCCGTCCTCGACCCGCGGATCAGATACTCCTAGGATCCCGGACGATCGCGATGCCGGGTTCCTGTGCGTGCCGATGCCGCCAGCGCCGAGCGGACCGCGGGTGCTGGCGCCGACGTGACGACCACCGACTTCCGTACGTCTTGGGGGACGATCATGTCGCAGCAAGCTGAGGTCAACGTTGCGGCCGGCTCGGCCGCCAGCCCGTTCGACGGCCGGCTGGCGGCCCCGGTGGAGCAGGAGACCGGCCGCCGCGGCGAGGCGATCACGCTCCGCCAGCGGAAGCAACGATCGTTGTGGGGCAATGCGTGGCGCCAGTTTCGCCACCACCGTCTGGCTATGGCGGGCCTGGTCGTGTTCGGCTTCCTGGTGCTGGCCACGTTTGGCGGAACCGCGATCTATCCCCTGGAGATCGACGAACTCGACTTCATGGCGACGATGGCGGCGCCGTCGCTGGCCCACCCCTTCGGTACCGACGCCCTCGGGCAGGATTTGCTCGCTCGGGTGCTCTGGGGCGGCCGGATCTCGATCGGGGTTGGTCTCGTCGCCGCCGCTGTCGCCATCGTCGTCGGCACCGCGATCGGGGCCCTCGCCGGTTTCTTCGGCGGCGTCACCGATAGTGCTCTCATGCGCCTGACAGACCTGTTCATCAGCCTGCCGCAGGTGCCGCTGCTGCTGGTAATCAGCTTCCTTTATAAAGACGCCTTCTACAACTTCTTCGAGGATCGGACGGGCGACGGCACGGTCGGGGTCTTTATCTTGATCGTGTTCGTGATTGGCCTCCTGAACTGGATGCCAACGGCGCGGCTCGTTCGCGCCAGCTTTCTCTCGATGAAGGAGAAAGAGTTCGTCGAGTCGGCACGGTCGATCGGGGCGACCCGCTCGATGCTCATGTTCCGGCACATTCTGCCGAACGTGATGAGCCCAATCATCGTCGCTGCCACACTCGGCGTCGGCGCGGCAATCATCACCGAGTCGGCCCTCTCCTTTCTCGGACTCGGCTTCACCTCCGACGTGCCGACCTGGGGCAGCATGCTGCTCGACGGTAAAGACAACGTCGAGTTTGCCCCCCACATGGCCCTCTTCCCCGGCGCGATGATCTTTTTGACCGTGCTGGCGATCAACTACGTTGGCGACGGCCTTCGCGACGCGCTCGACCCGCGCAAGACGCAGTAGGGGCCCGGTGGGCGATCGGACGGCCGAACCCGCAACGTCGGGTGCCGCGGCCGGTGCGGCGTTCGCTTGGATCGACCATAGCCGTTTCGTCGAGTTCTACCCGGTGCAGACCGGTTGGCTCGTTCTCTGGGGCCGCTACGAAGAGCTCGGCCGGCGGAAGGTGCTTGGCGGAAGCAGGACCTACCCGGACCTGGAGGGCGCCCGTCGCCGCCTGGTCGATGCCGTTCTGGAACTGACCGGTAAACCCGGTCTCGCCGTCGAGGCGGTTGAACTCCTCGATCGCACCCCGCTCCCGACGCACCGGCCGGATCTCCTCTCCGCGCCGCTGTAACTTCGGCACCGTGCGCGCCGACGGCGACCGCTATCCTTCAACCCAACGATGCGACCCTTCGCGGTGTCGCCGGTGGGTCAATTGCGCGTGCCGTCGGACGGAAAATGGACGAGAAGTCGCAGCGGATCGTCGTCATCGGCAGTGGGTTCGGGGGGCTCGCCGCGGCTGTCCGCCTCGCGGCGCGCGGGCACGACGTAACGCTGCTCGACAAACGGGATCAGCCCGGGGGGCGCGCCTACGTCTACCGCCAGGACGGCTTCACGTTCGACGGCGGGCCGACGGTGATCACCGCCCCCTGGCTGATCACCGAGCTGTTCGATCTCGCCGGGCGGCGGGCCGACGACTACGTGACGATGGTTCCCGTCGACCCCTTCTACCGGATCTTCTTCCCGGACGGAGACCACTTCGACTACAGCGGCGACAGCGACCGCATGCTGGCCGAGGTGGGCCGCGTCAGCGGCGAGCCGGCCGACGGCGACGGCTACCTGGAGTTCGTGCGGCGCACCGAGCGGATCTTCGACAAGGGCTTCACCGAGCTGGCCGGTCGACCGTTCCTGCACGTGACGGACATGCTCAAAGTCGCTCCCGACCTGGTCCGGCTGGAAAGCTACCGCAGCGTCTACGGCTTCGTCTCCCGCTTCGTGAAGGATGAGCGCCTCCGTCAGGTGCTCTCCTTCCACCCCCTCCTCGTCGGCGGCAACCCCTTCCAGACAACGAGCATCTACACCCTCATCCACTTCCTGGAGCGGCACTGGGGCGTCTGGTTCGCGCTCGGCGGCACCGGCGCGGTCGTCGATGCCCTCGTTCGGCTCTTTGGGGAGCTCGGCGGGCGGGTCTGCCTCGACACCGAAGTCGGCGAGATTCTGACCGCCGGCGGCAAGGCGACCGGCGTTCGGTTGACGGACGGGAAAGAGCTGCCCGCCGACGTCGTGGTCTGTAACGCGGAAGTCGCCGGCGCCTACGAGCGGCTGCTCCCGACGGCGGCGCGGCGCAAGTACACCGATCGGAAGTTGGCGCGGATGCGCTATTCGATGTCGCTCGTCGTCATCTACTTCGGCACCGACCGGCAGTATCGGGGCAGCGACGGGCCGTCGCTTGCCCACCACGACATCATCCTCGGCCCCCGGTATGGTCCGCTCCTGGCCGACATTTTCACCACGAAACGGTTGGCGGAGGACTTCTCCCTCTACCTCCACGCGCCGACGATGACCGATCCGTCCCTGGCGCCGGCCGGGTGCGAGGCGTTCTACGTCTTGGCCCCTGTGCCGCACCTCGGCGGACGCTCCGACTGGGCGCTCGAGGCGAAGCCGTACCGCGACCGGATCATCAAGTACCTGGAAGACCACTACCTCCCGGACCTCTCCAAGCACATCGTGACGGAGCACATGATCGATCCGCGCCACTTCCGGGACACGCTCAATTCCTACCTTGGCTCCGCATTCTCGGTGGAGCCCGTCCTGACGCAATCGGCCTGGTTCCGCCCCCACAACCGCTCCGAGGAGCTGCCGAACCTCTACTTCGTGGGGGCCGGGACGCACCCGGGGGCCGGACTGCCCGGCGTCCTCTCGTCTGCCAAGATCGCCGACGACTTAATCGCGGCTGCCGGGTGAGCGTGATCGACGGCGAAACCGATGGGGTAGGTGATGGGTTCGTGGAGGACCGTCGGGGTGGGACGCCGGCCGGACTGCCCGGACGGCTTGTTCTCGGCTGTCGACCTAGAGCAGACAGAACGTCGCCCCGTCGATCTCGACAGGTCCGATCACGACGGATCCTCGAATCGAGGCGCGGCGGCCTTCGTTCCGCTCCCGCAGCAGCAGGCACTAGTTCCAGATTGAGTCGGCGTCCATCCCTCCTGGGCAGAACGGAGTCCGAACGCTCGCGCCGTGACCCGGATTGTCTGCTGCGACCAGCCGCTGCTGGCCGACTGACGGCTCGTCGGCGTGTCTCGTGCCAGGCGGAACCGTGGAGGTTGGAGGATTCGGGCGTGCCCCCGGGAGCAATCGGGGTGGCCTGCGGACCGATCGTGGCGGCGGCATGGGCGCGTGCGAGAATCGCGTCGGCAGGTACGGAGATGGTGAGGGTGACTGAAGGTCGACGACGGCACGTCGACCTTGCCGACGTGCCAAAGAAGCGGGACGGAGCGAGCGGATGAGCACACCCGACGTCACCGGCACCGGGCGCCGCGCCAAGCTGAGCGTGCCAGAGCTGCGCGCGGCGAAGAGGGCGCGGCGGCTGGTGATGGTCACCGCTTACGACTACTCGATGGCAAGGCAGGCTGAGCAGGCCGGGGTCGACCTGATCCTGGTCGGAGACTCCCTTGGCATGGTCGTCCTCGGGTACGACTCCACGGTTCCGGTCACGCTCGACGACATCCTCCACCATACCCGGGCGGTGGTCCGCGGGGCGCCCGCGACGCATGTTGTCGCCGACATGCCGTTCCTTACCTACCAGGTCGACGAAGCGCGGGCGGTGGAGAACGCCGGTCGTTTGATGCAGGAGGGGGGCGCCGACGCGGTCAAGCTGGAGGGTGGGCGGGCGGTCGCCGATCGGGTGCGCGCGATCGTGGCGGCCGGCATCCCGGTGATGGGTCACGTCGGGCTTACGCCGCAGTCCGCGGCCAGCCTTGGCGGCTTTCGCGTCCAGGGCCGCGACGTCGAGTCGGCCAGCGCCGTCCTGTCCGGCGCCGAGGCCGTCGCCGACGCGGGCGCCTACGCGGTTGTCGTTGAGGCGGTGCCGACCGATCTTGCCGCGTTGATCAGCGAGCGGATCGGGGTGCCGACGATCGGGATCGGCGCTGGCGCAGCCTGCGACGGCCAGATCCTCATCGCCCACGACCTGTTGGGGCTGGAGGACCGCGTGTCGCCGCGCTTCGCGAAGCGCTATGCCGATCTCGGCGGGGCGACTCGGGCCGCCTTCGCCGCCTTCGCCGGGGAGGTGCGCGAGGGAATCTTTCCGGACGCCGCGCACAGCTACGCGGCGAAACCGGACGTGGTGGCGGCGCTGCGCCGCGGCACCGGGGAGGCGGGGTGATCGCCACGTTCCCTCGATTGTTCGAGGAGGGCGCGGTCGACGCTGGGCAGCGACGGCGTCCCGGTCCCGATGTCGTGCGGCGGCGTGGGGATCTGACGGCGGCGTTGGCCGGGTTGTCCCCCGGCTACGTCGCGACGATGGGTGCTCTCCACGACGGCCACTTGTCGCTCATCCGACGCTCCGTCTTGGAGAATCCGCGCACGGTGGTCAGCGTCTTCGTGAACCCGAGTCAGTTCGGCGATCCGTCCGACCTGGCGGCGTACCCGCGCGATCTGGAACGGGATGCCGCGCGCGCCGGGGAGGCCGGGGCGGACCTCGTCTTCGCGCCGGCGGTCGACGAGATTTACCCACCCGGATTTGCCACCGCGGTCGAAATCGCCGGCCCGAGCGAGCGATGGGAGGGGGCGGCGCGTCCGGGCCACTTCCGGGGCGTGGCGACGGTCGTTGCCCTCTTGCTCAACATCGTCCGCCCGGAGCACGCCTACTTCGGCGAGAAGGATTACCAGCAATTGCTCGTCATCCGTCGGCTCCATGCCGACCTGGCGTTCCCCGGGGCGATCGTTGGCTGCCCGACCGTGCGCGGGCCGGACGGCTTACCGCTCAGCTCCCGGAACGCCCGGCTCTTGCCGGAGGACCGCGAGCGGGCGAGGGTCGTTCCCCGTGCCCTGTTTCGGATGGCGGAGTGTGCCGCAGCGGGAGAGACTGATGCCGAAGGCATGAGGGTGGCCGGGGAGGAGGTTCTTGCCGGGGAGCCAACCGTCCGCACCGAGTATCTGGCCGTCGTCGACGGCGGCACCCTCGAGCCGCTCGGTACCGTCGTCCCCGGCGCGAGGGCCATCGTTGCCGCCCGAGTCGGCGGCGTCCGCATCATCGACAACGTCGCGCTGTAGCAGTGGGAGGCATGAGATGAGACCAGTGGGTGGGTACAACGACGGTGGGGACACGGGCGACCGGGGATTCCGCGGTGGGCGATCCCAAGGGCCTCCGTTCCGGTGGATCGCGCTCGGCGCGGTCGCGCTCCTGCTGCTCGTTGCCCTCGCTACCGGAACCGCCCGGGTCGACGCCGGGGAGGCGTGCGCGGTGACCCGTTTTGGGGCGGTGACGCGGGAGGTCGGGCCCGGATTGCACATCCGGATCCCCGGCGTTGAGAACTTCCACTGCTTCCGCACCGCGACCACGTTCTACGAGGTGGTCGACGACCCGCAGGGAGGATCGCGGGCCGACTTCGTCGACACCCCGATCGACAGCGTGACGCGGGACGGGCAACCGGTCGGCGTCACCCTCAACCTCCGCTACCGCATCCCGCCCCAGAACGTCGGTGAGATCTACGCCCAGATCGGCAGGACTCAGGACCGGGTCAACGAGAGCGTCGTCAAGTTTCACACCCGCGCGATCACGCGGCAGCAGGTCCAGAAGTTCGGGGCGACGGAGCTCTACTCCGGCGATCTGGACATCGTCAGCAGGCAACTGGGAGACCTCGTCCGGCCCCGCCTGGAGGAGGCCGGTGTGGAGCTCGAGTTCTTCGAGCTGAAGCGGCCCCGCTTCAACGAGTCCTACGAGGCGGCGATCGAGGCGCAGCAGATCGCCCGTGAGCAGATCGAGACGCGGGCGAACGAGGCCGCCGCCGCCGAGCAGGAGGCGATCAAGGTCGCCAATCTGGCGGAGGGCGACTCCCAGGCGCAGCAGATCCGGGCGGCCGGCGAGGCGGCGGCGATCAGCCTCCGTGGCGAGGCCGCGCGCAACAACCCTGAGATTATCGCCCTCAACTACATCGAGGCCCTGCAGACGATCAACTGGGCGATCCTCGACGGTGGCAGCGTGACGCCGTTCCTCAATCTGCAGACACCCGGCGGTGCCGTGCCCGGCGTCCCCGGCGCGCCCGCCGTCGGCACTGCGGAGCCGACGGCTCCCACCCCCGCCGCGGACGCCGGTTCCTCCGGAGCCGCGCCGACCCCGGCGCCGCTCCCGACCCCGCCGGCGTGACCGCCGAGCGGGCGACGCCGGCAACGGCGAAAGCCGGGGCGAATGCCATCGCCGGGGAGGGGGCGGTGACCCGGCGTGGCGTCCCCTCGGCGCGCGCGGCCTGGCTCCTCGCAGCGCGACCGAAGACGCTGCCGGCCGCGGTCGCGCCGGTCCTCGTCGGCACGGCGGTCGCCATCGCCGAGGACGGCTTCGTGCCGCTGGCGGCGCTGGCCGCGCTCGCGGTGGCACTGCTCCTCCAGATCGCTGCGAACCTGGCGAACGACGTGTTCGACTTCCGCCGCGGTGCGGACACCGCCGCCCGGTTGGGACCGACCCGTGTGACGCAGAGCGGGCTGATCGCGCCGGGCTTGGTGCTGGCGGCGACGGCGGTGGTGCTGGCGGCGGCGGCGCTCTGCGGCCTCTACCTGATTGGGCGGGGCGGCTGGCCGATCGCGCTCCTCGGTCTGCTCGCGCTCGTCTCCGCGGTCGCCTACACGGGCGGCCCGGCGCCGCTCGGCTATCTCGGCCTCGGAGACGTCTTCGTCTTCGGCTTCTTCGGGCTGGTCGCCGTCGCCGGCACCGCCTTCGTCCAGACCGGAAGGCTCTCGCCGCTCGCCCTCGCCGCGGCGGTCCCGGTCGGCTGCCTCGCGACCGCGATCCTGGTGGTCAACAACCTGCGCGACGCGATCACCGATCGCGCCGCCGGCAAGAGGACCCTGGCCGTCCGTCTTGGAGCGGCAAGGACGCGTTGGGAGTTTGCCTCCCTGGTGGGCGTCGCCTACGTGGCGATGCCGGTGGGATGGACGGCCGGTACGTTCTCCGGCTGGTGGTGGCTGCCCTGGCTGTCCGCTCCCCTGGCCGTTTCCCTCGTCGCCCGCCTCTGGACCACCCATGGCGCGGCGTTGAATCCCTTGCTGGGGGCGACTGCCCGGCTGGAGCTGGTGTTTGCCGTGCTGCTCACGGGAAGCATCGTCCTGTGAGCGACCGGGACGGGACGGGTGCCGGGGCGCTTCGAAGCGGCCGGGACGTTCGGGAGATGTTCGGCAGGATAGTCCCGCGCTACGACGCCATGAACCGGCTCATGACCGGAGGGCGCGACGTGGGATGGCGGCGCCTCGCCGTCCGCACGGCGCTGGATGGCCGGGAGCCGGGCGCCGCCCGCGTCCTCGACGTCGCCACCGGCACCGGCGATCTCGCCTTCGCCCTTGCCGCCGGCGGTGCCGGCTCGGTGGTCGGCGTCGACTTCGCGCGCCCGATGCTCTCCGCGGCGGCGGCGAAGGGGCGGACCGGATCGGTCGAGTCGCCGCCGCGAACGCCGATACGCTGGGTCGTCGGAGACGCGCTCACATTACCGTTCCCCGACGCCGGCTTCGACGCGTGCACCGTCGCCTTCGGGCTCCGGAACATGGCCGACTACGGGGCAGCGCTGCGAGAGACGGGCCGGGTGCTCGCCCCGGGTGGCCGCCTCGTCTGCCTCGAGCTGACGCCGTACCGCCGACCCGTCCTCGGCCGCCTCTTCGGCTGGTACTTCGCCAAGGTCGTCCCCGTTGTGGGCGGCATCCTCAGCGGCGACCGCGATGCCTATCGCTACCTCCCGACCTCCGTCGCCGCCTTCCCCACGGCGCCGGCCCTGGCCGAGTTGATGCGTCACGCCGGCTTCACCGCCGTCTCCTACCGGCTCCTCGGTGGCGGCACAGTGGCGCTCCATGTGGGCACGAAGGACAGGCCCCCCGGTCCTGCGCTCAACGTTCCGGTCCGGGGAGAGGACCGTTAGTCGTCGTCTCCTCCCAGGATGTGAAGGTCCGGGGGGGAAATAGGGCCATCGTCCGGCAGCCCCCACCTCTCGCTGATCCGGCCATCCTCGACGGCACGGACGCAAAGTCCGGCAAGGCAGCCGTTGACGGGGCAACCAGGGCTGCAAAAATGGGACCGGCCGCAACCGAAGCAGTAGGCCGCTCGGCAGTTCCCGCACCAGCCGAACGGCTCGACGAGCGCGGTGCCGCAGTCGGTGCATACCGGATCGGCGGGGATCGTGCTCGGCTCGGTTCGGTTCGGCATCGGCTCCCTGCGAAAGGTGGACGAGCATGGCGGAGGGCGGTTCCGGTCGCGCCGACGTGCGGCGGGAACGCAGACGGTATGGCCTAGCGGGGGATGGCGATGATACTACGGCGACGACAATCCGGGACCGCCACCTAGCGCGTCCCGTCGTCGGTCGTCCAGCGCCGCCAGGGAAGGAGCACCCGTTCAGCGAGCGCGACCAGCGCGAACAGGCCGATACCGATCGCGGAGAGGACAACGATTGCGGCGAAGACGCGCGCGGTCTGGAACTGGGCGGTCGAGCGGGTTAGCAGGTAGCCGAGACCTGCCTCGGCACCGACCAGCTCGCCGAAGACGGCGCCGATGACGCTGACGGCGACCGCGACTCGGGCGCCGGAGAAGACGGACGGCAGCGCCTGCGGCAACCGCGCCAGCCGGAACCGTGCCCACCGGCCGGCGCCGAGCGAGCGGAGCAGGGCGAGAACCTCCCGGTCGGTGGCGCGGAGTCCGTCGACCGTGCCGACCACGATCGGGAAGAAGGCGACGAGGGCCGTGACGACGACCTTCGGTCCCAGGCCGTGGCCGAGCCAGATTAGCAGCAGGGGGGAGAGCGCCGGGATCGGTACCGTTTGACTGGCCACGACCAGCGGGTAGAGTGCCCTTGCCAGCACGACCGAGGCGTCGATCGCCGCCCCCAGCAGGACCCCGAGCACCAGCGCCAGCGCGAACCCGATGCCGATCTCGGCGAGGGTGACGGTGGCGTGACCGGCCAGCAACCCCCGGTCGATCCAGAGCGTGCGCGCGACGACGCTCGGTGCGGGCAGCAGCCAAGTCGGGGTCTCGGCGGTGCGGACTGCCGCCTCCCACACGACCAAGCCGGCGGCGACCAACCCGCCCGGGGCCAGCCACCGCCCCGTTCCGCCCGCAAGAGGGGTCGGAGACGGAACCGGTGGCATCCCCGCCGCCGGTTCCGTCTCCGACCCCTCTTGCGCTCCAAGCGGGACCACCCTCCGGCTCGATGGAGGAAGGCTCTGCTGGGTCCGCTTCGTCCCCGATGCCCTCAAACGGTGTCCCCATCCAGCAGGCCCAGGACCTCCAGAATCGCCGCCTTGTGCCTGAGGAACGCCGGCTCCATCACCTGAGTGCGGCGGCGCGGTCGCGTCAATCGGACCGCTTCCTCGTGCGTCACCCGGCCGGGACGGCGGGTCAGGACAATCACCCGATCGGCCAGGAGGACCGCTTCCTCGACGTCGTGGGTGACGAGCAAGACGGCGACCCGCCCGCCCTCCAAGAGGGCGAGGAGCCAGGCCTGCATCTCGGCCCGAGTCAGGGCGTCCAGGGCACCGAACGGCTCGTCGAGCAACAGGAGCGGCCGTCCAGCGAGCGCCGTCCGCAGGAAGGCGACGCGCTGGCGCATCCCGCCGGAGAGCTGAGCGGGGTAGGCGTCCTCAAAGCCCTCGAGACCGAACGCCGGGAAGCGTTCCCCCGCCAGCTCCATCGCCCGCCGCTTCGGCGTACCGTCGACCTCCAGGGCGAGCGCCGCGTTCCCGAGGGCTGTTCGCCACGGCAGGAGGAGGTCGCGCTGCCGCATGTAGGCCGAGGCGCCCAGTCGCTCGGCAGCGACGAGCGGCCGTCCCCGGATGCGGACCTCGCCCGCGTCGGGGATCAGGAGGCCCGCGACGACGTCGAGGAGGGTGCTCTTGCCGCAGCCGGAGGGACCGATCAGGGCCACCACCTCACCGTCGTTGACCGACAACGAGACGCCTTCGAGGGCGGCGAACGTCGCCCCCTTCTCCCGGTACGTTGCGCTGATCGACCGCAGTTCGAGCGGAGGGGTGGATGCCCCGAAGCCGCCGCGCGCCGTCGCGTCGGCGGTTCGCACCCCAGGGTGACGGGGACGGCGACGGAACACGGGCGCGCTGCCTCCCTCCGCCGGCATCTCCCGGATCAGGTCGAACGATCGACGACGCTGGATCGGCCCCGGTCGCCTTCTCGGCCCGGCCGCCCTGTGCCCCCGCCGCGTGCGAAGATGACGGAGGCGACGCTGCGTGCCGACGGCCGGCGTTGTTTCCCTCGGCGGGGCCATTCTACTCCCCTCGCGGGAGCCACCGGCGGCGAGCCGCTGCGGTGTCAGGAGCGCTGCTGGTGCGGATCGGGCTCGTCCCCCTCGACGAACGACCGGCCAACGTCCGGTACCCGGCGATGATCGCGCCGATCTTCGGAGTCGACCTCGTCGTGCCGCCGGCGGAGGCGATCGGCGATCGACGCAACGCGGGACATCACGATCGGCTTGCCGCATGGCTTGGCGACGTCGCTCCCGACCTCGACGCCTTGATCGTCTCGATCGACCAACTGGCGTACGGGGGACTCGTCCCCTCCCGGATTACGGACGACGGCGTGGGCGCCGTCCTTGCCCGCCTCGATCCGCTGAGGCGCCCTGCGGGACGATCACGACCGCTGGTGCTCGGCTTCAACCTGATCACCCGCATCTCGAACTCGACGGACGCGGTCGAGGAGATGCCCTATTGGCGGTCGTACGGGCCGCGCATCTTCCAACTCTCGCAGCTGCTCGATCGTTCCGCCCGTGGCGAGGATGTGGCTGAGGAGATCGCTTCGCTCCGCGCCGCGCTGCCAGAGGCGGCGGTCGACGACTGGCTCGGGCGTCGGGTGCGGAATCACACGGTTAACCTGACCACCCTGCAGCTCCTCGCGGACGGAACCCTCGATCTCCTGGTTCTCAGCTCCGACGACACGAGCCCGATCGGATTGCCGTCGCGCGAGAAGCGGTGGCTGGGCGAATGGGCCTCCCACCTGACCCTAGGCGACCGGCTCCTGATGTACCCCGGCGCCGATGAGGTCGGCTGCGTTCTGCTGGCCCGAGCATACGCTTCGCTGACGGGCGTTGTGCCCCGGTTCGTTCCGTTCTACGCGGTTCCCGGAGGCGAAGGGGTGGTGGCCCCCTTCGAGGACGGCCCGGTCCGACTGACCGTCGAGCGTCAGGTCCGGGCAGTAGGCGGGCAGGTTGCGTCCGAGGACGGCGACGGTGGGGTCTGGCTCGCGGTCAACCCGCCTGTGCCCGGCCGTGGTGAGTGGGACCCGGCCTTGGCCAATGGTGACCGCGACGCCCGACTGCCGTACCTCGACGCCCTCTTCGCGGAGACGCGCCGCCGCTGCGGCGCCGGTCGGGCCGTCGCGGTCGCCGATGTCGCCTATCCGAACGGCGCCGATCCGGCCTTGATCGGCGTGCTCGGCCGGTGGGACCGTCTCCGAGGGTTGAGCGCCTACGGAGGCTGGAACACGGCCGGGAACACGATCGGGACCGTCGTCGCCCAGGCCGTCGCCGCTTCCGTTTCCCAGTCCGCGGGGCAGCGGGCGGCGCAGGAGCGGTTTCTCCTTCATCGGTTCGTCGAGGACTGGGGCTATCAGCGGGTCGTCCGCGGGGAGCTGCGGGAGCGGTTGGTGGCCGAGTCCGGGACCGCGGAGCCAATCCCGGCGAATCTCGCCGAGGTCACCGACTGGATCGAGACGCGGTTGAACGCGTCGATCTCCTCCCTCCCCGCCTTCGCTGGGCGCTTTCGGGTCGCGCCTGGTAGCGTCCGGCTTCCCTGGTCGCGCACCTTCGAGGTCGACTTCGATCTGGAGCCGGGGGTTGACCGGCCGGGAGAAGGGTAGCGCGCGATCAGGAACGCTACGGCAACCCGGCTGCCGCGGCGGCGCGCTGCCGGGGCATCGGGCTTCGCTCCCGAGCCGACTCCTCGACCGGCGGCGGAATGCCCTCGGTGCCGCGCACCAGCAGCACGTACATCGTCGACAGGATCGGCAGGTGGCCGATCAGTTCCTCTGCGGGGAGGAAGGCGATCCCCAGATTGAACGGGATCCAGAGGGCCAGGATCACGACGCGCGTGAGGTAACCGGAGAGGAGCGCGATCCCCGCGGTCGCCTCGATGATGCCGATCGCGTAGACGAACCGCTCGTCGGTGAACCAGGTCAGGCCGACCTCGTGCGCCACGTTGAAGCGCCGGTGGTCGTTCAAAAACGCGACGCCCAGATCGTTGTTGATCAGCTTCTCGGTGAAGCCGAGAACCAGGACCGAGACCCCGGCCGAGACGCGCAGCACCGGGAGGGCGTAGGGGAGGAGTCGGTCGCTGAGCGGGCTCCGGTCCTCCTCGGAACCGTCCGCGTAGCGCACCACCCCACGCCCGACCGCGACGAGGTAGATGGCGATCCCGACGAAGATTGCTTGCTCCAGCACCTCGTACCACGGCGCGAAGACGAGGCCCAGCAGGACCAGGCCGATCGTGATCAGCGCTCCCCAGCGCGTCAGCACCCCCGTGATGAACGAGAATGCGGCCAAGAGAACGACACCGGCGATGAGCAAGCCGACGATGTTCCTCGGCAGCTCGATGTTTGGCACGAACAACTTGAGCCTGCTCGCCATAAATATCATGGTGATGGCGGTTTGCACGCCGAGGATGGCCGCCACGCTCGGCTCCAGGCGCTGGAAGAAGGGGGGGCGCGGCCAGAGCGGGTCCCCGAGCGCTCGCTGCAGGAGCCCGAGGAGCAGCACGACCGCGCCGCCGCTCAGGATCGCCAGTGCGACCGGCAGCGACAGGAGCCGACCCCACTCGAGGGAGGAGTGGGACCCTTCCTCGGTGAACCAGCGAGCGTGCGCGGCCGCACCGGCCGGGTGGAAGAGGCTGAGCACCGTGATGACGGCGCCGAGCCAGGCGACACGGCGTTCCGAGAGGACGGCGGGGACGTTCGGGCGCCGCTGCAGTGGCGCGGGCAGCGCCGGACGTCGCAGGAATACGCTTCGCATCGACATCGCTCCCGTTGCTTGCGGCCGACGACCCGCTCCGTCCGGAAGCATCGCAGGAATTGCCGCGCGCGTGAACGCTGCGCCGCCGGGGTCGGGCGTCCCTTCCGGAAGGAGGGTAGGGGGCGTCC
This sequence comes from uncultured Thermomicrobiales bacterium, assembly GCA_902806405.1. GTDB lineage: Bacteria > Chloroflexota > Chloroflexia > Thermomicrobiales > UBA6265 > CADCWL01. The sequence continues at coordinate 130,636 of CADCWL010000001.1, read as the reverse complement.
TCTAAGCGCCGGCCGCAATCGGCGTCGTGGGCTGGGGCGCAGCCGCCGCCGCACCCGGTAGCGGTGCCGCGAGGTCCGCCGCGACCAGGGCGGCGACGTCGTTGCCGAGGCGGACGGAGTAGTTGGTGCCGCGGTCCTCCGGGTAGATCTGGGAGGTGTTGGCGAGGTAGAGGCCGGGCAGGCCCGTCCGGTGGTCGGGGATCTTCTCGCGGTGGTTCAGGGTCACGATTGGCTGCGCGGCCCGCTCCCGAAAGACCCAGCGGCGTTCGATCCAGGCGCGATTGAAATCGGGGTTGATCCGTCGGAGGGCGGGAAGGTAGGCCTCGATCAGCTCGTCCTCGGGGAGCGTGAAGTACGGGTGGTCCGGCTCCAGGTACTTGCTGAGGTAGACGAAGTGCTTCCCCCCATAGTCGGCGGCGGGGACGAAGTTCGTGTGCTCGATGACGGCGGTGAACGGCAGGTCGGGGTCGGCAATGTTCAGCCAGTAGATCCCGGAGAGGGGCTGGCTGAGCTGGAGCAGCACGACGGCGGCCGCCTCGTACGTGAGCGCGCCGAGCCGTGCTCGGTAGGCTTCGGGAAGATTCGGCACGAGCCGGGTCAGCACCGGCGAGGGGACGGTCGCCAGGATGGCGTCGCACCGTTCGTCGCCGCCCGCGAGGCGGACTCGCCAGCCGCCATCCCCGTCCGGTTCGAGGGCGGAGGGCCCGCTGCCGACACGCAGGTCGGCCCCCGCCTGTCGCGCCCCGTCGGCGAGCCCGTCGATCAGGACGTTGAAGCTGCCGCGGATGTAGCCGAGCTTCTCCTGGTCGAGTGGGGAGCGGCGCGAGGTGGTGCGCAGCCAGATCTTGCCCCAGAACCAGACCATCGCCACCTGGTCGTGGTAGCGGCCGAACTTCGCCCGCAGCTGGGCGCCCCAGGTCCGGTCGTAGGCGCGGGCGCCGAGCGCGCGCCGCAGCCAGCGCTCGGCCGTGACCCCCTCGAACCGCCGGAAATCCTTGACCCGCTGCAGGTACGCGGTCACGAGACCGAGCCGCAGGCGGTCGACGAGCGGGATCGAGCCCAGCCGGAGAAGATCGAGCGCGCCGTTCAGCGGGTAGATCCGCCCCTCGGCGAACCACCCGACGTTCGAGGGGAGCCAGAGGAGGCGGTCGGCGATGCCGAGCTCCTCGATCAGGGCGACGATCTCGCGGTCGCTCTGGAAGAGGTGATGGTAGAAGTGCTCGAGGTGGGTGCCGGCGACGGGGAAGGCGACGGCCTGGCCGCCGAGGCGCTCGCCCCGCTCCCAGAGGGTGACCCGATGGCCGGCGCGGGCGAGGCGGTAAGCGGCCGTGAGGCCCGCGATGCCGCCGCCGACGACGCCGACGTGCTTGGGCTGGGGGACGTCGGGAGCAAGCATGGAGTTCCTGGGGTGATAAGCCAGCGGTCGGATACCGGTCAGTCGGCGGAGACGACCTCGGTGCCGCCGGAGGCAGCGGCGACCCGGCGACACCGAGCACCATTTGCGGGGAGCGACCGGGCGAGCGGAGCGATCATCGACCCCGTCCTTCGTGGGCTGTGGCCGACTTTCGTGGTTCGCCTCAGGCAATGAGCCCAGGACGGCCCCGACGTCGGGTCCCTTCCAAATCAGGAACCCAGCCCGCACGTCCTGGATTCCAACCGGTCCCGCTAGATGAACAGCGGCGCCAGCACCAGCGTGATGGTGGCCAGCAGCTTGATCAGGACGTGGAGCGATGGCCCGGCGGTGTCCTTCCACGGGTCGCCGACCGTATCCCCGACCACCGACGCGGCGTGCGGCTCGCTCCCCTTGCCGAGGATGCCGCCGGCGGCGTCCTTCAGGCCGCCCGCCTCGATCATCTTCTTCGCGTTGTCCCAGGCACCGCCGCCGTTGTTCAGGACGTTCGCCAGCAGGACGCCGACGATCGTCCCGATCATCAGCATCCCGGCCGCCGCCTCCCAGCGGAGCACCACCCCGACCAAGATCGGGACGAAGACGGCGAGCACGCCGGGCGCGATCATCTCCCGCAGCGAGGCCCGGACCGAGATGTCGACGCAGCGCGCGTAGTCGGGGGTAGAGGTGCCGGCCATGATCCCGGGGTCCTCGCGGAACTGGCGACGGACCTCCTCGATCATGTAGCCCGCCGCCCGGCCGACGGCACGGATGGCGAGCGAGGCGAAGACGAAGACGAGCATCGCCCCGATGAGGCCGCCGACGAAGACTTGCGGATCGGCGAGGTTGACGATGCTGGCGTCGACATCGGGCGCAAACCGTTCCACCTCCTGGAGGAAGGCGGAGAAGAGCAGATAGGCAGCCAGCGCCGCGGTCCCGACCGCGTAGCCCTTGGTCAGGGCCTTGGTCGTGTTACCGGCCGAATCGAGCGCGTCGGTAACGTCGCGGACACTGTCCGGCTGGTCGCTCATCTCGACCACGCCGCCGGCGTTGTCGGTGATCGGGCCAAAGGTGTCCATCGCCAAGATGTAAGCGGCGGACATCAGCATGCCCATCGTCGCCACCGCGGTGCCGAAGATGCCGGCCGAGCCGGGAAAGGAGGGGTCGTTCGGGAAATCGACCGAGGCGCCGAGCCCATAGGCGGAGAGGAGCGCCGCGCCGATCGTGAGCGCCGGCAGACCGGTCGTCTCGAAGCCGACGGCGATGCCGGCGATGATGTTGGTCGCGGAGCCGGTCTCCGATGCCTGCATGATCGACTGCACCGGCCGGTATTGCCCGGCGGTGTAGTACTGGGTGATGTAGACGAAGGCGAACGAGGTGGCGATCCCGATCAGGCCGCAGAGCGCGTACTGCCACTTGCCGTACGGCAGCAGCCAGAACGAAATGGCGACGATGAAGACGGCGGAGAGGGCGGCGACGACGTAGTACCCCTTGTTCAGTTCCTGCATCGGGTCGGTGGGCGAGGCCGGCGGTCGGACCATCAGGACCCCCACCAGCGACCCGACCAGGCCGAAGGCGGCGACGACGAGGGGGAAGAAAAGGAATCCGACTTCGCCGCCGGAGGCGTCGCCGCCGGCGGCGGTGAAGAGGACGGCGCCGAGGATCATCGCGCCGATCATCTCGGCGACCGACGATTCGAAGAGGTCCGCACCGCGGCCGGCGCAGTCGCCGACGTTGTCGCCGACCAGGTCGGCGATCACGGCCGGGTTGCGCGGGTCGTCCTCGGGGATGCCGGCCTCGACCTTGCCGACGAGGTCGGCGCCGACATCGGCCGCCTTGGTGTAGATGCCGCCGCCGAGCTGGGCGAAGAGGGCAACGAAGGAGGCGCCGAAGGCGAAGCCGACGATCCAGAAGGGCGTCTCCGCGACGGCGGGGAGCGCTCCCTCGGCGAAGCCGAGCACGATCCAGTAGAGGGCCAGCACCCCCAGCAGACCGAGCGCGATGACCAGGAAGCCGGAGACGGCTCCACCGCGGAGAGCGACGGTCAGCGCCTCGCCCAGATTGCGGCGGGCGGCGGCGGCCGTCCGGATGTTGGAGCGAACGGCAACGTACATACCGATGAAGCCGGAGAGGCCGGAGAGGATCGCGCCGGCAAGGAAGGCGAGGGCGGTGATGATGCCGCGGGCGAATCGGTGGTCGTTCTCGAAGATGGCGACGAGGACGCCCATCAGGAGCGCAACGCCGACCGCCAGCATCGCGATCGTCCGGTACTGGCGGTTCATGTATGCGATGGCGCCCTGGAAGATGCGGCCCGCAATGTCCTGCATCTCCGGCGTGCCGCGGTCCCGCGCCAGCACGTCACGCGCCAGCCAACCGGCGAAGACAATGGCCATCGCGCCGAAAATGATCACCGGCAGCGAGAACAGCACCCGCTCTTCCAAAACGCCCCCCTCTAACCTGTCACGGGCGCGACTGATCGCCGCCCGCGTCCATTCCCACGCGCCGAGCCCCCAGCGGCCACTCGTGCCCATGCCGAATCGGTGTCGGACCAAGGACGGGTCGCACCCGACATCGCCCGACCGACACCCACGTTATCCCGGCGTGCGCCCCAAGGGTCGGCAGTGTACCACGCGCCCGACGGCGTCCCGAATCCGGAAAATCGGGCAGGCAAGGGGACGATGCCCCCCGCTAGAGACGGGTGCGTTCAGGCCCCGCCGCTCTCCTGCCGATGGAGGGACCTTTCCCAGAACCGCGGACCCTTGAAAGCTCCTTCAGGGCCAGAGATGAGGTAAGGGGGCGAGAGATGGGCGATCGACCCGGTTGTAGAACACGGACGGCGGAGAGGCGGGAATGAGACCCGAGGCGGAGCGACGGGCGCTCCTCGAAGCTTCCCGCTACCGGCTCGTCGCCACCGCCGGCTGGACTCCACGCCGGCGGGAGCGGCCGAAGAAGCGCTGAATCTCCCCGTTCTCCCAGGCGACCAGGAGTTGGCTGGCGTTGAAGATCGAAGAGTAGGTGCCGCTGATCACGCCGATCAGGAGGGCGAGGACAAAGGCGCGGGTGGTGGTGCCGCCGAAGAGGAAGAGCGCGAGGAGCGTGAAGGTGACGGTGATCGAGGTGTTGATGGAGCGGACGAGCGTCTGGGCGAGGCTGTAGTTGACGACCTCCTCGAAGGAGACGTCTAGCCGGCGGGCCAGGTTCTCCCGGATGCGGTCGAAGACGACGATCGTGTCGTGGACCGAGAACCCGATCACCGTCAACAGCGCCGTCACGAAGAGGGCATCGATCTCGACGCCGGCGACGGCGCCCAGGATCGAGAAGACGCCGACCACGACCAGCACGTCGTGCAGCATTGCCACGATCGCGCAGACGCCGTAGAGGATCGGGTTCTGCGTGTTGCGGAATGCGTAGGCGATATAGAGCAGGATGCCGACCGAGGCCATGGCGACGGCGAAGATCGCTCGGTCGCGGATCTGGCCGCTGACCGCGCCGCCGATCGTCGAGAACGCGCGCTCGTTGAAGGGACCAAGTTGCTCGATGAAGGCCGCCTCGACGGCGTCCTTCTCGGCCGAACCTTCGGTCAGTTCCCGCATCCGGATCGAGAAGGTCCGGTCGCCCTCGTTGCCGACCCGCTGGACGACGCTGTTGTCGAACCCGGCAGCGGCCAGGACGTCCTGGATTTGCTCGGTCGACGCGGCGCGGTCGAACTGGACCTCCCATAAGGTCCCGCCGGTGAAGTCGATGCCGAGCTTCACGCCAAAGAGAACCAAAGAGACGAGTCCGGGGATGATCACGATCAACGAGATCGCGAACCAGAGGCGGCGCTTGCTGGCGAGTTTCGTCATCGGATCGATCCTGTCCCCTTGGCAGCGCGAGCGGTCGGAATCGCGGTGGACGGGTGTTCGCTTTGCTAGTCCCCGGCGCCGGCGGCCACCCGTCCCCGCTCGACCCCGAACCACCAGCGCTGGCGTGCCATCCCGACGCCGACCAGGAGCCGGAGGAAGGTGCGGGTGACGGTAATCGCGGTGAACATGCTGACGGCGACGCCGATGAAGAGGGTGATCGCGAAGCCGGTAATGATGCTGGTGCCGGTGTAGTTGCCGAAGAGGTAGAGGATGAAGGTGGTGATCATCGTCGAGATGTTGGAGTCGCGGATCGAGGGCCAGGCATGGTCGAAGCCGGCCTCGATCGCGCTGCCGAGGGAGCGGCCCTGCCGCAGTTCCTCCTTGAGACGCGCGAAGATCAGCACGTTCGCGTCGACGGCCATCCCGATCGAGAGGATGAACCCGGCGATCCCGGCCAGCGTCAGGGTCACCGGGATCAGCTTGAAGATGGCGAAGGTGATCGACGTGTAAATGAGCAGCGCCACGACCGAGAGGAAGCCTGGCAGCCGGTAGTAGAAGATCATGAAGAGCGCAACCGCGCCGAGCCCGATAGCGCCGGCGAGGATGCTTCGGTCGATCGAGTCCTGCCCGAGCGACGGACCGACGGTCTGGTTCTGGATGACCTTCAAGGGCACGTTCAGGGCGCCGGCCTTGAGCTGGATGACGAGGTCGTTCACCTCGGCCGCGTTCATTCCGCTGATCTGGCCGGAGTTCGAGATGGCGCCTTGGATCGTCGCCGTCGAGATGACCTGCTTGTCGACCACGATCGACATCGGCCGGCCGAGATTGTCCTGGGTGAACGCCTGGAGGGCATCCGCGCCATCGCCATGCAATTCGAAGGAGACGACCGGCGCCCCGAACTGGTCTTGACCGACGTACGCGTCGGCGATCTGGTCGCCCCGGACGATCGTCGAGTAGACCGGTCCGGTTGGGCCGGTTCCGCCCTCGGTCGCCGGCGACGCGATGGGCGATGCCGCGGGGGACGCCGCCGGCGTGGCGGCGACCGGCGTCGCGTCCGTCTCTCCCCCTTCGGCCGCGCCGAGCGACGTGTTCACGAAGGCGCCCGGCGGAAGGGAGCTTCCCTGGGGATCGATGATCTCGAGGAGGGCGGTCTCCTGAAGGATGTTGACGGCGTCCTGCGGGTCGTCGACCCCCGGCAGCTCGACCACGATCCGGTTGTCGCCCTGGGTCTGGATGACCGGCTCGCTGACGCCGAGGCCATTAACCCGCCGCTCGATCGTCGCGCGGGTGCCTTCTAGCGTCTCGGAGTCGACTTCTTGGCCGGCCGGCGGGTCGGCCTCGAGCACGACCTGGAGACCGCCCTGGAGGTCGATCCCCTCCCGGACCGGGAAGCGTTGCTTGAAACCGCCGATGTCCAGCGCCTCGGTCGGCAGCGAGAGCCAGCCGGTAAAGAGGGTCAGGGCGACGATGAAGGCGAGAACGAACCAGGGTCGGCGGCGCACGCGGACGCTCCTTGGGGAGACCCGCGCCGACGCGCCATCGGCACGGCGCGGGTGGGACAGCGGCGGGCACAAGACGGCCCGCCTCGCGGCGGGCGGATACGGCGAGTATAGGAGGCGCCTCGGGACCGGGTCAAACCGACCGCGGCAGGGCGTCGCGCCCCGCCGGGAAGGAACCGGCGAATGAGCATCCTTCTGCACCGCCGCCGCCGCCGCCGACGGGGACTGGCATCACTTCTGGTAAAGGCCCCGGTTGTGGATGTAGCGCTCGACCGCCATCGGCACCTGGTGGGCGATGGTCGCACCGCTCACAACGCGCCGGCGGAGGTCGCGCGAGGAGACGCCGATCGACGGCGTCGGCACGAGGACGATGCGGCCCGCGGTCTCCGGCACCGCGCGCTCGACCGCCGCCAGGTCGGCCACGACACCCGGCCGCGACGCCACCCCCAGTTCGGCGATCGTGGCGATCGTGCCCGGTCGCCGCCACGACGGAAAGTCGCGAAGCGAATCCTCGCCCATGAGAAAAACGAGCGTCGCCGCCGGGTGTTCCGCTCGCAGGATGGTCAGCAGGTCGACCGAGTAGGAGGGACCGCCGCGGTCGACGTCAACGGTGCTGACGGCAAAGGCCGGGTCGCCCTCGATCGCGAGACGGACCATTGCCAGCCGATCGGCGTCGTCGCTTAGCGGCTGCGGCTTGTGCGGCGGGCAGCCGGCGGGGACGAAGAGAACCCGATCGAGGCGGAGCGCGTGACGGAGCTCGGCGGCGACGATCAGGTGTCCGACGTGGGGCGGGTCGAACGTGCCGCCGAAGACGCCGAGGCGGGGAGACGCGTACTTGCGATCGCCCACCGTTCAGGTCCGGGCCACGCCGACGCTGGCCTCCGGGAAGCGCCCGCGGAGACGGGTGACGACCGACTGGGTGAGATCGGCGCCGTACGGGTGCGCGACACCGATCGCGACCTCGACACCGTCGACTCCGGCCGACACCACCTCGACGGTCGTCGCCCGCTCGTCCAGGTGGTCCAGCCCGGCGAGCGCGCCGACGATGGCCACTTTTAGTTCCGGCAGCGGGGCGTCCGGCCCTCTCAGCGTCACCATCGTCCGGACGACATCGGCGACGGAGCGGTTGACGACGACTTCGCCGAAGACCGTCGCGTTGGGCACCAGCACGCGCTCCTCTGCAACCGTCCGCAGCGCCGTGGTCCTGAGTTCGATGCCCTCCACCCGACCCTCGACGTCCTTCACCCGGATCCGATCCCCGATCGCGAAAGGCCGTTCCAGGAGAAGGTAGACCCCCGCCACGATGTTGCGGAGCACGTCCTGGAGCGCGAGGCTGATCGCGACGGTGCTGGCGCCGAGGACGGCGACCAACGCCGTCCAACTCGCACCCAGCAGCGCCAGCACGACCCCGGTTGCGATCACGTAGGTACCGAGGGTGATCCCGTTCGCCGCCAGCGCCGTCAGGTTCGGATCGACGCGGGCGTGCGCGAGACCGCGGTTGAGCCGACGCCGCAGCCAGCGGGCGACAAAGGTTGCCAGGACCGCGACAATGACCGCCTCGATGGCCCCGATCACGAAGCCGACGAGATCGCCGTAGGCGCGCGTCAGCGCCGCTCGGGTCTCGTCCCAGACCGCGCCCAGCTCCACGCCCCCCTCCCCACGGTTCGCGATTCTACCAGGGTGCCCCGGCAGGACCGCGACACCGTGCGGCCCGCCGCGCGGCCACCCGGTGTGCGGCGTGGTAGAGTGCCCGGCATCCCAGCAACGTGCTTGCCTGACCGGAGGATCGGTGTTCGACTACCACGTCCACAGTGAGTTCTCGGCCGACTGCACCGCGCCGATGGCCGCCTCTTGCCGGGCGGCGATCGAGGCGGGCGTGACCGAGATCGCCTTCACCGACCACGTCGACCACGAGCCGGCCGACATGGGGCGCGGTTACTACCGCGCCGAGGCCTACTTCCGGTCGGTCGATGCCGTCCGCGCCGAGTTCGGGGACCACCTGACGGTCCTTGCCGCCGTCGAGGTCGACTTCAACGAGCGGATCGCGACGGAGGTTGGGCGCTTTTTGGAGGCGCACCGGTACGATTTCGTGATCGGCTCCGTCCACTACGGTGAGGACGGTCGGATCATCTTCCCCGACTATTTCTCCGATCGCACCCTCGATGAGGTGTTTGCCGCGTATTTTGGGCGGGTCCGCCACGCCGTCGAGACCGGCTGGTTCGACTCGATCGGTCACCTCGATCTGCCGAAGCGCTACGCTCCCCGCGAACACCGGATCTACGATCCCCTCGCCTATCGGGAGGAGCTGCGTCCGGTCTTCGCCGCCATGATCGAACGGGGCGTCGCCTTCGAGATCAATACCTCCGGTTTGCGCCAGGCCCCAAAGACGAGCATGCCGGGACCGGCGATCGTGCGGTGGTACGTGGACGCCGGCGGAAGGCTGATCACCACCGGGAGCGATTCCCACGCGCCGCAGACCGTGGGCGCCGGATTGGCGAAAACCCTGGCGATGCTGACCTTGTGCGGCGTCGACGAGGTGTCCGCCTTCAAGGACCGACGCCGACGGCAGGTACGGATCGCCGAGCTGGTCCCGCCTACGGAAGCGGAAGGCGTCCCCGCGTAACGGGCGGCCGGATCGGCGCGGCGGTCCCGGCGCCACCTTTGACCGTCCTGGCCGGTCGCCGTGCCCGACAGGCCGGGGGGAGGCGATCGACCCGGCGATGCGCGACGATTCCAAACCGCCGCCGTTGGCTCCGCTCACGTTCGGAACCCGGAGCGCCTTGCCCCAGACCCACCCCCGTTCGCTCCTCGCGTACGCGGCGGGGATGGCGGCTCCGTACCTGATTACGGGCGGGCTCGCCGTGCCCGCGGCGTTCCTCGATCTGCCGACGCCGACGGTCGCGGTCCCGCTTGCGCCGCTGCTCATCGTGGCGGCCCAGGCGATCGGTGTCTTGCTCGCACGGGAGCTCGAGCTGCCCACGTGGCGGCGGGTCTGGCTCCTGCTCCTGGCCACAACGCTCGTGCCGCTGCCGCTCGTCGCGCTCCACGCGTCGGTGGCCCGCGTTCCGTTCGTCTCGATAGGACGCGGGTCGGCGTCACCCCTCGTCTGGACGGCGGTGGCGGCGATGGCGGCCGTGGTCGGGGTCGCGCTGCTGGCCGCGATCGTGGCCGCAGACGCCCCCGACCAGGCGTCGCTGCTGTTCTTGCCGACGGCGCTCGTCGTGCCGGCGATGCTCGGCTTCCCGGGAGAGATCGACGAGCGCGCTGCCCTTCGCGTGGTCGTTGAGGTCTCGTTCGTGGCCGCGGCGGCGGCCTTCTTTGGTTGGGCGGCAACGCGCGGGGCGCGGCCCCTCGTCGCGCCGGTCGCCCTTGCCTTCCAGCTCGGGGTGCTGTGGGCGCTCGGTTACCGACCGCCGTCGCTCCCCGGCCAGGGGGACGTCGTGCCGATCCTCGGCACGGCGGTACTCGTCCTGACCGGGATCGTCACCGTCTTTGTTCCGCTGGTCGCGCTCGCGGCACGCCGCGTCGTCCGCCTCGCGCAGGAGCCCACCTCGTCCGGGATCGGTTAGCGGCGAAGCACGGACCGCCCGGCCTTCCCAGGGGGAAGGCCGGGCGGTAGGACAGCGTTGCGACCAGAAACGGAGCTATGCTGGGGTGGTCCCGTTGCTCGTGATCAGCTCCACGGAGTGGCCGTTGAGGGACGCCGGGCCGTCCCCGTCGCCCTCCTCCTTCTCCTCGACGATCGCCATCGTCACGACCTGCTCGTTCGGGTCCATCCGCATCAAGGTTACGCCCTGGGTTGCCCGGCCGATGGCGGGGATTTGGGAAGCGGGGATCCGGATCACGATGCCGGCGGTGTTCATCATCATCACCGCCTGCTCGGAGTTGACCATGCCGGCGGCGACGATCAGCCCCGTCCGCGGCGTCAGCCGCATCGCCGTGACCCCCTTGCCACCGCGTCCCTGAGGGGAGAAGTGGTCGGTCTTTGTGCGCTTGCCGAGCCCTTTTGAGGCGACCACGAGCAGGTCGTGGTCTGGCAGCACCACCTCCGACGCGATCACCCGGTCCTTGTCACCGAGGCGGATGCCGTGGACGCCGGCCGCCGGTCGACCCATCGCCCGCGCGTCCGCCTCGTGGAATCGGATCGCCTGCCCCTGCTCGGTGACGAGGACGATGTCGTCCTCCCCGTTCGTGATCCGGACCCAGGCCAGTTCGTCCCCGCCGTCGAGGCCGATCGCGATCATGCCGGTCGAGCGGACCGCCTGGAACTGGTCGAGACTCGTCCGCTTCACCCGCCCGAGACGGGTGGTGAAGAAGAGGAAGCTCGCGGGCGAGAAGTCCTTCACCTTCAGCATCGTGGTGACGGTCTCGTCCGGCTGGATGTTCATCAGGTTGACGATGGGCACGCCCTTGGCGGTGCGGCCAGCGTCCGGCAGTTCGTGCACCTTGCACTGGTAGACGCGGCCCCGGTTCGTGAAGACGAGCAGGGAATCCATCGTGTTCGCTGCCAGGATGTGCTGGACCGTGTCCTCCTCGCGCATGGTGACGCCGGTGATCCCCTTGCCGCCCCTGTGCTGGGTGCGGTACGCCCCGTCCGCGATCCGCTTCACGTATCCCCGACCGGTCAGCGTCACCAGGACATCGACCTCCGGGATCAGATCCTCCTCGCTGAGGACGCCGGAGATGTCCTGGATGCGGGTCCGTCGCTCGTCGCCGTACTTCTCCTTCAGCGTCGCCATGTCGGCCCGGATCACGCCGAGGATCAGCGCCGGATCACCCAGCAGGGTTTCCAGCCGGGTGATCTCGATGCGGACTTCCTTAAGCTCGTCTTCGACCTTCTTCCGCTCCAGGGCAGCGAGGCGGGCGAGCCTCATATCGAGGATCGCGTTCGCCTGCGCCTCCGACAGCTTGAAGCCGGACATCAGGTTCTGCCGTGCCGTCTCGGTGGTGCGGGAGCGACGGATGGCGGCGATCACCTCGTCGATCCGGTCGAGGGCGATCTTCATCCCTTCCAGGATGTGCGCCCGCCGCCGCGCCCGCTCCAGCTCGTACTCCGTCCGCCGGGTGATCACCTCCTGGCGGTGGGCGACGTACTCCTGGAGGGCGCGCTTCAGCGTCAGCACCCGCGGCTGGGAGCCGTTCTCGACCAGGGCCAGCATGTTGACGCCGAAGGTCTGCTGCAGCGCCGTGTGCTTGAACAGATTGTTGAGGACCTTCATCGGCTGCGCGTCGCGCTTCAGCTCGATCACGGCCCGCATCCCGGAGCGGTCGGACTCGTCCCGCAGGTCGCTGATGCCGTCGAGCTTGCCGTCCTTGACCAGTTCGGCGATCCGCTCCAGCAAGGCCGCCTTGTTGACCTGGTACGGCATTTCGGTGACGACGATCTGGTAGCGGCCGCCCCGTTGCGCCTCCTCGACGAACGCCTTGGCCCGGATCACAACCCGGCCGCGGCCGGTGGCGTAGGCCGCCTTGATCCCTTCGCGCCCGAGGATCGTGCCGCCGGTCGGGAAGTCGGGCCCCTTCACGATCTCGAGCAGGTCCTCGAGGCTCGCCTCCGGGTTGTCGATGACGTGGACGACCGCGTCGCAGATCTCGTGCAGGTTGTGGGGCGGGATGTTGGTCGCCATCCCGACGGCGATGCCAGCGCTGCCGTTGATCAGCAGGTTTGGCAGGCGCGCCGGCAGGACGGCCGGCTCCTGGGTGGACGCGTCGTAGTTCGGCCGAAAGTCGACCGTCCGCTTGTCGAGGTCGGCCAGCAGTTCGTCGGCGATCGCCGTCAGGCGGGCCTCGGTGTAGCGCATCGCCGCCGCGCCATCGCCGTCGACCGAGCCGAAGTTGCCCTGGCCGTCGACGAGGGGGTAGCGGAGGTTGAAGTCTTGCGCCATCCGGACCAGCGTGTCGTAGACCGCCGTGTCGCTGTGCGGGTGATAGCTCTTGAGGACCTCGCCGACGATGCCGGCGCTCTTTCGGTATCGAGTGTTGGAGCGGAGCCCCATCTCGGCCATCGCGTAGAGGACCCGCCGGTGGACCGGCTTCAGGCCGTCCCGCGCGTCCGGCAGGGCGCGCTGGACGATGACGCTCATCGCGTAGTCGAGATACGACGTCCGCATCTCGCTCTCGATGCTCGCCAGCCGAACGTTGCCTATCTCCACCGTTGCCCACCCCTTCGCGACGAGATGTTATACGAAGCTGAAGCGGACATAAGTATAGCAGTGAGCGGCCACCGCTGCGACCGAAAAGGGCGTACGGACGCGCAAACCCGGGGTGCGGGAATGATCGGTCCAGGGTCCGGTCCGGCGGCCAGACCGCCGCTCGATCGGGGCCCGATGGCGTCCCGAATCGGTCGCGGAACTGCTCGTCGAGCTCGATCCTGGCTGCCGACACGACAGCCGGCTCGATCATGCCGTCGCGATGGTGCCAATTGGGGTGATGGCCGTTTGGCTGCCGGAGCCGAATGACCGGCGAGCGCCCGGAGGGATGGACGCGCCAGATTCTGTGATCGGCGCGGAGCCGGTACCTAGGGACGTTTCCTTCCAGATCGTGGGTTCCGGTTAAGGGAGATCACACGTCGATCACGAGCAGCGACAATGCGCCGCACGACTCACGAATGTCGGGTCTTCCAACCTTTATAATGGGAAGACCGAACGGTGCGATGAAGATATCCAAAATGCATGACGTCTCGTCGGCAGGTGTCGGGCGGCCGCCGTGGATTCCGACCATCAATCATTCAACGCCGGTCGGTGCAAGAAGCTGGGCGGCAGTGAGCACGGTGGTCCAATCGGTCGCGACGGTTATCCCCGGCTTTGCTCGTCGCCTGACCCGATGCACCTTCCCTTGGGAACTTTCAACGCGACGCGCTCGTAGGTCTGCTCGCTGGCTCGCACCGGGAAAGCCCGCTTGCGATCGCTCGCGACATCGGGCGCCTGCCCTGCTCACCCACGGTGGTATCGGTCGAGGAGCCGCCACGTCGTGGCTCGGCGGTCGTTGCCGTAGGGAGTCGAGCGGGGCCGCGGCCACGGACCTGTCAGGCGAGCGACGCCGACGGGCGATCCATCTTCGGTTTCGCCATGCAGCCATCGTCGGCCACGCGCCGACCCTCCGAAGATCAATTAGGAGGAGAGCGCCGTCCCGCAGTTGGTACAAAACTTCGACCCGGTCGGGTTCTGCGTCCCGCACTTGGGGCAGGCGACCGTCGCCGCCGTCTGGAGGGAGGTGCCGCAGTTGGGACAAAACTTGGAGCCGGCCGGGATGGTCGCCTGGCAGTTGGGGCACGCCATCGTCGACGGGGCCGCGGCGCCGCCGGCCAGCGGCGTCTGGGACGGAGGCTGGGAGAAGGCATCGCGCATCGACTGCGCCATCGCCTGGCCCAGGCCGAGGCCGGCGCCGAGGCCGACCCCGGTCGAAGCGGCGTCGCCGCCGCTGCCGGGGTTGCGGGCGGCGTCCCCGATCGCCTGCGCAGTCTTGTACTGGACGTACTGGCCCATGTCGCCAAGGACCGCCATGCCGGAACGCTCGTCGATCCGCCGCTGGACCTCCTCCGGCGGCGTGATCGCCGAGATCTGGAAGGTGGTCAACTCCAGCCCCAGCCGTCGAAAGTCGTCGCCGAGGGCATTTCGGGCTGCCGTCGCGACCTCGCCGGTCATCCCCTGGATGTCGAGGATCGACGTCTGAAGGGAGCCGAGCAGATCGTTGAACTCGGTCAGGACGATGCTGCGCAGGAACTCCTCGATCGCACCGGTTGTGAAGGCGCCGCGGGTACCGACGACCTGGTTGACGAGGAGTTGAGGGTCGGCGACGCGCATTGAGTAGGTGCCGAAGGCGCGAAGCCGGATCATCCCCAGCTCCGCGTCGCGGTAGACCATCGGCTGGGCGGTGCCCCACTTCAGGTCGAGGAACTCCCGCATCGCGACAAAGTAGACCTCGGCCGTGAACGGCGAGCGGCCGCCGAACGGGATGCCAAGTAACCCGGTCAGCAACGGCACGTTGTTGGTCGATATCGTGTGGCGTCCCGGGCCGAAGACGTCGAGCGCCTTGCCGTCCCGAAAGAAGACCGCCCGCTGCCCTTCCCGCACGACGAGCTGCGAACCGAGCCGGAACTCGCCCGAGCCGCTCCCCGGGACGCGGTGGACGATCTCGTCGGCGTATTCGTTCGGGTGCTCGATCAGGTCCAGGATTGCCATCGTGCCCTCTAAGCGCACAGCCCCGGAGGGGCTTCATCCGGTCATGACTGGACGAAAGGCCGCGCGATGGGACCTCCCGTCCTGCCCATCTACCGCGTCGCGCCGGTCCCCGTGTCGCTCACGGCACCGGTCGGCAATTCCGCAACCCGGGTCGAGCCGGCCTTCAACGCCGCCAACTCGTCCTCGATGTCGAGGTCTTGATCGAGCTCGCGGAACTGGGCGTCGTAGCCTTCCTCGCCGACCTCGATCGCGGCCATCGCCTGCGCCTCGGTGCCGCGGATCTTGCGCTCCATGCGGTCGAGCTCGGAGGAGGCGTCGAGCGGGGCGAGGACCGTCAACGACTGCGCGACCTCGCGCTGGGCGTGCGCCCGCCGCTGGCGGGCGACGAGGGCGTCGCGGTGGCTGAGGGTCGACTGATACTTCGCCTCCAACTGGCGGAGCTGGTCCTTGAGCTTATCGACCGCCTGCGACTGCACCTGCAGCTGCTGGTCGTAGACGGCGGCGTTCTGGTCGCTGTCCCGCTTCCGCCGCAGCGCTTCCCGCGCGAGATCGTCCTTGCCGGCGCCGACCGCGCGCTGCGCTTTGGCGGCCCACTCGCCGGAGAGCTGGCGCGTCTCGGTCAGGTCCGCCTCCAACTCCTTCTCCTGGGCGATCATCGACGCCACCTGAGCCCGCGCCGTCGTCATGCTCCCCTGCATGTCGCGCAGGATCTGGTCGATCATCTTCGCGGGGTCTTCGGCCTCGTCGATCATGTCGTTGACGTTCGCGCGGACCAGCCGCGACAGACGGTCGAGGATGCCCATTCTGGCTCCTTTGCTTGGTTCGCCCGACGCTTTCGACAGTCCCTAGTTCAGCTGCGGTGACGGTCGGCCAAAGATCTCGACGTCCCGAGGATCGACCTGCCGG
Source organism: uncultured Thermomicrobiales bacterium (assembly GCA_902806405.1). Lineage (GTDB taxonomy): Bacteria > Chloroflexota > Chloroflexia > Thermomicrobiales > UBA6265 > CADCWL01. The sequence continues at coordinate 114,819 of CADCWL010000001.1, read as the reverse complement.
CCGGCGTACGCCCGCCGCTCCGTACTCCAGTCGAGGACCACCGCCCGCGCGGCCGGGTCGTCCACCCCGACGAGGAGGGAGAAGCGGACCGGTCGGAAGCCGGACGTGCCTCCGGCGCCGACCACCTCACCGTCGCCGGAGCCGTTTGCCTCGGATCGGTACGCCGTGCCGCCGATCGTGGTCTCGCCGCCCGGGGGTGGCGCGGGCGTGACCGGCATCGTCAGCGCCATGCCTTGCTCCGGTCGCGCCGCGACCGCCAGCCACCGCTCCTCCCCGCCCGAAATGCGGAAGAGCCGGAGCGCCATCGGATCTCCGTCGATCGCGATCCGGGCCTCGACGAGGTAGTCATCGCCAAGGATGGCGAGGGCGTCGCCCAGATCCAACCCGAACGCCGGCGGCGCTGCCGGGAGAGGACCCGCCTGCAGCACGCGCATGACGCTTTCCGCCGGCGCGGGCTTGCCCGTCTCGACAACGTCCCCACGAAGATCGAAACGGGCGAGCACGGTGCGGACGACCGCGGTCCCGGCGATGGTCGGCGCGGTCAGGTCTCCCTTCGCGGCGAACGCCGCCTCCATCGCCGCGACCGGCCCCTGTAGCTCGTCGACGCCGGAGAGGAGTCCTTCGTCGAACTGACGGAGCTGATCGAGCGCCGCCGCGTCGACGTCCCGGTCGCCCATCAGGCCACCGTAGCCGTAGGTGGCGGTGCGAACGCGGTCGATCAAATGGCGCAGCGTCCGGGCGAGCTCGTCGACCGGTCCAATCTCCATCAGGCGGCGCTGTGTCGCAAGGTCACGAGCGATCCGCTCGACGCGATCGGCCTGAACCGCGTAAGCGGCGGCGACGTGGTCGCGGACGCGCCGGTCGGCGTCCCTTCGGTCCTCTTTGGCGCGGTACCCGCGGTAGCCGGGGACGCGGTCGAGCAAACCGCCGACGCGCCGCTCGATCTGGTCGCCGAAGTTCGCTGCCACGCTCTCCTCCGTCGGCGTCCGCCGCCGCTACCCGTTAGCCTTGCAGGAAGATCTCCGCGCCGCAGTAGGGGCACTTGATCAGCCCTTTGCCGGCCAGTTCCACCTCGCCGCCGCAGTTAGGGCAGTGCCGCTGCCCCTGCAGCTTCGAGGCGTCGACCGAATAGAGGGTTCCCTTCTTCCAATCGACGTAGCCGCTGAAGAGGCCCCGCCCGACCAGGTCGTAGAGGTTGTTCTGGACAACGTCCCGCGTCGACTTCATCTCGAGGACGAGGTCGGGGATCCCGACCTGGCCGCGGGTGGAGACGATGTCGAGCAGGCGCCGCTGCTCCTGAACCTTCGCCAGCTCCCGGGCCTCGCCCTGGCCGCGGAGCAGGAAGTACACCCCACCCCCGATCAGCGGTAGCGCGACGAAGCCGAGGCCGAGGATTAGCCCCAGAACGGCGCCGCTCCCCTCCAGCCGGCCCTCGCGGATGCCAAACCCGAGCCACGCCACGAGGAGGACGCCGAGAACGGCGCCGACCAGGATCAGGATCGATCCGACCACCCTTCCCGACGCCGCCATCCGCTAAGCTCTCCAAATCCGGCGAAACCGAACTGACGGCGCCGCTCCGCCGCCGCAGTGTACGCCGCCCGGGTCCAGGTGCACGGGCCGTGCCAGCCCCGGTCGAGGCCAACGAATGTGTCGTCGCCCGTCGTGCATACCTTTCTCAGGGGTGGAACCGCAAGCGTCGGGAAGAAGGTCTGGGGGATGAGGGCGGGGTGACTAGGCGCTCGCCATCAAACCGGTCGGCGCGTCCACGACCGCGAACATGAACTCGCCGCGGCAAGCGAGTTGTCCGTCGACCGTGGCCGTTCCCGATCCGCTGCCGATTCCGCGGCGGACCTGGGTCAGCTCCACCTCCAGACGGAGGGTATCCCCCGGCTTGACCTGGCGCTTGAAGCGGACCTTGTCGATCCCGGCGAAGAGCGCCAGCTTCCCCCGGTATTCCTCCGTCGTCAGGAGCGCGACGGCCCCGACCTGGGCGAGCGCCTCGACGATCAGGACACCCGGCATCACCGGGTGGGCGGGGAAGTGGCCCTGGAAGAACCCGTCGCCCATCGTCACGTTCTTGACGCCGAGGGCACGCTGGCCCGGGGCTAGCTCGAGGATGCGGTCGACGAGCAGGAATGGGTAACGGTGGGGGATGATCCGCTGGATGGCGACCGCATCGAGCTCGCCCCCTGTCTCCATCCCCTCCGCCATACCCGTCTCCTCGAAGGTTCCCGCCCCGCCGCCAACGCGGCCGTAGCCTAGGAGGATCGTCGACGGCTGTCAACGCGCCCGCGAGCACCGCCCCCGTGCGGGCCGATCAGAAGCGGGGACGGGCGGCACTAGGTGCCGCCCGTCCCCAGCCGTGCTCCCAGATGACTGCCGAGACTAGTCGGCAACTGCCATCGCCGGCTGCGGCGCGGTCGCCCCGTTCTGGTCCGCTGGCTCCTCGCCACGGACGAAGCCTCGCCGGACGAGGTCGGCCAGGATCTCGCGCGCATTCGATTCGGGCGTGTGGGTCTCGGTGTCGAGCGTGATCTCGGGGTGCAGCGGCGGCTCGTACGGGTCGCTGATCCCGGTGAACTCCTTGATCTCGCCCCGCCGTGCCTTCGCGTACATCCCCTTCACGTCCCGCCTCTCGCAGACGCCAAGCGGGGTGTCGACGAAGATCTCGACGAACCGGTCCTCGCCGACCATCTCCCGCACCGCCTCCCGGGTCGACCGGTAGGGGCTGACCGCGGCGCAGATCACCGTCCCGCCGTGGCGGACGATCTCGCTGGCGACGTAGCCGATCCGGAGGATGTTGGTGTCGCGGTCCTCCCGGCTGAAGCCGAGCCCCTTCGAGAGGTGGGTGCGGACAACGTCGCCGTCCAGCTCCGTCACCTGCCGGCCCCCCTCTAGGAGGAGGGTGGTCAGGACGGCGGCCGTCGTCGACTTCCCGGACCCGGAGAGGCCGGTGAACCAGATGCAGACGCCCTGGCGGTGCCGCGGGGGGTAGGCCTCGGCCATGATCTCGGCGACTTCGGGCCGGGTGAACCACCCCGGTAGGAGGCGCCCCTTGCCCAGGTAGTCCTCCCGAACCTGGGTACCGGAGATGGAGAGGGTCCGCGTCCCGGCCGGAACCTTCGATGTCTCTTCGTAGCGGTCCTCGTCCGGCAGGTAATGCAGCTCGTGGAAGGGGAGCGGCTTGACCCCCAGTTCCGCGCTGTGCTGTTCGACCAGCTCCTGGGCATCGTAGGGGCCGTAGAACGGCTTGCCGCTCGAGTCCTTTCCGGGGCCCGCATGGTCGCGGCCGACGATCAGGAAATTCGCCCCGTGGTTGCGCCGGATCAGCGCGTGCCAGAGCGCCTCCCGCGGTCCGCCCATGCGCATCGCCAGCGGCAGCAGCGAGAGGACGATCCGGTCCGGCTCGTAATGCTTTTGGGCGAGCGCCTTGTAGGTGCGGACACGGGTGTAGTGGTCGACGTCGCCCGGCTTGGTCATGCCGACGACCGGGTGGAGGAGGAGGACGCCGTCGACCTCGGCCGTCGCCCGCTTGGTCAGCTCTTCGTGGACGCGGTGCATCGGATTGCGGGTCTGGAAGGCGACCACGTTCGCCCGACCGGTCCGCTCGAGGACGGCGCGGGTCTGGGCCGGGGTGCGGCGGATGTCCTGGAAGTCGTAGTGCTTGGGCAGCTGGAGGACGCGCAACCGGCCGGAGGCGTTGAGGCGGCCCCACCGCTGCATCTCGGCAACGATCGGGTGGCGGGTGTCCTGGGTACCGAAGACCCGCTCCGCCAGCTCGGCCGGCTCCCAGGGGTAGAGCTCTTCGACCCGCATCACGGCGAGGAGGTCGTTCTTGGCGTCGCGCAGCGCGATCTCGCCGTCGAGCCGAAGGCCGGGCGCGTCGGTCGCCACCGGCAGCGTGACCGGGATCGGAAAGAGGGCGCCGTTGGCGAGGCGCATCTCCGCCTCGACGCGGCGGTAGTCGGCCTCACCCATGAAGCGGTCGAGCGGTGAGAAGGCGCCCGTCGCCAGCATCTCCAGGTCGCAGACGACGCGGGCCGAGACCTGCAACGACGGGAGTGTGCTGGCATGGGCCCGGGCCTCCTCCAGTTCCTCGGAGGGGACCAGGAGGTCGACCAGACCACCGCCGTACGGCGAGATCAGCGTCGAAGTGGCGTCGGTGGTAACGCGTGAATCCAAGATGTCCTCTCCTCCTCCATGCGAGCGCCTCATTTTGGGGGCGCCGTGCGGGTCGATCATTTCCCGCACCGGCGCGGAGGTTGTCGACCAAGTCGATGCCCAAACTAGGATGCTATGCGGGGCGCCCGTCGTGCAAGCCGCTGGGGGGCGCCGCCCGGCGGGAGGGTCGATCGTAGGGGCGAGGCGCACCGGACGGAGCGGGCCGGCCCAGCCCCACCGCCTTACTCCGCCCGCAGCGTCGCAACCGTTGCGCCGTCGCCGCCCTGCTCGGGCGGCGCCAGCGCATGCGCCGCGACCGCGGGGTGGCGGTTCAGAAACTCGCGGACGACCTGGCGGAGCGCGCCGGTCCCTTTGCCGTGGATGATCCGGACGAACGGGAGACCGGAGCGATACGCGTCCTCCAGATACCGGTCGAGCATCTCCTCGATCTCGCCCGCGCGGTGGCCCCGCAGGTCGACCTCGATCGAGACCGGGTCCGGCGCGGGCGGCTTGACGATCGTCCGCTCCTGCTGGGACCCCCGCGCTCGCCCCAGCCGCTCCAACGCGTCGATCGGCTGCCGCAGCTTCAGCGACCCGAGGAGGACGTCCGCGAAGCCGTCACTGACCCCGGCCACCTCCCCCTCCTGGCCGAGGGCGACGATCCGGACGCGGTCCCCGGCGCGGATCGGTGCCGCCCCGGGAATGGGAGCCGGTCGCGCGATCCGCTCGCGACGGAAGGTGCGGACTGTTTCCGTCGCCCGCGTCGCCTCCTCATGCCGGCGCGCCACGTGCTCCCGCGTCGCGGCCACCGTCTCCCGGTCTCGCTGGAGGCGCTTCAGCGTCTCCCGCACCTCCCCCAGCTCGGCCTCCGCCTGGGCGAGCGCCTCGGCGCGCGCCTCCTGCCGCTCCCGCTCCGCCTCGCGCAGCTCGCGGGCGGCGATCCGTCGCAGTTGCTGCGACTCCCGCTCCGACTCGCGGGCGCGGGCGACCGCGGCGTCCGCCTCGTCGCGGCGACGCCGGATGTCCTGGAGGAGGGTGTCCGCTCTGACCTCGTCCGGATCGAGCAGCCCTGACGCCGCGTCGACAATCTCGCGCGGCATCCCGAGCCGGGTCGCGATGGCGAGGGCGTTGGAGCGACCGGGGACGCCGATCGTCAGCCGGTAGGTCGGCGCCAGGCTCGCCACGTCGAACTCGACGCTCGCGTTCTCGGCCCCCGCCGTCGCGTAGGCGTACGCCTTGACCTCCGAGTAGTGCGTGGTGGCAACGACGAGGGCGCCGCGGCCCAGGAGCGAGGTGATCAGCGCCCGCGCCAGCGCCGAGCCTTCCTGCGGGTCGGTCCCCGCGCCCAACTCGTCGAGCAAGACCAGACTGTCGGGTGTGACGTGGCGCAGCATGCCGATCACCGTCCGCATGTGGGCGGAGAAGGTTGACAGGCTTTGGGCAATGCTCTGCTCGTCGCCGATGTCCGCGAAGACGGCCGGGAAAACGGAGACGACCGACTCGTCCTCCGCGGGGAGGAAGAGTCCCGTCTGTGCCATCATCGACAGGAGCCCGATCGTCTTCAGCGCCACTGTCTTGCCGCCCGTATTCGGTCCGGTGATGAGCAGCACGCGGAACGACTCGCCAAGCTCGACGTCGATCGGGACGACCGTCTCGGGGTCGAGCAGCGGGTGGCGGGCGCGGACGAGGCGGACGCGGTGGGTCGCGTGCCCGGACGGGGCGGGCGAAGCGTCATTGGGGATGGAGGGGGCGGACGACGGGGTGCCGTCGCGCCGTCCCCGGCCGCCGGGAGCGAAGCGCCCCCCCTCGGAGACGTCGCCCCCGCTGTGGAGCCGCGGCCGCGTCGCCCGCATGTCGAAGGCGAGGCGAGCCTTGGCCATCGCCAGGTCGACGGCGGCGATCGCTTCCACCGTCGCGTCCAGGTCGGCAGCACGGTCGCCCACGGCGGCGCTCAGGGCGTCAAGGACGCGATCGATCTCGTGCTGCTCGGCGAGTTGCTGCTCCCGCCAGCGGTTGTTGAGCTCGACGATCTCTAGCGGCTCGACGAAGAGAGTCTGGCCGCTGGCCGAGGTGTCGTGGACGACCCCCGGGACCTGCGCTCGAGCCTCGGCCTTGACCGGGACCACGTAGCGTCCGTCGCGGGTGGTGACGATCGCATCCTGCAGCGCGCCGGCGTGCCGCCCGCCGTTGACGTAGGCGTTGAGGCGGTCCATCAGCCGGCCGTGGGCGGTTCGCACCTCCCGCCGGACGCGCGCTAACCCTTCGCTCGCCGTGTCGAGGACGTCGCCCCGCTGCCCGATGGAGCGGCCGATGTCCGTCTCCAGGCTCGTCGCCTCGGCGAGATGCTCCACGAAGCGGAGGAGGTGGCGAAACCGGGTCTCGACGTCCGGCAAACGCAGAAATGCGCGCCGGAGGTTCCGAGCGGCGGTCAGGAGGTCGAGCACGAGCAGGAGCTCGGGAGGCTGGAGCCGGCCCCCCTTCTCGGCACGGGCCGCGAGCGAGCGGACGTCGCGGGCGCCGCCGATAGAGACGTCCGGGAAGGTTGTCACCAGATCGACCGCCTCGGCCGTCACGTCGAGCAGGTAGGCGACCGTCTCCGGGTCCCCGCTGGGACCGAGCTCGCGGGCGCGCTCCGCGGCGAGGCCAAAGCGGCAGCGCGCCGCCAGCCGGGCGAGGACCGCAGGCAGCTCTAGCTTGTCGAGGACGGCTTGGTGCATCTGTTGCAGCATTGGGATGGGCGCAGGGGGAACGGCGCGGGCGGGGCGGGGGTGCGTCGCCCGCCGCGACGCCGGTCCTTCCGTCGTCACACCAAGTGTAGCGCCCCGCGCTCCGGACGGCCGGTGCCAGCCGGGCACCGGTTTGACCGGCCCTGGGGCCCGAGGGACGGAGCGGTCGTCACGCGCGCTACCAGAACAGTCAGGGGTTCTCCCCCTGGAGCAGGAGCAGTCTCCTGCTCGGAGCGGTACCTGGTGCGGCGCGCTTTCGGGCACCGGATGGTCCGTTCGGTTGACACGAACAATTGTTCGTTCCTATAATACGCGCATCTCGCCACGGCGCCCGGCGCCCCACCGCCCTTCCGGCCCCGACCACGCCGGTTACCCCGAGAGGATCCGCATGAAGGACTTGACCCGGCGTCAGCAGGCCATCCTCGACTTCATCGAGACGTTCCTGGTCGACAACGAGTACCCGCCGACGATCCGCGACATCCAGCGGGAGCTCGGCATCTCCTCGACCAGCGTCGTCGACTACAACCTCAAGGTGCTCGAGGGGCGGAGCCTGATTCGGCGCAACAAAAACATCTCCCGCGGCATCGAGCTCGTCGGCCGCATCGGCGGGCGGCGCAACATCGTCACGATCCCGGTGATTGGCCAGATCGCCGCCGGTCTGCCGATCCCGGTCCCGGGGGATCTCGAAGGCTCGGATGGGGCGGAGACGGTCGATCTCGGCTCTGAGCTGGTCCGCGACGGCGGGCGCGATCTCTTCGCGCTCCGCGTCAAGGGGCACTCGATGGTCGATGCCCTGATCAACGACGGGGACGTTGTCGTCCTGCGCAAGCAGGAGACGTGCGAGAACGGGGAGACGGTCGCCGTCTGGCTTAAGGACCAGAAGGAGACGACCCTGAAGCGCTTCTACCAGGAGGGCGCCCGCGTCCGCCTCCAGCCCGCCAACGTGACGATGGAGCCGATCTATAGCCCAGCCGAAAACGTCGAGATCCAGGGCCGGCTGGTGACCGTGGTGCGGTCTATCCAGTAGGAACCGCTGCTCCTTCCGTCCGTGACCACCGTCGGTGCGGCACGCCCCGGTCCTGACCGGGGCGTCTTGGTGCCTGCTGCAGGCCGATGGCGAGGGTCCGCGCTGGTCGGTCGGGAGACCTCCTTCGCTTGCTAGACTGGCCGTAGGACGGTGCCTGAGGTGACGGACGTAGGGGCGGTATGAATTTCGGACGCTCCTTTGGCTTCGTCTTCATGGATCCCCGCTGGCTCCCGAAGCTCGCCGTCGCGGGCCTGCTGCTGCTCGTGCCGGTGCTCGGCTGGATCTTTCTGTTGGGATACGGGCTGCGGATCATCCGCGCCGTCGTCGCCCAAACCGATGTCCCGCTGCCCGAGTGGAACGATTGGACCGAGCTCTTCACGAACGGACTGCGCGCGCTGGCCGTCATGGTCGTCTGGAGCTTCCTGCCAACGGTCGTCTTCCTGCTGCCGCGGTTCGCGTTCGACTCCGAGGCCGCGGCCTGGCTGATCCCCGCGCTCGGCGTGGCGCTCAACCTGGTGGTCGGGGTCGTGACCGCCGCTGCGGTGGCGAGGGTCGCCATGACCCGCTCCTTCGTGGCCGGGATCGAAGGCGGACCGGTGATCCGACTCGTCGGGCGCGGCGTCGGCGACTACGTGCTGATCTTTCTCGTGCTCCTGCTCCTGGCCGCTGCGCTGGCCTGCGTCGGCGGCGCGGTCGTGGTCGCCGTTTGGGTCGGGGCGTCGGCGACCGAGTCGGGCCTTGGCTTCGGGGCCGCCCTCCTCGTGCCGGCCCTCGTCGCCGCCGTGACCGTCCCGTACGGTTACGCCGTCGGCTTCCACCTCTACGGACAGGCGTACTTCCGGGCGGAGCCGGGTGTCGGGCGGCGGGCCCACCAAGCCGAACCGCCACCGCTCGAACCCTGGTGAGGCAGGGCCGGGCAGACCGGGGAGGGAACGGGGATGGACGTTCGTCGCGCGTTCGTGTTCTTCCGGGAGGACGGGGGCTGGCCGGGGAAGGCCCTGGTCGGAATGCTCCTGTATGGCATACCGGCCGCCATCTGGAGCCGTTTCGGTTTCGAAGGTAGTGGTAGCGACCCGGCGTCCTCGGTCGATGCCCTGGATCTGCTCTGGTCGGGCGTGCCGACGGTGCTCGCGCTCTTGGCGACGGGCGGGTACCAGATGCGCGTCACACGACGGGTGGCCGAGCGTCGCGACGTCCCGCTCCCTGCCTGGGACGTCGTGGGCGACTTGGTGATCGACGGCCTCCGCTTGATCGGGGTCACCGCGGGATGGCTCGTGGCGGTCGGCGTGGTCGTCGGTTGCCCGGCCCTCGCCGTCGTCGTGGCGACCGCCGCGGCGTCCGAGGGCCGCGCACCGGACTGGCCCGATCTCGGAGGCGGCGGATGGCTGGTGCCTCCCCTCCTGAACGCGCTCGGCAGCACCGCCTTCGGCATCATCCTTGCGGCCGCGGTCGGCCGAGCCGCGATCGCGCGCTCCGTCCGGGCTGGGCTCGACGTCGCGGGGACCCTTCGCACCGTCCGCGATCGGTTCGGGGCGCACCTGGCGGCCTCGGCGATCGTGGCGGGTTTCGGCTTCGCCACCTCCGTCGTCTCCGCCTTCCCGCCGGTGAGCCTATTCGCCGACGGATGGGGATGGGTACCCTTGACGGGGGCGTCGGCCGCGGCATCACTCTACGCGTGTGTCGTGACCGGCCATCTGTACGGGCAGCTCTATGTGCTCTCGCACGGTGAGGCGGTGGTAGCTCGGCTGGGCGCGCGGCCGCTCTGGATGGGCGGGTCGACCGCTTGAGGCCGCAGCCGGGAAGCCTGGGGCGACTCGTTCCCGATGCGCCGACGCGGCGACCGGGGGCGTCGGGTTGGGGGCGATGACGAATGGAGTACTCGCTCTTGACCGGGCTCGGGCTGGCGGCGCCGGCGGGCCTCAATGCCTACCTGCCGCTCCTGGTGCTCGCCCTCGCCGACCGCATCTCGACCGATGTAACCCTGGCCCGCCCGTACGGTTTCCTCTCGTCGACTTGGGCGATCGCCGTCATCGTCCTCCTCCTGACGGTCGAGCTCGTGGTCGACAAGGTGCCCGGACTGGACCACGCGAACGACCTTGTCCAATCCGCCGTCCGGCCCGCCGCCGGGGCGGTCCTGGTGATGGCTGCCACGAGCGAGGGCGCCGGGATCAACCCCGTTGTCTCCCTGGTGCTCGGTCTGCTCGTCGCCGGGGCGGTGCACACCGCCAAGGCGGTCGTCCGGCCGGTTGTCACCCTAGGCACCGGCGGCATGGGCAACCCGCTCCTCAGCCTGGCCGAGGACATGGTTGCGGGGCTGGCAGCCGTCGTCGCGGTCTTCCTCCCGGTTCTGTCCGTCGGCATCCTCCTCCTCTTCGGTGCCTTCGTCGTGTGGGCGATCCGGAAGGCACGACGCCCCAAGAGGGCGGTAAGCGCCGGAAATGTGTCAGGAAGCTTGCGTCGTTGAGACTCAAGGTGTAGGATTTCGACGCTGACGATGCCTGCGATAAGAGAGCCGAGCGATGCCGACCGTCCAGTTCAAGGACTACTACCAGACGCTGGGCGTCGCCCGTAACGCCGACGAGAAGGCGGTACGGGCCGCCTACCGAAAGCTGGCGCGCCAGCACCACCCCGACATCAACCCCGGCGACACGGGGGCCGAGGACCGCTTCAAGGAGATCAACGAGGCGTACGAGGTCCTCTCCGATCCCGACAAGCGCAAGCTCTACGACCGGTTCGGGGAGGACTGGCAGCGCTACCGTGAAGCCGGATTCACCGGCGACGAGCCGGCACCCCGCCCTGGGGCCGCGCCACGCCGCGCGGTCGATCCGAGCGACTTCGGCTCGTGGTTCGCGGGGCAAGCCGGCGCGGCGACGAGCCGACCGGGCGGCTCCGACTGGACCGTCTACGAGTCCCCTGGCGAGGACGACGGGGGAGGCTTCTCCGACTTCTTCCAGACCCTCTTCGGGGGGCGTGCGCGGGAGGCGGGCCGGAGCCGTGTCACCGCCAGCCCGCCGCGCGCGCGCCGCGGAGAGGATCTGGAGGTGGCGGTCGACGTTTCGTTCGAGGAGGCGTTCCACGGCGCCACCCGAACGATCCAGCTGCAAGCACCGCAGAACTGCCCGACCTGTAACGGGACGGGCCTCGTCCGCGAGACGACCTGCCCGACCTGCGACGGCACGGGCGTCGTCCACCGGACGCGGTCGCTGGAGGTGACGATCCCAGCCGGGGTGGCGACCGGCTCTCGCATCAGGATCGCCGGGCAAGGGGGGCTCGGAGTGGCCGGCGGGCCGCCGGGGGATGTCTACCTCCGGATCGCGGTCCGGACGGATGCGCGCTTCGAGCGCAATGGGGACGACCTCCAGACCGACGTCGACGTTCCGCTGACCACGGCGGTGCTAGGCGGCGAGGTGGTCGTCGGCACGCCGACCGGGCGGGTGGCGCTCACGATCCCCCCGGAGACCCAGCCCGGCCGTCTGTTCCGCCTACGGGGGCAGGGAATGCCCCGCCTTAAAGGCCCGAAGGGCCAGCGCGGGGACCTGGTGGCGCGTTCGAAGGTGATCCTGCCGTCGGGGCTCGGGCCGCGCGAACGGGAGCTTTTTGAGGAGTTGCGGCGGTTGCGGGAGGAGGGAGCGCGATGAGCGGACCCTTTCGCCCGGACGTGACGTTTTCCCGCCGCGATCCGATCGAGGACGAGCCGAGCCGGGAACCGCGCTACGTCGTGACCGCGGTCGCGGTCCGGGTTGGGCTCCGGGTGCAGACGCTCCGTCGCTACGAGGCGATCGGGCTGATCGAGCCGGAGACCGACGAGACGGGGCACGCGCTCTACTCCGAGGCGGACATCGACCGCATCCGGCGGGCGCGACGCCTGGTCTCGGACCTCGGCGTGAACCTGGCCGGGGCCGCCGCGATCCTCCACCTTCGCCAACAGATCCTGACGCTGCAGCGAGAGCTGCGGTTGATGCGGGAGCGCGACGCCCGGCGTTGATCCGGACCGGGCGGGACGCGACGGCCGGCCGTCCGTCGTATCCCGGTCGGGTATAGTCCCGGCGTTCACCGCGTCGAGACGCGGCCGGTTCGGAGGCGGGGGAGCGAGCGGCGATGCCGGCGACGATCGTGATGGGCGGTCAGTGGGGCGACGAAGGGAAGGGCAAGCTGACCGACGCCCTCGCCGGCAATGTCGCCGTCGTCGTCCGGGCCAACGGGGGAAGCAACGCCGGCCACACGATTGAGACCGAAGCCGGTGTCTTTAAGCTCCATCTGGTGCCGTCCGGGATCCTCAACCCGCGTTGCCTCTGCGTGATCGGGGCCGGCGTCGTCGTCGACCCGGCGTCGCTGCTGGCCGAGTTGGATGGACTCCGCCAGCGTGGCGTCGACGTCGCCGGCCTCCGCCTCTCCGACCGCGCCCACGTCGTGATGCCTTACCACCCGCTGTTCGACCGCCTGGAGGAGGCGCGGCGGGCCGACGACGAGATCGGGACAACCCTCCGCGGCAACGGCCCTGCTTACGCCGATAAGGTCAGCCGCCGCGGCGTTCGGGTCGCCGACCTCGTCGACGAGGGGGCCCTGCGTCGCAAGATCGAGCGCGAGATCGAGGAGAAGAACCGGATCCTGGTCCGGGTCTACGGCGAACCTGCGCTCGACCCCGCGTCCGTCCTGGACGAGTTGTTGACGCTCGGGGCGCGCCTCGCGCCGTACATTGCGCCGTCGGAGGTGATCGTTCAGGACGCCCTCGCCGCCGGCAAAGAAGTCCTGATCGAGTGCGCGCAGGGGGCGATGCTCGACATCGACTACGGCACCTACCCCTTCGTCACTTCATCGTCGCCGACTGCGGCGGGGGCCTGCCAGGGGGCGGGCGTCGCCCCGACTCAGGTCCGGCGGGTGATCGGCGTCTTCAAGGCGTACAGCACCCGCGTCGGCGGCGGTCCGCTGCCGACCGAGTTGCACGACGCGACGGGCCAGGCGATCCGGGAGCGGGGCCGCGAGTACGGCACCACCACCGGACGGCCGCGCCGGACCGGCTGGTTCGACGCCGTCGCCGCCCGCGCCGTCGCCCGTCAGAACGGCGTGACGGAGATCGCGCTCACACTGCTCGATGTCCTCGACGGGTTCGACCACGTGAAGGTCTGCACCGCGTATCGGCTTCAGCGGTTGGAATCGACCGGGGGGCACTCTGAATCGGCCGGTATCGTGGAAAGCGTGGTTCGTCATCCCCCGGCGGGTGAGGCGGAGTGGGAGTCGATCTCCCCGGTCTACGAGACGCTCCCTGGCTGGCAGTGCACTACGAGCGAGGCGCGGAGCCTGGAGGATTTACCGGACGGCGCCCGCGCCTACGTGCGCTTCCTAGAGGACGCGGTCGGGGCGCCGGTGACGATGGTCGGCGTCGGCCCGGCCCGGGACCAGTTGGTCTCGCTGCCCCTGGTCACGCGGACGGAGCTTGCGGGCGCCGCTGGCTAGCGTCGTCAGCCGATGTGCCGTGGGCCGGTCCGGCCGGGGATGCCGCGGAATCCGGCAAGCTCGTCCTTCGGCTCACGGCGCATCAGGTCCGCAATGGCGGCGAGCGGCGACTTCCCTTCGAAGAGGACGGCGTACATCTGTTCCGTGATCGGCAACTCGACGTTGGCTCGGCGGCCGAGCTCGTAGGCGGCCTCGGTGGTGAAGACCCCTTCGGCGACCTGCGACATGCCAGCAAGGACGTCGGCGAGAGGGCGCCCCGTGGCCAGTTCCTGGCCGACCCGCCGGTTCCGACTGAGAGGGCTGGCGCAGGTGGCGACGAGGTCGCCGAGACCGGTGAGGCCGGCGAAGGTCAGCGGCTCGGCGCCGGCGGCGATGCCGAGCCGAGCAATCTCGGCGATGCCGCGGGTCATGAACGCCGCCTTGGCGTTCTCGCCGGCACCGAGGCCATCGCCGATGCCGGCACCGATCGCGATCACGTTCTTGAGCGCGCCGCCCATCTCCACCCCGACGACGTCGCCGTTCGTGTAGCAACGGAACGCCCCGCCCCCGAGCAGGTCGCGTGCCCGCTCGGCGACTGCGGAGTCCTCCCCGGCAACGACCGCCGTCGCCGGTTTCCCCGCCGCTACTTCGGCCGCGAGATTCGGGCCCGAGAGAGCGGCGACGTGCGACGCGGCGGCGGGGGGAAGCTCCTCGCGCAGCACCTCCGTCATCCGTTTTAAGGACCCGCGCTCCAACCCCTTGACGGCGCTGAGGACGATCGCGTCCCCGACGACCGGGACAAGCGCTCGCGCGTTCTCCCGCACGGTTTGGCTGGGCACGACGACCAGGATGAGGGCGGCGCCATGGCACGCAGTGGCCAGGTTGGTCGTGACCTCGATGCCGTCGGGGAGAACGAGATCGGGTAGGTACCGGGCGTTGCGCCGCTCTGCCGAGATCGCGGCCGCGATGTTCGGGCTGCGGACGTGGAGGGCGACGGCGCGTCCTGCCCGGGCGGCGACGACCGCCAGCGTCGTTCCCCAGCTGCCGGCACCGACGACGGCCACTTTGGAGTGTCGCTCGACCATCCGACCTTGTCCCGGTGCCACGGCCCTCTGACGCCCCTACCGCGCCGCCGCTGCCCCGCCCATCCCCGCGACCGGGGCCTGCGCCTGCTCGACGGCGTCGAGGACGGCGTCGAGCGCCTCCTGCCACGGGATGGTCAGGTCCGGCAGCCGAACCCGGATCGAGTTCGGTGTGAGGCGGAGCGCCCGGCCGAGCTTGCGCCCGAGGCGCCGCTCCAGGCCGACCGTGGCGACGGGCCGGATCACGATCTCCCGCTCCCGCTCGACCATGGATTCGATGCCGAGCTCGGCGCAGCGGATGCGGAGGGCGATCAGGGCGAAGAGGTGCTCGACCGGCTCAGGGATCGGGCCGAAGCGGTCCTCCAGCTCCGTCCGCGCGTCGGCAAGCGCCCGAGGTGTCTCGACGGCGGCGACCCGGCGGTAGGTCGCGAGCCGCAGCTCCGTGTCCGCAATGTAGTCGACGGGGATCAGCGCCGTGAGCGGCAGGTCGAGGGTCACCGGGTCGGCGTCGGCGATCGGCCGGCCGCTCTTGACCTCTTCGACCGCCTGGGCGAGCAGCCGCAGGTAGAGCTCGTAGCCGATCGCGGCGATGTGGCCGCTCTGCTCGGCCCCGAGGATGTTGCCGGCGCCGCGGATCTCCATGTCCCGCATCGCGACGCGGAGGCCGGCTCCCAGCTCCGTCGCCTCCTGGATCGCCTCCAGCCGTTCCTGGGCGTCCTCCGAAAGCACCTTGTTGGGGCGGTGGAGCAGGTAGGCGTAGGCGCGGTTCGCGCTCCGCCCGACACGCCCGCGAAGCTGATAGAGCTGGGTCAGGCCCAGGGTGTCGGCGTCGTCGATCACGATCGTGTTCACGTTCGGGATGTCGATCCCAGACTCGATGATCGTGGTCGAAAGCAGCACGTCGTAATCGTGGCGGACGAAGCCGAGGATCACTTCCTCAAGCACCTCCTCGTCCATCTGACCGTGGCCGACGCCGAATCGCGCCTCCGGCACCAACTCCCGTAGCTTGTGCGCCAGGCGGTCGATGTCGTGCACCCGGTTGTGGACCAGGTAGACCTGCCCGCCACGGTCGATCTCCCGCAGCAGCACCTCCCGCACGAGGTGGTCCTGGAACTCGGTGACGAAGGTCCGGATCGGCAACCGGGCCTGGGGCGCCGTGTCGATGATACTGATGTCGCGGATGCCGGCGAGGGACATGTGCAGCGTCCGCGGGATCGGCGTCGCGCTCATCGTCAGCACGTCGACCTCGGTCCGGAGCCGCTTGAAGAACTCCTTGTGGCGCACGCCGAAGCGCTGCTCTTCGTCGACGACGGCGAGGCCGAGATCTTTGAAGACCACGTCCCGCTGCACCAGGCGGTGGGTGCCGACGACGATGTCGACGCTTCCATCGGCGAGCCCGGTCAGCACCTGTCGCTGATCGCCCTTGGTGCGGAGACGCGACAGCATCTCGACCCTGACCGGAAAGGGCGCGAGCCGCTGGCGGAAGGTGGTGAAGTGCTGGAGGGCGAGCACGGTGGTTGGCACCAGGATCGCCACCTGACGTCCCGCGTTGACCGCCTTGAAGGCGGCGCGCAGCGCCACCTCCGTCTTGCCAAACCCGACGTCGCCGCAGACGAGGCGGTCCATCGGCCGGGGAGACTCCATGTCCCCTTTGACGTCGTCGATGGCCCGCTGCTGATCGGGCGTCTCCGTGTACGGGAACGATTCGGCAAGCTCGCGGTCCCAGGTGGTGTCGTCGGCGTAGCGGTGCCCTTCCGCGGTCTCCCGCGCCGCGTAGAGCTGGATCAGCTCGAAGGCCATCTCGCGGACGGCACGCCGTACCCGCTGCTTGACCTTGACCCACTCGCCGGAGCCGAGGCGGGTGAGCTGCGGCTCGCCGCCGCCGCCGCTGTAACGGGAGACGCGATCGCTCTGGTCGACCGGTACGTAGAGGCGGTCGCCGCGGGCGTATTCGAGCAACATGTATTCGCGCTCGACACCGCTCGTGTCGAGACGGACCAGACCGGCGAAGCGGGCGATCCCGTGGTCGATGTGGACGACGCTCTCACCGGGCGTCAGGCTTGTCGCGAATGCTTTCGCCTCGCCCGAGAGGCGGCGGACGCCGCGACGGGTCTGTTTGCGGAACCCGAACAACTCCAGGTCGGAGAGGAGCAGCAGCTTTGCCGACGGCAGGGCCCACCCGCCGTCGGCGTCGGAGGCGCGGATCTCGAGCGTTCCCGGCGGCAGCGGCGGTGGAACGCCGCGGTCGCCCCGCCGCTTGTCGCGCCGCGGGAAGACGTCTCGCTCCTCGAACAGCTCGGTCAGCCGCTCGACCTGGTCGCTCGCGACCGATACCCGCCAACCGTCGCGGAGCCGAGCGGCGACATCGTCCACGGCGACGGCGAGGCGCCCGGCGTAGGCGGGCGCCTCCGCGAGCGCGCCGAGCGACACGACCGATGGGTCGTCCCGCTCGCTGCCCAGCTCGAGGCGTGTCAGCGGTTGGAGACGCTGCTCGACGGTGCTCCAACTGGCGACCGGGCGGCGCAGGCCGGGCGGCAACTCCCCGTTGGCAACGAACGCGCCCTCAAGCTCCGTCGCTTGGGCGGCGAGCTGCGCCGCTGCCAAGCGAACCGCCGACGGCTCGTCGAGAACCAGGAGATCGCCGGGGGCGAAGTAGTCGGCGAGGCCGCACGGCTCGTCGAGCAGGTAGGGGGCGAAGAGGTCGACCGACGCCGGGGTCGCGCCCTCCCCCATCCGCTCCAGCATCCGGTCCCACTCGCCGGCGACCTCGTCGCGCAATCCGCCGCGCTCAAGGCCCGCCAGCAGCGGAGCGGCGGCGCGCAGCTGCCAGAGGGGCAGCTCGGCGGGCGGCAGCAGGCGCACGGATGGGAGGCGGCCGGTCGAGCGCTGGCTGCCGGGATCGAAGGCGCGGATGCTCTCGATCTCGTCACCGAAGAGGTCGAGCCGGACCGGCTCGTCGGCGCCCGGCGGGAAGAGGTCGACGATGCCTCCGCGGCGGGCGATCTCGCCCGGTTCTTGCACGAGCGGCGTTGCCTCGTAGCCGAGCTCGGTCGCCCAGCGCAGGAGCCCATCAACGTCGAGCCGATCACCGGGGCGCAACAGCCGGGTGCGCGCCTGGAGATCGGACGGACCGAGCACGAGTTGGACGAGGCCGCGCACGGACGCGACGACGACCGGGGCGTCACCGTCACCCTCCCGGGCGCGGCGAAGCCGGTCCAGGAGGGTGACCCGGCGGGTCGCCGCGGTGAGGTCGAACGGCATCTGCTCGTAGGGGAGCGCCTCGGGCGCCGGCCACAGCGCCGGTTGCCGCTCCGGCGGCAGGTATTCACCGATCGCCGCCGCCAGCGATTCCGCGCGGTCGCCGCGGGCGGTCACGACGAGGGTTGCCGCGCGACGCGGGGCAACCGCCGCGGCGGCCAGCGCCGGCCGAGCCGCGGCCGGAAAATCGATCGCCGCCACCGCGCCGCCGTCCCGGCGAAGCGGGTCGAGGAGGGCCGCGACCGCCCGGTCTGCACTGAGGGTGGGTACGAGGTGGCTCAGAGTCATCCGGTTTCGTCCGTTCGGGTCGAGGAGCGAATCGCTTCCCTATTGCAGGCAAGCCAATACCGAGCGGACCGGCCCGGCCCCCCCTGCGCAAGACAGCAATTTTACCACGCGCGGGCGGTTGCGGCGGAACCGCGGCCGATCGAAGATGCGCGCTACAGATGAGGACTGGCGGAAACGAAGGCGCGGCATGGGCCCCAGGCCCGATCGTGAGGCGGCATGGTCCGGATTGCCATCGCCCTGGTGGCCGCGGTTGTCGCGGTAGCGGCGGCCGGCTACGGCTTCGTCGCGCTTGACGAGCGCGCGGCGCCGCCGATCGTGATCGAGGACCCACGGCCGGACGCGACCGTGGTCGTCGCCGTCGAGGGCGCGGTCGCCTCGCCGGGCGTTTACGCTCTTCCGGGCGACGCCCGCACCGCCGACGCGCTTGCCGCGGCGGGGGGCGTTGCCGAAGACGCCGATCTTGCCGCGGTCAACCTCGCCCGCCGCCTTCGAGACGAAGAACGTATCGTCGTGCCGACGTTGGTCCCCATGCCTATCGAGCCGACGTCGGTGGTGACGGCGGGCGTTCCCCCCCCGGCTGCTGGTCCTGGGGAAGTTCTGGCAACGGCAACGGTCCCCGCGCCGGCGCGGCCCGTGGGAGCGATCGACGTCAACACCGCCACCGCTGAGGAGTTGGACGCCCTGCCGGGGATCGGCCCCGTCCTGGCGGAACGGATCGTCGCCCGAAGGAGTGCGAGCGGCCCTTTCCGATCAGTGGACGACCTCGAGGAGGTGCCCGGCATCTCGGCGAATATGGTCGACGACCTGCGGCCACTGGTTACGGTCGGTCCATGACCGGCGTCGGCCTCGCGTTGGCGTTCCTCGCGGGAGCGACGGTCGGCTGGCCGGCGTGCGTCGCGGTGGCATGCGGCGGTGTCGCGCTGCTCGCGGCGACCGACTCCCGGCGCCGATCACTGGCACCGGTCATCCTGGTCGGGCTCGGGGGGCTGGCCGGCGCCCTTCGTGGCACGCCACCGCCGGAACCCGTCGTTCCGTCGTGGGTCGATGCCGCCACGAGTGTCCAGGGCCGGGTCGTCGCGGCGCCGGCCGCGACCGGGCGGTTCCGGCGACTGGTCGTGCAGACGACGAGCGTCCGCATCGGAGACGGTTGGCAGCCGGCGACGGGCGCGGTTTGCGTGACCGCCCCCGCCTACCCGGAGACCGAGTTGGGCGACGAGGTCCGCCTCGGTGGCCGCCCCGAATCGGCCCGGGACGGGTCCAGCGGCTACCGCGCCTCCCTCCGCGCGCGCGGCTGCGGGGTGACGCTGTTCGCCGAATGGGCCTCCGTGGAGGCGACCGGGGGTGGGTGGCGTCGGTGGCCGGCCGTGGCCGGGCGGTCGCTCGGCGGCGTCCTGCAGCGGGCCGTCCCCGGCGATGCCGGTGCGCTCCTAACCGGGCTGGTCACGGGGGACGATGCCGCGCTCTCCCCCGAGCGGCAAGAGCGGTTCCGCCTCACCGGTACCACCCACCTGACGGCCGTCAGCGGCGCCAACGTGGCGCTCCTGCTCACGATTGCCGCCACCGCCGGCCACGCCGTCGGCACGCGCCGGCGCCTCCCCTGGCAGGTCGCGACGATCGGCGTCGTCTGGGCCTACGCCCTCGTGACCGGACTCGGGGCGCCGGTCATCCGTGCCGCCTTGGTCGCCACGGGGGCGCTCCTGGCCTCGCGAGCCGGCCGCCGACCGGATCACGTCACGCTCGTCCTGCTCGCCGGCGCCGTCTCGGTGGCCGCGGTGCCAACGATGCTCTGGTCCGTCTCGTTCCAACTGTCGATGGCGTCGTCGTTGGCCCTGGCCCTGGTCGTGCCGTCCTTGCGGCCGGTGAGAGGGCCGGGATGGCTGCGGGCGGCGCTGCTGGCGACCGCCGCCGCCCAGGTGGCCACGCTACCGATCCTGCTGCCCATCTCCGGCACCCCGTCGCTGATCGCGACGCCGGCCAACCTGGTCGTCGGCCCCATCGTAGAAGTCGCGTTCCCGCTCGCCGCGCTCGGGGCGCTGCTCGGGCTCGTGTGGGCGCCGCTCGGCGAACTCGCGCTCTTCCCGGCCGAGCGATGCGCTGCGGCGATCCTGGCGGTCGTCGATGTGCTGGCCGGGTTGCCGCTCTCGGAGCAAACCGGCGGGCTATCCCGAGCGTCGTCCGTGGCGGTTTGGACGGCTGCCGCCGTGGCCGTCACCGGTCTGAGTGGAGAGGGGCGCCTCTGGGCACGCCGCCTACCGACGGCCCTCCGGACGACGACGGCGGCGGAGCGAATCGCGTGGGTGGGCGCCGCGGGTAGCGCCTTCCTGGTGGTTGTCGTCGCTACGTAGGGATCGTGAAACGTTGGAGCCTACCGGCCACGCCTCTTCGGCTCCTCCGGCGACGGGAAGAGCCACTTGCCTGCTTTACCGCCAACGCGGACCACGCGGTAGAGCATGAAGCCGACGATCAGCATCTGGAAGATCAGGCCGAAGTAGGGAATGCCCGTCAAGCCGTCCTTCGAGACGTAGTTGCCGACCTCGACGTCCATGGCGCGCCCGATGAGGAACACCGCGACAATCGCCCCGATCACCCCGAGGGCGATCAACCGTCGTCGTCGTCCCGCCTTCTGGGCACGGGTGACGAGCTCGGCGGCAGTCGGCACGGGCTCGAAATCGACGCCGTCGGCTGTGCGTTCGGCCTGCTTCGCCGCCTTTGCCTCAAGCCGGGCCGCCTTGCCCGGGCGTGCGACCGCGTCTTCCCCGTCCAGGGTTGCTAGCGTCGTCGCCGGTCGCTCAGCCACCTGCTGCCGGAGCAGGTCCCGCTCCGCCGTCAGCGCCCCGATTGTGCGCTGCGCCTCGGTCAAATCCTTCGTCAGCGAGGCAAGGTGGCGGACCATCGGGGCGAGACGGGCGAGGTCGCCGTCCTCCCCGTTGTCCTCGACGACCCGCGTCCCACGCCGCCGGCGGGACTCTTTGCCGTCGGTGTCGCCGGGGGACGCCGCTTCCCCTTGCCTCGTCGTGTCCGGTAAAGCCGTCGTGCGGCCGACCGGAATAATGGTCCCGATCGCGGGGTCAGTCTCCGCCACCCCGACCGCTCCCGCCCCGCCGGGGCGGTCGGGCGCTTCGACATGGCCATTGTCGGCGTCGGTGCCCGCGAAAGGGGAACCGCGCCGGATCGCAAGCGCGACCGGTGGTGCGTCGTCGGGCGGTCCGTGGACCAGATCGGCGCCGACCGTGGCCGGAGGGACCGTGGGGAGCGTTTGTTGCGGCATGTCCGTGCCAGTGCTCCGATTCAAATCTGTAGTTCACCTCACCGGTTCCGTCGGAGGCCGACGGCCGTGGCGGTCTGCGTTGACACCGTCCGGGCGGGAACGCTATCGTTCGGCCCATGCCCCCATAGTCTAGCGGCCCAGGACGTCACCCTTTCAAGGTGAAGATCGCGGGTTCGAATCCCGCTGGGGGTACCGGTCGAAGCATCCGCCGCCGATCCGATCCGCGTCTTCGTCCCCATTTTGCACCGGTACGACCGCCTTTATCAAGGCAATAGCGGTCCAAGGTGCGCTTTCGGGCTTCTTTCTACGCCTAATGGGTTCGAATTGCATAGGCGTCGGCGCTCGAAAGACCCCCTCCGACGGGCGGAATCGCCGAGAGGTGCGCCGTTGTCTAAATATCGACGGGAAAGGTAGACTTTGCAGTTTCCCTTAATTGCCGGGGATCGTGCTGCGTACCTTATTGACGCGCCCGTTCTCGGATGGTAATTTGATCGAGAGCTGCCGAATGGCGGGTTTGCAGTGCGCGAGCGTGGTGCACCCGTCCATGACGCGGCGGTGAGGGGATGGGTTCGGGAACGTGCAGAGGGAGGGTCGATCACGATGGCTCAGGATACTGCGGCGGCCGGTAACGGCGGCACGTCCGACGCGAGCGCGAACGGCGGCGCGATCGGCATTGGCGATCTGAACAGCGGCGGCAACTCCGGCAGCAGCATCGCCGTCGGCGATGTCGCTGATGGCGCGCTCGCGATCGATGGGAGTGACGTCTCCTCCTCGACGAGCCTCAGCCTTTCCGCCGATGGCGGGACCGCGATCTCCGATGCAAGCGGCGGCGATGGCAACTTCGCCTTCGTGAGCTAGGGAGTCTGTCTCCGTCCTTTTAGACGGAGACCGGTCGCGCAAAGAGCGCGGAAAGCGTTTCTGGGGGAGCAACAATCATGGCTCAGGATATCGCAGCTGCCGGCAACGGCGGCACTTCGACCGCGAACGCGGACGGCGGCGCGATCGTCATCGGCGATCTGAACACCGGCGGCAACAGCGGCGGCTCGATCACCGTTGGCGACGTCGAAGACGGCGCCATTGCCATTGATGGCGGTGGTTCGGACGAGGGCGGCGAGGACGACGGCGGCGAGGACGAGGCCGGCGGCGGTGGCGTGACGACCACGACCGACCTCGGGATCTCGGCCGACGGTGGCACCGGCATCTCGGACGCCAGCGGCGGCGATGACAACTTTGCCTTCGTGAGCTAGCGGTTTCGCCGAACGCGCAACCGGCAAGGGTTGCCGCGATCGGGTGAGAGGGCGGGGAGGGTTATCCTTCCCGCCCTCTTTCTGTGTCCGCCCTTTGGCGCGGATCGCCGCAGCGCCCCGGTTGCGTTCCGGCCGGTCAATAAGACGCGCGCTCCAACGTCCGGAGCGTCCGTTCCGGGTTCGGCAGGTGGCTGGCGCGGATTTGAGCCGCCGTCTCCGCTAATGGATAGGGGACGCGGCGCAACTCGGTCTTCCACTCCCGTGCGACCGCGTCCCAGGAGAAGAGGCCGTACTTCGAGCGAAGATCGCGGTCCTTCGGGTTTCCGACGGCGGAGACGTCAACCAGCAGGGTCGCGTCGACCTGTCGCGTGTAGGCGATGTGGACGTGCCCGAAGGCGACGATCGCCGCTCGCGTCGCGCCGAGGACCTCTCGTACTGCTCCGTCGGTCATTTCGGGGTGGAGACGGCGATCCAGATCGTGCGGATTGGCGTGGACCGCGAGCAGGTCGTCCTTCGGTGACGAGCCGCCCGGCGGGGTGATCCGGCGGGAGAACCGGAGGCCCGCCAGATAGCGCACTCCGGCGTCGCCGATCTGCTCGAGCGCGAAGCCGACGTCCCCCGCTTCCGCGACCCCGGATGCGGCCTCTGCCAAGTTCCGGTCGGTATTGCCCTGGAGAACCGTGTAGCGGCTGCCACGGAGCGTTGCCAGGACGTCCGCGGGAGCGGGGCCGACCTCGCACAAATCGCCGGCAACGATGATCTCGTCGACCTTGCCCTGCCGGGAAAGGTCGGCGAGGACTGCGTCGAGGGCCAAGGCGAAGCCGTGAACGTCGGACATGACGGCGATGCGCACCGGGTTCTTCCCTTCCCCTTCCGTTATCGGTTGCGGCCGGAGGCCGAGGTGTCGCCGGGCCGCGAGGGCTGGGTCGGTCGTGCGCGGGGCAGTTGCCCTGCTCGATCTTAGACCCCGCCGGGACCTTAGTCGAACGGTGTGAACGCGTCCTCTACGAATAGACCAGGGTACTTGGGGTTCCCGTCACCGGGATCGTCCCCATGCGATGATGCCCAGGGCCGTCTACAATCGGCGCGAGGGGCGGCGCGCTGCTGCCCCGAACGGGCGGATGGTGAACGCATCCCGATGCTCGGTAAGCGAGCGTCTGGCTCCCCAACGTGAGCGGTTGGCCTAGCATCTCTCGGTCGCGCCGGCCGCCACCGGTCGTTGGCGCCATTTTTCCACGTATCGACACCGATGGAGGTCTCTCCCGTGCCAAAGCCGCACCGCACCGACGGACCGTCGCCCGCCCACGGACCCGCCCGCCGCTCGGCGGGGCGACGCCGAGCGGCGGCGTTGCTGCTTGCGGCGACGGCATCGGGGCCACTCTTGGCCGGTGCCGCCGGGCAGCAAACCCCCTCGGACGCTTCGCCCGCTATCGGGGAAGCGCAGGTGGTGGCCCAAGGGGTCGCCTCGTTGCCGGCCGAGGAGCTCGCGTGGCGGGTCGTGGCGCGATCTGCTGATCTGCCGGCAAACGCAACATTGGTCGAGAGCGACTACGGTTTCCTGCTGGCCAGCGAGGGAACGCTGCTCGTGGCGGACGCCGACACTGGGGTGCGGTTCCGTCTGGCACCGGGAGAGGCGGCCCTTTTCGGCGAGGGAGCGACACAGGTCCGCGTCGGGCTCGGCGGGAGCGCGGCCAGCTACTACGCGATCGAGCTGGTGAGCGCGGCCGCGGCCGACGAAGCGGCCGGAGGCGAGCTTCGCTACGAAGGCGAGGCCTTCGCCGGTCCGGGCGCGGACCACGATATCGATCTGGTGCGGGCCGTGCTTGCCCCGGGGGAGTCGGCCGATCTCCCGAACGGTCCCGTTCCCACGCTGCTCCTCGCCTCGGCCGGGTCGCTTCAGGTGGCGGTGGATGGGGGAGCGCCGGAAGAATTGGCGGAGGGTGAGGCGGCGGCATTCGACGGAGCGCTAACGGTGACCGCGGGCGAAGATGACGCGATCGCCGTCGGCGCGGTGGTGGGACCGGCGGTTCCTCGCGTCACGGTTTCGGAGGACGCGACACCGGCCGCGGCGCCGACCACGCCGGTCGCGACGCCGGCCGCGGAGCGCCGGGAAACGCCCGAACCGACGGTGCCGGCGGAGCCGACCGCACCAGCCGGTGACGTCGTTGGAACGCCCGCCGCGGAGGCGACGGAAGCGCCCGTCTTGGAGGCGCCGTTGGTCGACGCCGACGCCGACGCCGACGGCGATGGGCTGCTCGACGGCGACGAGGCGACGGCGGGAACCGACCCGGCCGTCGCCGACAGCGACGGCGACGGCATCGGCGACGGGGACGAAGCGGCCGGCGGTACCGACCCCCTCAACGTCGACAGCGATGCCGACGGGACCCTGGACGGGGACGAAGGGGTGGCCGCCGAGCCGGCGGTCACCGAACCGGACGCGGCTCCGGCGCCCGCAGGCGACGCGGACGCTGACGGTTTCGCCGACGCCCAGGAGATCGAGCTGGGGACCGATCCCAACGATCCGGACACCGACGCCGACGGCGTTACCGACGGCAACGAGATCACCGTCACCCAGACGGGTCCATCGAATCCGGACACCGACGGCGACGGTTCGCTTGACGGCGACGAGGTCAACAACGGGACCGATCCCAACGATCCCGGCAGCTTGTAGGCCGCGGCCGCGGGCGCGCCTTTAGGTCGCAAAGTCACCTTCAACGGCGGGCGGTGCGGGTACTCACCGGGACGTGTCCGTGCCGCCCGTTGCCGCGGCGCGTCGAGGCGTTGCTCGCGACCGCCTGCGGAGTTCTGGATGACCTACAGGATGAACCAACCGAAGAGCAGCGCGACCGCGAGCACCAAGAACACGATGGTCGCCATCACCCCCATGCCGGCGGTCGCCCAGACGACCGCGGCGACCACGATCAGCACCGCCACCCCGAGCAGATAGCGGAGTTCCGCCGACCCACCGAGCGAGAGCCGACCGCCGGGGATCGACGCTTCTTCCGGCGGTGCGATCTCGTTGCCGGCCAGGACCTGGCGCGCCTGGCGCACGCGAGCGGCGCGCTCGCTTGGGTCCAGGTTGGCCATCACCAGGCTCCTCCCGCGCTCGACGGAACGGATCAGTCGTCCCCGCCGCCGTCAAGCCCTGCCCGGGGGGCAATCCCCCGCCAGAGACGGACCACCACGACCTTGACCAGACCGGCCCATGCCAGCAGCAACCCGATAAGTGTCCAGGTCGGGCTCAATGAGAGCAGCAGGCTCCCGAGAAGGAGCACCAAGCCCGCGAGGAAGAGGAGAACGGAGACGGAGCGCAGATGACGCACGTTGCGGACTCCGACGCGGGGGTGCCGCGCTAATCCGGCGAACCGCCGCCGGACGAGAGGGGGCGAGCACGAGGTCGTGGCCGTCGCCCACAGGCGGCGCGAACGCGTCCGCCGCCGATGGCTGAGGGACCCCCTCCCCGGGAAAGAAACCGACGCTCGATGCCCCGAGAACCTCAGGGCAAGTGCTTGGACGGTCAGCCGGGGACGAAGAGGGGGACGCCAAAGTCCTCGTCGGTGAAGAGGGGATCGGGCTGACGGCCGACGGCGGACGCCGCCGCATCACCCAGTTCGTTGACCGGTCCCTTGAAAAAACCCATCGTCGTGAAGGCGACCGAGCCGTCCGACCGGATCAGGAAGACCGTGGGCGTGGCGGTGATGTCGAACGCGACCGAAAGCGGGTACCCCTCCGGTTCGATCACGATCGGGAAGGAGAGTTCAAGGCGGCGGGCAAACGAGCGAGTCACGTTTGCCGAGTCCTGGGAGATGCCGAATACCGTCAGGCCGTCGCCGCCGTAGCGCCGGTGCAACCGCTCCAGAAAGGGGAACATTGTTTTGCTCGCCTGGCAGGAGCTCTTGTAGAGACCGACCAGGAGCGGCCCCCGCGCCAGCGCTGCGCTCAGGTCGTGCGGCGTCCCTTCCGCGTCTTCAAGCTTGAGGTCGAGGGTCGGCACCCGCTGCCCCACGTCGATCGTCGCCACCGCCGCTCCCCTCGCGTCGCCCCGCGTTCTCGCTGCCACGATGCTACTTGCCGCTTCGCTGACGTGCAAGGGAAGCGCGGCGGGGCAGTGCGGGAAGGGACATGGCCCTATCTCGCCGGTCGGATCGAGGCCGCGGCGGAGCGTCAGTCGGCGGCCACCGGAAGCGGGACCCGGTCGAGACCGCGGAGGAGGTCGGTCGCGAGGTCGGCGGGGTCCTCGATGCCCACCGAAAGCCGAATCAGGTCGGTGCAGGCGAACGGCCAGATCAGGGTGCCGCATTCGCCGAGGCTGACGGCGAGCGTGCAAAGCTTCAGGGCGTCGAGGAACGGACCGATGCCGGCCGAGCCCCCACGCAGGGAGAACGAAAGCATGCCGCCGAAGCGGTCTTCGCCGGCACCCACCAGGCGCCGCGCCGTCGCGTGCCCGGGGTGGTCGGGGAGACCGGGGTAGTCGACGTGGCAGACGGCGCGGTGCGCGGCCAGGAGGCGCGCCAGGTGGTCGGCGTTTGCGCCGTGGCGGGCCATCCGCAACGGCAAGGTCTTGACGCCGGCGAGTAGCATCCAGGCCGCGAACGGGCTCATCGCGCCGCCGAGGCGGAGGAGCGTGCGCCCGATGCCCGCCACCGCTTCCCGCCGGCCGCAGACGACGCCGCCCTGGACCTGACCGTGCCCGGAGAGGTACTTGGTGGCGCTGTGGATCACCAGGTCCGCGCCGTGCTCCACGGGCCGGAGCAGCGCTGGCGACAAAAAGGTGTTGTCGACGACGAGCGGCAGGTCGTGCCGATGCGCCACCGCCGCGAGCGCCGGCACGTCGGCGACACGGAGGCGCGGATTCGAAAACGGCTCGACGTAGACGGCCCGCGTGGCCGGACCGATCGCCGCCGTGACGGCGTCGAGGTCGCCGGCGTCGACGAGCGTCGCGGCGCCCCCCAGGGACGGCAGGTCCTCCGTCAGGAAAAGGGCCGTCTGCTCGTAGAGGTCCGCCGAGGCCACGACGTGCCCCCCGTTGCCCAGGAGATGGAGGAGCGTCGCGGCGACCGCGGCCATGCCGGATGCGGTCGCCACGGCCGCCTCCGTCCCTTCCAGGTCGGCCAACTTGAGCTCCAGGGAGCGCACGGTTGGATTCCCACGCGGGGCGTAGAGGAAGTGCGGCGCCCGTCCGGCTCGGCTGGCTTCCAGCTGGTCGTATGACCGGAAGGCGTAGGTCGCGTTCTGGTACATCGGCACCCCGTGCGCGCCGGTGGAAGGATCGGGCGCTTCCCCCGCGTGCACGCTCCGCGTGTCGAAACCGAGCCGGGGCGTAGAATCGGGCACGTCGCTCCTCCGATCGGGTAGCACCCGGCGACACGGAATGGGGAGTGCGGAAGGCGGGGACGCGACCGACAGCGGTTCATCGGTCCCGCGACCTGGATCATCCCCGGTACGAACAGGCTACCGCATAGTCGTCGCCGCAGCGCACGGCGATCCAGGGGGGTGGGTGCCGTGATGGCGGTCGGGGCAGAGTCGGCGGATAAGGAGCGGGGAGCAGGCAACGGGGCGCCACTCCACGTCGCCTTCGTGCCGTCGGTCTCCGGCGGCCTGGGCCACGTCACGCGGACCCTCAAGCTGGCGCGCGCGTTGGAGCGCGCTGACCCGCGCCTCCGTGTCTCGTACGTGCTCGATGAGCTCGATCTTCGCCCGATCAACGTCGAGGCGATCGCCCGAACCGGCTACCCGTACCGCCTTCTGCCCAACCCCGTCCGTCACGAGCGCGACGATAAAATCCGGGCCGTGCTTGGCGACGTGGACGTCGTGATCGAGGACACGAACCGCCGACTGATCGCCCATCGCCGGCTCCTGCCTCGCCTAAAGGCGTGGATCTCGATCCCGATGCTGCCCATCTGGGACGAGCTGTTCATGGAATGGCCGCTGCTGGAGCAGGTCGACCACATCCTCTACGCGTACCCATCGGTCATGCCCCCGCCGGTGGAACTGTCGCCGTTCGCCGCGAAGCTGACGGTGACCGGCCCGATTCTGGACGTGGAGGAGATGCCCGATCGGATCGAAGCGCGCCGTCGGCTCGGTCTGGACCCCACGAACCGGTACCTGACGTACGCGCCACGCGGTTTTCCGTTCGGCGAGTGGTTCGGACGACGGGTCTTGACCGGGGTCGTGGGTGGCTATCTTCGGCTCCGCCGGGAGCTGTCGGATCTGCGTCTCCTGCTGACCGCGGTGCCCGATGTGGCCGCCGTTCAGCCGCCCCGTCTGCCGCTCCTGACGGAGATCGAGGGGGTGACCATCCTGAGCACGGTGTCGCCCGACACCGCGCGAGACCACGTCGTCGCCGCCGACCTGGTCGTCCTGGAGGGGACGAGCACGCTCTTTGACGCGGCGATGGCGCGGACGCCGATCGTGATGGTGCCGGGTCCTATCTACGAAACGTGGCTGGAGGGGGGCTGGGTCCACGATGCAGAGGCCGGGATCGTGATGCGGCCGGGCGACGTGACGCCGGCCACGATGGCCCGGGCCATGCGCCGTGCGCTCGATCCGTCCGCGGCCGAGGGCCGCGTTGCCCGGCTCTACGATCTCGTCGGCGAGAACGGCCGGGACGTCGCGGTGGCGACCATCAGGCGGATCATCGCGGAGCGGACGGAGCCGCCTTCGAACGGGTTGTGCGCGCCGGGCAGGTGACCCGATGGCGTCATCCGGCGAATGCGGTCCTGCGAGGCACCTCCGCGCCGCTCGGCCCCCGATGAGGCGTGCTCGATCCCCGCCAAGAGGACCTGTAACGGATCCTCCCCTCGTCGCCACAGTCCCTTACCGAGGCGCCCGTCAACCCGGGGCTCTGCCAGCGGTGAGGGCGACAATCGGCGCCGAAGAGCGCCCGTGAACGGTGAAGTGGCCAAGGAGGCGGCGGTGATTAACGCGGGACGGTGGCTCGGCGTGGCGGGGCTCGGACTGCTCGCCGGGCTGGTCGGTACCCTGGCGATGGCGCTCCTGCTGGTGGTGGCACGGACCTGGCTCGGCGTCTCGCCGCCGCCGGAGGCGCTCCCCGATCGCTTCGCGCCGACGCTCGACATCGACACCTTCTTCGGCCTCTTCGGCCGCTTCGGCGGCTACAACGGTCTGAAGCAGTTCGGGGTTCGCTCCGGCCTTCTCGGCGTCGTCGCCGTCGGCAGCCTAGTCGGCATCGCCTACGCGCTGATCGTCGACGGTGCCCGCTCCCGCCCTCGGGGGCGGTGGGATCTCGACCGGCGGGGGGCATCGTTCGTCCTCGTCTCGGCGCTCGTGCTCTGGGTGACGTCGCTGGCGGTCCTGTGGCCGGTGCTGGATGCCAATTATCGCGGTCTGCCGCCAACGGCGGCGCGTATCGTCTCCATCATCACGCTCTTGGCGGCGTACACCCTGTACGGCGCGGTGTTGGTGAGCGCGTACCGCTTCCTGATGCGCCCCGCCGCCGCGGCCGTGCCGCGGTCGTCCCGGGTTGGGGCGGTTGGTCGGCGAGCGGTGGTGCTGGGGGCGGCCGGCGCGGCGCTGGCCGCCCCGGCGTACGGGCTGCTCCGACGACTCTACGATCGCGCCACGTTCGGCTACGACGGCCGCACCTACAGCGGTCCGGACATCCAGCCCATCGCCCCGAACGATCGGTTCTACACCGTGACCAAGAACGTGGTCGACCCGAACGTGACGACCGCGCTCTGGCGTCTGGAAGTCGGCGGCCTCGTCGACGAGCCGCGCGCCTACACCTACGACGAGCTGTCGGCGTTGCCGGCGACGGATCAGGAGACGACGCTGATGTGTATCAGCAACCAGATCGGCTCCGGGCTCTTCAGCAACGCGGCCTGGCGCGGCGTGCCGATGCGCGATCTGCTGGCCGCCTCCGGGCCTCGTGACGGCGCGGTCGAGGTGCTACTCCACGCCGCGGACGGATTCACCGACACGTTCGCCTTCGACAAGGCGATGGAGCCGACGACGATGGTCGTCTACGAGATGAACGGCGAGCCGCTGTCGCCCCATCACGGCTATCCGGCGCGCGTCGTGGTGCCCGGACTGTTCGGCGAGAAGAACGTCAAGTGGTTGACCCGGATCGAGGTCGTCGACCACGACGCGAAAGGGTTCTACGAACAGCAAGGCTGGGGACCGAACTTCGAGATTCCGACCCGCTCCGACATCTTCGGCCCGCGTTGGGCACGCGCCGGCGGGACCGACGCCTTTGCGGAGCCGTTCTCGGTCGGCACGACGGCGACCATAAGGGGACGGGCGTTCGCCGGCGACCGCGGTGTCGAGCGGGTCGAATTCAGCGCGGACGACGGTGAGACCTGGCGCGAGGCAAAGATCGACTACCGGCCGAGCGCGTTGACGTGGGCGTTCTGGAGTGCCGACTGGACGCCTACCGAGCCGGGCGAGTACCGCATCGTCTCCCGGGCGACGGACGAGACCGGTGCACCCCAGTCGGCGGACCGCCGCGGCATCGTGCCGCAGGGGGCGAGCGGCTACCACCGGGTGGTCGCCCGGGTTGAGGGGTCGTGACCGGGTAGGGAGCGTTCGACGGCTGGCGGTTGAAGGCGCGGCATACTCTTGTGGGATTTTGCAGGAGTACGGTACGATCGGGGCCGCACTCCTCCCTCCCGACGCATTCTCCGCCGTCTGACACGACAGCGGCCTATCGTCCGCAGGGTTCGCGTCTCCTTGGATTGTCAGAAGGGGGAAGGGCGTGCCCGAGGGGGATGGATGGCCGCACGCGCCGGGCGGGGACAAGGGACGAGTTGGACTTGACGCAATCGGTTCACGTCCGATCACCGAGGCACAGCGCCGGACGCGAGCGGCCCACTCCGGTGAGGTCGCTAGCGCCGCGGTCCGTCCGCTGGTCGAGCCGATCGCTCCCAGCACCGTCTTCGCCTTCCGCGACCCGGCCCTCGCGAACGACCGCCGTGCCGCCGATCCTCCCGAGCCGAACTACGGCCGCGATGGGTTGCCGAACGTCGCGGCCCTGGAGCGGGCAATCGCCGACCTCGAAGGGGCGACCCACGCCCACGCTTCGGCGTCCGGCATGGCGGCCATCTCCCTCACCTTTCTCGCCCATCTCGGCGTAGGCGACCACGTCGTCGCCTCGACGGACTGCTACTGCGATACGCAGGCGCTGCTGCGCGAGGAGATGTTCCGCTTCGGCGTGGAGACGACGTTCGTCGATGCCGCGGACCTGGAGGCGGTGCGCGGCGCCATGACGCCGCGCACGCGACTCGTCTACGCCGAGACGATCTCCAACCCGGCGATGAAGTTGGTCGACCTGGGGGGACTCGCCGAAATCGCCCACGCGGGGGGCGCGATCCTCTGCATCGATAGCACCTTCGCCACGCCGCTCCTCTGCCGGCCCCTCGAGCACGGCGCCGACTTGGTGATCCACAGCGCGACGAAGTACCTCGGCGGGCATCACGACCTGACCGGCGGCGTCGTGGCCGGGAGGCGCGATCTCCTCGATCCGATCCAACGCTGCGGCTACCGCTTCGGACCCACCCTCGGCCCGTTCGACGCCTGGCTGGCGCTGCGGGGCATGAAGACGCTGGCGCCCCGGATGGCATGGATCAGCGCCACGGCGGCCGAGGTTGCCGCGTTCCTCAACGGGCACCCGGGCGTCGCGTGCGTCCGGTACCCCGGCCTCCCGGACCATCCCCAATCCGCCCTTGCCGGCCGGTTGCTGCCGGACGGAGCCGGAGGCATGATCGCCTTCGACCTCCAAGCGGGAACGGCGGCGACGGCGGCCATGATCCGGGGGCTCCGGCTGATCCCGTACGCCCCCAGCCTCGGGGGGCCGACCACGACGGTCAGCTACCCGCCGCGTGACCTCTCCACGCTACCCGCCGAGGACGAGGGCACGTACTGCTGCGCCACCCTGCGGCTGTCGGTTGGGCTGGAGGCCGCCGCCGACATCGTGCACGATCTTGCGCGGGCACTCGACGCGGCGGACGCGGCGTTGTCGCCCGCCATGGTGGGCGGGCAATGAACGCGCCAACGACCGCGCTAGTGACAGGTGGCGCCGGCCTGATCGGCTCCCACATCGTCGACCAGGCACTCGCCGCCGGTTGGCGGGTGCGGGTGCTCGACAATCTCCAGCGGCAGACCCACCGGGACGGCAAGCCCGGCTGGGTACCGGCGGCGGTCGATTTTGTTCAGGGGGATGTCCGCAACCGGCGCGACTGGGAGCGCGCCCTGGAGGGGGTCGACATCGTCTTCCACGAGGCGGCCTACGGTGGCTACATGCCGGAGATCGCGAAGTTCATCGACGCCAACGGGGTCGGTACTGCCTTGATGCTGGAGACCATCCGCGACCGAAGCCTACCGGTGCGCAAGGTCGTCGTCGCCTCGTCGCAGGCGGTCTACAACGAGGGGGCGTACCGCTGTCCCGAGCACGGGCGCTTCTACGGGACGACGCGGCCGATCGTCCAGCTGGAGCGGGGGGAGTACGATCTCCGCTGCCCCCGATGTGGGACGGTGTCGACCCCCGTGCCGACCGACGAGGAGGCGCCGACCGGGGGCGAGAACGTCTACGCGATCAGCAAGATGATCCAGGAGCGGCTCGTGCTCTCCTGGGGACGAGCGACCGGGACCCCCGTCGTCGCGCTCCGCTACTCCTGCACCTACGGGCCTCGCCAGTCCCTGTTCAACCCGTACACCGGCGTCATCGCCATCTTCTGTACCCGCCTCGTCAACGGCCTGCAACCCGTCGTGTACGAAGACGGTCGCCAATCCCGTGACTTGATCTACGTTGAGGACGTGGCACGCGCGAACCTTCTGGTCGCCGGCGACGACCGGGCGGACGGCGGCGTCTTCAACGTCGGCACCGGGAAGGCCGCCGCCATCGGTGACCTCGCCCGCCTCCTCGGCGAGCGCCTCGGCAAGCCGATCCCGCCGTCCCTGCCGGGCGAGTATCGGCCGGGCGAGATGCGCGCCCTGATCTCGGACACCGGCCGCATTGCCGCCCTCGGCTTCGCGCCCCGGACCAGCCTCTCGGACGGCATCGACCGCTACCTCGCATGGATTGGGGAGCAGGGGGACATCGCCGACTACTTCGGAGCGGCGGAGCGTTTGCTGCGCCGCCGCCGCGTGGTCAAGCGCGCCGCGTCGTGAGCGGAACGTCCCCGCCCAGCCCCCGCCTGTCGTGGGACGCCGCTGCCATAGCCGTTCCCGAGGATCGGGACCCCGAGTCCGAGGCGAGGGGGGACGACCGCCCGACCCTCGCATTCGTGATCCCAGCACTTGACGAGGAAGCGACGATCGCAGGGGTCGTGGCCGAGGTATTGGCGCTGAGGGACGGCGGGCTGCCCGTGATCCTGTCCGGGGTCTTTGTTGTCGACAATGGCAGCACCGACCGCACCGCGACGCGGGCGGCGACGGCCGGGGCGACGGTCGTCTCGGAGCCGCAGCGGGGGTACGGCCGTGCCTGCCTAAGCGGCGTCCTCGCCGCCGGCGACGTCGACCTCTTGGCACTGATGGACGGCGATGGGAGCGATCGGCCGGACGGATTGACAGACCTCCTCGCTCCGTTGCTCGCCGGCGAGGCCGATCTGGTGGTCGGCTCCCGCACCCTCGGCTCGTTCGAGCCGGGGTCGCTGCTGCCCCAGCAGCTCGTCGGGAACTGGATCGCCGCCCGCCTGCTGCGGCTGCTCTTCGGCGTGCGGGTGAGCGACATCGGCCCGTTCCGGGTGGCGCGGCGTCGGGATCTGCTCGCCCTCGGGATGCGGGAGATGACCTACGGCTGGTCGGTCGAGATGATCGCCCGGGCCGCCACCCGCGGCCTCCGGGTGCGCGAGGTTCCGGTCGACTACCGGCGGCGGGCGGGGGGCACCTCGAAGGTGAGCGGGAACGTGCGCGCGTCCGTCCGCGCCGGCTACCGGATCACGGCCACCATCCTCCGCTGCCGCGCGACCTCCGGCAACCCCTGATGGCCCGCCCGGTGAACGGCCACGGGGTCGGGAGCGGCAGGGCAAGTGCGGCGACCCCGCTCCCTCCGCTCGCCGTCCGAGTTCGGCCGCGGTTCATCACGCTGGCCCGCGCCGCGCTCGCCGAGCATTGGCCCGTCGCGGTCGTCCTCGCGCTATTCGGCGCGACCGCGCTGATCGTCCCCACGCTCGCCCCGATCGCGACCACGGACGACTGGGGGTACGCCCGCTCCGTCGAGATCCTCTACCACGAGGGGCGGCTCGAGATCTTCCCGGTGGTGGCGGCCACGGCCGTCTTCCAGATCGCGTGGGGCGCACTCTTCGCGGTGCTCTTCGAGCCGACCCTCGGCGTCTTTCGACTCTCCACAGTCGTGATGGTGGCGATCGGGGGGTGGGCGCTCTCCGGCCTCTGCCGCGAACTGGGCATGGGACGTGGCCGGGCCGCGCTCGGCGTCGCCGCGTACCTCTTCAATCCGCTCTCGTACGTCCTCGCCTTCACCTTCATGACCGACCCCCATTTCACCGCCTTGCTCCTCATTTCGACCTATTTCTATGCGCGGGGTCTCGGTGCCGAGCGGGGAACCGGAACGACCGTTCTGGTCGGATCTGCCGTTGCGGCCTGCGCGTTTCTGACCCGGCAACAGGGCGCACTGATCCCACTGGCGGTCGTGACGTACCTGCTGCTGGGGAAACGGTTGGCCCCGGATCGGCGCGGCCTGGCGCTGCTGCTCCGGGTGGGGGTGCTGCCGACGGCGGCGGTCCTCGGCTACTTCGCCTGGCTCCACCTCGTGAACGACGTGCCGGCGGTGCAGGGTTCCTTCCTGCGCGAAGCGACGCAGGCGGGGTGGGGTGGAGTCTGGCGTCTCCTGAAACGTCTGACCTACGTGGAGCAGATGTACCTCGGCTTCTTCGCGCTGCCGCTGGTGGTGGCGGCAATCCCCGCCGCCCGGCGTGCCACCGGCTCGCTCCCCCGCGCCGGGCGCGTCGCCTTTCTCGCCTGGGAGGCGGTGCTGATCGCGAGTGCCGTTGCCACGTGGCGCGCCGGGGGTCGGATGCCCCACATCGGGCAGTTCTTCGGGTCCTCGGGGCTCGGTGCGCCCGATGTCCTCGGGTCTCGCCCCCGCTTGCTTGGTGAGACGCTACGGGACGGCTTGACGATCGTCTGTGCTGCGGCGTCGCTGGCGTTGGCGCTGCTCCTGTGTCGCCGGCTGGGCACCGTATCGACGGGGCGAGGTGTCGAATTGCCACGGCGGGGGCCGGCGGGCCTGGTCCTGGCCGTGGCTCTCTGGCAGGTCGTCGGCGTTCTCCCTCCCTCCTTCCACTACCTGAACCGGGGTGGCTCGCTCGATCGCTACCTCTTACCGCTGCTGCCGCTGGCGATCTGTCTCACGCTCTGGGCCGTCCGCGACCTGCCGCTCGCTCCTCGGGCCGGCTGGCTGGTGATCGCGGCCTTCGCGCTCTTCTCCGTGGCGGGGACGCGGGACTACCTCGTCTACATGCAGGGGGTCTGGTCCTTGGCGCGGGAGGCGAACGCGGC
Organism: uncultured Thermomicrobiales bacterium; assembly: GCA_902806405.1. Classification (GTDB taxonomy): domain Bacteria; phylum Chloroflexota; class Chloroflexia; order Thermomicrobiales; family UBA6265; genus CADCWL01. Next base: position 78,856 of record CADCWL010000001.1, on the reverse strand, counting down.
CGGCGTCGACAACCAACGGCTCGACGCCGGCTCCGGCTGGGACGGCTACCACCTCTACGAATACTCCCGCGACAACAAGATTCGGGCGCGGACCGCCGGGGGGCCGTGGTGGGTCTACTTCTACGCTCCGGCGACCGATTCGAGCTACGTCGTGGCCGGCGTCCCGCTGCCCGACTTCCTGGTCGTTTCCGTCCGTGACTACTCCTCGTGGCTCGATCGGCGACCGACCTCCCTCTATCTCCTGCGCCGTCCGACGGCTCCCTGGCCGCCGACCGCGGAGGCGGTCGAGATCCCGCGTCTCGATCTGCCCGACCCGCGTCGATCCCCGTGAACGACGCCACCGACCGGGGTCCCATCGCCCAGTCTGTTCCCGACGCGAGCGCGGGCGGTCGCAACCTGCTCCTGATCGCGGCGCGGGAGCCGCTTGCCGGCGCCACGAAGACGCGGCTCGGCGTGGCGATCGGCATGGAGCGCGCGGCCTGTCTCTATCGCGGGTTTTTGGTCGACCTGGCGCGGCGATTTACGCCACCGTCGGGCGCGGAGGCGGACTACGATCTGGGATGGGCCTACACCCCGGGCGACGCCGACTTCGCCGCGGTCCTGACCGGCCTCGGTGTTTGTCCACCCGCCGAGACCCGCTACGTGCCCCAGGTCGGACTCTGTTGGAGTGAACGTCAAGCGAACCTGCTGCGCTGGGGTGCCGACCAGGGCTACGGGGCAACGGTGCTGATCGCCTCGGATTCGCCGCACCTGACGCGGAGGACGGTCGGGGCCGCGTTCGTCGCCCTTCGCTCGTCGCCCGTCACCCTCGGCCGCGTCCTCGACGGTGGCTACTATCTGATCGGCCTCCGCGGCTTCCACGACGTCTTTAGCGGCGTGCCGATGAGCACCGGCATGGCGGCGGATGCCCTGGTCGCCCGCGCCGCGGCGCTGGCGCTGCCGGTGGCCGAACTGCCGGCAACTTTCGACATCGACGAGGCCGAGGACCTGGAACGACTCGTCGCCGCGCTGGCGCCGACGGGTGCCGCGGCGCCGGCGACGTGGGCGGCTCTGCACGCCCTCGATCTCGTCCCGCCCGGCCGGGGTGAAACCCGTCCTACCCCCCTTCCCTGAGCGGGCCGTCATCGCGGACCGGGGTGCCTCCCGGATGCGCGCTGGGGTAGTGAGTCCCCCCTGACGGACGATCGCGACGGTAGACGAATTGGCCCGCGACCACCGTCGCCTCCACCCGCAGATCGGCGTCGAAGAGCGCCAGATCGGCGTCGAAACCGACCGCGATGCGGCCGACCCGCTGGAGACCGAGGACCGACGCCGGCACCTCGGAGGCCATCCGCAGCGCCGCCGCCGCACCGACGCCCGTCCAACGGTCGACGTTCCGGACGGCGCCGTCCAGTGTCAGGATGGCGCCGGCGAGCGTTCCGTCGTCCAGGCGGGCGGAGGTGGCGTCGACCACGACCGGACGGCCACCGAGCGCGTAGCGGCCAGGCTGCATGCCCCCGGCCGCCATCAGGTCGCTAACGAGCGCGATCCGCTCGGGGCCCTTCGCCCGCAGCGCCAGCTCGATGCTCGCCGGGTGGGCGTGGACGCCATCGGCGATCAGCCCGGCCGTGACGCGGTCGTCGACAAGCGCGGCGCCGACCGAGCCGGGCGCGCGGTGGGCAAAAGGCGACATCGCGTTGAAGAGGTGCGTCGCCATCGTCGCCCCGGCGTCGACCCCGCCCGCGAAGGCTTCCCTCGAGGCGTCGGTGTGTCCGAGCGCGACGAGGACGCCACGCTCGCGGAGACGTCGTATCCGACCGAGTCCGCCGTCCCGCTCCGGGGCGAGCGTCATCAGGCGGAGCCCCTCCCCTTGCAGGAGTTCGTCGAGCAGGTGTGGGTCTGCCCCCGTGATCGCTGCCAACGGGTGGGCACCGGCGCGTTCCGGCGACAGGTACGGGCCTTCGAGATGGAGCCCGATCGGGCGCGCGCCGGGTGCGCCCTTGGCTTCAAAAAAGGCGCGAAAGACGGCACCGTACGCCGCGCTTGGGGCGCTGATGACCGTCGGCAGAAACGCCGTGACTCCGGCCTCGGGGAGGCGGGCCGCGAGGCGTCGGATGCCCGCGGGGTCGTGGTCGACCTCTTCCCCGAAGCCGCCGTTCACTTGGAGGTCGATCAGGCCCGGCGACACGATCGCGGCCTCGATCACGGTATCAGGCAGGGATCCGACGCGGGGCGAGCGCAAGACGGCGTCGATCCGACCGTCGCGCACGACGACTGCGCCCGGGATCAACCGGCCCCCAAGGACGATCCTGCCGGCCACGGCGAAGGGCGCCACGTCTCGCTCCCCCCGCACCGACTCGGAGCCCACCGGTGACACTCGCGTCTCCTCGGGAACTCGTCCACTGGCCGTCGTCAAGCCTCGGTCTCGGCGACGTTATCCCACCAGGTGCCGCCCGGTTCGATCCCTTCGGCCCGGGCGGCGAGGAACAGCGCACCCGCCGCGGGAGCGTGGACGGGGGCGCGGACCGCCGCGCGGGGCCACGCGTCAGTGATAGCGGTCCGGAATGGCGCCAGCAGCACCTCACCGGACGCGAAGACGCCACCCGTTGGGTAAATGGAGATCGGCTCGGCCGGAAGATGGAGGCGCCCGGCGACCGCCAGGGCCGAGGCGGCGAGATCGGCGGCTGCCGTGGTCACGATCCCCGACGCCACGGCATCTCCGTCCCGGGCCGCCGCGGTGACGAACGGCGCGAGCAGGGAGATCCGTTCCCGCAAGATCCCCGCCGCGTAGACGACACCCGTCACTTCCGCAAGCACGTCGATCCCGAACGCCGCCGCGACGAGCGGCTCGACGGCGGTGGCGGGGCCACGGCCGTCGCTCGCCCGGGCGGCCGCCGCGATCGCCCGGCGACCGATGTCGAAGGCGCTCCCCTCGTCGCCGAGCAGGTAGCCAAAGCCGCCGGCGACCGCCTCCCGGGCGTCGTCGGTGACGCCGTAGGCGATGGCACCACCACCGGCGATCACCACCACCCCCGGCGACCCCTTGGAGGCCCCGGCCAGGTTGGTCACGTAATCGGGGGCGACGACGACCTGACGTGGCGCGACCTTCTCCCGGACGATCCGCTCCACGAGCGGGATCTGGAGACCGCCGGCGACGGCGCCGGTCCAGCCCAGGGCGACCACGGAGACGGCCTCCCTCCCCGCCCCCGCGGCCATCAGCACCGCGTCGATCGCGCCGTGGATCGCGGTCCGGTTCTTCGCTTCGCCGCCCGCGGCGTGGAGATGATCCGCCGGTCCGCCCCGCCCGGCGGCCAGAATGCGTCCTTCCCGATCGGCGAGGAGCGCCTTGGTTGCCGTCTGCCCACCGTCGAGGCCGAGGAGAAGGTCGGTGGCGGCCATGTTACCGCCCCTTAGCCCTTGAGCAGGCGGAGGCGGGGTCCGTAGCGCGTCACCAACGCGCGGTTGCGCTCGTCGCCGCCGGGTACGTTCATGCTCACAATCACCGGCGCCTCCTTGCCCGCGCGCAGGAGCCGGTCCGTCGCCTCGACGACAATCGCGTTCAACAGCACCGCGCCGAGCGCGGTCGAGGTCGCGCCGACGGCAGCGTCGAGCCCGTCGAGGATCACGACCGCGTCGCCGGCCGGGACGTGGCTATCGACGACCAGGTCGGCCACCTCGGTCAGCTTCTGGCCGGAGGCGTGGCGGGAGGACGCGGCGGCGTAGGCGGCGGCCGAGGTGACGGCCACGACCGTCGCGCCGAGTGCCCGCGCCTCGATTGCGAGCTCGATCGGAACCGGATTGATGCCGGAGTTGCTGACGACAACCACGACCTCTTTTGGGCGAACGTCGTACGAGGCGAGGATCACCTTGGCGTACCCCTCGGTCCGCTCGACCAGACCGGCGTTGAGCGTGCCGAAGGCGGTGAGGTTCGGATCGAGCATGGCGTTGATCGCCATCAGCCCCCCTGCCCTGTGGAACAGTTCCTCCGCCATCATGTGCGAGTGGCCGCTGCCAAAGACGTGGACGATCCCATCGGCGCCGATGCAGGTCGCGAAGGCGTCGGCGGCCGCCTCGATCTGCGCCGCCTGACCCGTCCGCAGCTCGCTCAGGAGACGGGCCACTTCCATGAAATACCGCTCGTAGGCGCTCATCAAGTGGTCGTCTCCCGTTCCCTGCGCGGTCGGCGTCAGCCCGGCCTCCTGGCGGTGGCGCCTCCGATCGTATCACCGGCGTGCCGCGCCGGCCGGGTCTCCTCCGCCGACGGCGGGGTGACGCTACGAGGAGGCGTGCGCGAGGGCGGCACCGGAATCAGCCCCTCTCGCGGTGGGCGTCCCTCCAGGAGTGCCGGACGGCGTCGCCATCGGCACCGGGAGGGGCGTAGCGATGCCCTCCGGAGCAGCGGTCGCAGCCTGCGTCGGTACGGGGAGGTTGGGGGTCAGGGCGAGCGGAGGACGGCCCCCAAGCTGGCCGCGCGGCGTGGGGAGCGGTCCCTGACTCGTGGCGGTCCGCGCCGCTGGGAGCAGCGCGACCAGCAGGAGGCAGAGCGCCATGATCATCAAGCTTCGCCGCACGGCTCTATCCCTTCCTCGTCGTCTTCCGTCGATCTAAGGCTACCGCTGCCGTGGTCCGTGACGCAACGGGAGGGGAACTCCGAGACGGCCGCCGAACGAAGGCGAGTCGCGCCTCGTTGTCAGGAGGTTTCATCGCCGGACCGAAGCGCCTCAATTTCTGGTGATCGATCGGTCCCCTAGCTATCTGGGAGCCGGTTGACGGCACACTCCCACGCCGAGGGCAGGTAGTGTTCTGCCGGCCGCCACATCCCCTTGCGGCGGCCGCCACGCTCCTCTTGCTACTGGACGCCGCGGCGTCTACCCCGGTCACGCCCGGCAGCCTGGCCGCCGACATTTCCGAAGAGACAATCGATGCCGATGCGGTGGGCCTCGCGCTCCTCCGGGACTGCGCCGCCACCGAGAGTCGTATCACCGAGTTACCCCACTTGGATTCCCCCCAAATCGGATCGATGGTCTCGGCGCCTGGGATACCTCGGGTTACGAACAAGGGGGCACGAGGTGTTGGCGATGACGGGTGCTTCCCACATTTCGCGGTCTCCTGTGCCGGAACCGGCGAGCTTCTCGTCCGGAAACCGTCCGTTCACAGCAATCTCAGACGTAATACCCATCGTGCTACGGATGCTTGCAGCCCTCCCGACCCCCAAGACCTCGTTGATCGGTCGGGAACGTCACGCGGCGAAGGATGCCGGCCTGCTCTGGAATCCCGATGTCCGGATGCTGACCTTGACGGGACTGGGCGCGGTTGGCATATCACGCCTCGCGCTGCGCGTCGCTTGCGTGCTCGCGGCGCAGTAGCTCGATGACGTCCCGTTCGTCCTGCTGGCAGCGATCGTTGACCTGGATTAGGTGCCAGGGGCGATGGCGCGGTCGCTCGGGGTCACGGAGGCTGGCGACAGGCTGTCCATGGACGCGCTGGCCAACGGCCTGGTGTCCCGACGGCTCTTGCTCGTCCTCGCCACCTTCGAACAGCTCGTCGGGTCCGAACCATTTCTGGTAGAGCTGCTGGCGACCGGCCGACCGCTGAAGGTGCCGGTCACAAGCCGGACGGTGTTTCGCCTCTCTGGCAAGCAGACCTACCCGGTGCCGCCGCTGACGCTTCCGACGAGCGACCGGGTGGTTTTGACAGGGAAGCTGGCGGCGTTCGAGGTGGTCCAGCTTTTCGTCACCCGCTCCCGGGCGGTCCTGCCCGCCTTTGTCGTGACGGATGCGACAGCCCTCGCTATGGCGGCCAACTGCCGCCCGCTCGGCGGTCTCCCACTCGCGATCGAGCGGGCGGCGGAGCGCAGCAACAGGCCGCCGCCGCCGGCGATGCTGGCCCGGCTGGATTATTCTCTGCCACCGCTGGTCCGCGTCCCGCTGGACCGGCCGGCTCGGCAGTGGACGCTGCGCAGCGCATTCGGTTGGAGCTATGACCTGCTGGACGAGGCGGAGCGATAGGCACTCCACCGCTTGGCGGTCTTCGACGGCGGGGTGTCCCTCGACGGGGCGGCAGCGGTGCTCTTGGCGGGGACCCGCGTTCCGACGTGGTCGGCGTGCTGACTTCCCTGGTCGACAAGGGGTCGAAAGGGTTCGGTGGAGCGGGTCGCCGACGGGGCGGAGGGAGCGACCGGTCCCTGCTTCTCACTGCGAGCGATGCTCAGGGAGCACGCGCTGGCGCTGCAGACGGAGGCGAAGGTGGCCAGTGCCTGCGGCGCGCACACTGCCTTCGTGGCCGGGGTGGTCGCCCCCACCGCAACTGGCGTGGCCGGGGTAGAGCAGGAGGGGTGGCTCGATCGCATCAAGGGGGAGCACGACAACCTCCCAGCGGCGCGGGGGTGATCGCTGGCCCGACTCGACCCCGTGCCGTACTGGTACCGGCACGGCTACATCGGCGAGGGTCGCCCCTGGCTCGGCGCCGCCCCGGCGCTCGGCCGACGCGGGGAACCGGGACGTGGCACGGGTGACACGGCTGGCCCGCACATCGGCCCGGGAGTAGGGCGACGACGACCGGGCGGACGTGCTCCTGACGGACGCCCTGCGTGTCTTCGATTGGGCGGAGGACGTTGTCGGCGCTGCCCAAGCCCTCGATGATCTTGGATGGATCGCGCTCTACCGGAACGATTACGCGCGGGCAGAGAAGCTGCACGGCGAGAACCTGGCGCGGTTCCGCGCGATCGGCGACGTCGACGGGGTGAACGATGAGCTCGGCAACCTCGGTTTGGCGGCGCTTAAGTGGGGCGACGGGCGGCACGCGGGACCTCTTCGTGCAGAGGCTCGACGATCGGCGCGCGACCGGCGATCGACAGGGCCTCGCCGTCGCACCGCAAAACCTCGGCTGGGCGGTGCTGCACGTTCGCGATCGCCAGCACGCACTGGTCCTCTCCTAGGAGGCACTCGCAATCTATCCCGCCGTCACCGATCGGCGGAGCATCCTGCAAACCCTCCATCCCATCGCCGCCGCCGTCGATCAGCCCGACCCGGCAACGGCGCGGACCGCCCTAACCGACCTCGTGATGGTCTCGGACGATCTGAGCGACAGGCGCCTGCTCGCCTATCTTCTCAAGGAACGGGTCGTCCTGGGAATCGCCAACGGATGGTCCGAGGAGGCCGCCCGATTTCGGAGGCCGTCGCCGCCTCCCGGGACGCTTGCGGGGACCTCAATTCCCCGGCCTACCGCCCGCGTTAAGACGCTCAAATGGGGACGGCACGGGTCGCGATCGGGAGGCGGCAGTTGCTGCCGTCGCCCTGCCGCCGGTCACTGTCGTGCAAGCAGGCGGGCGAGGACGCGATGGCCCTCGCCCTCTCCACCGAGCCGGCGTCGAGCGCGAGGCGATCGCGCCGACGACCAAGCCGTCACCGTTGAAGCTCCGTGCGGCGGAGATGCTCGCGCTGACTGTCGCCGACCGCTCCAATCCGGAGCCTGCGGCGGCGCTCTTCATCAGGCGGCGCACAGTGACCAGCGACGTGGCCAACGTCTTCGCCAGGCTCTGAGTGGAAACGTGGAAACATGGGGTGCCGATGTCGCCCCCGCTTGTCGGTCTGGACTTGCCAAGCCTCCTCGGCGGCGCATACGTCATCTTACGTAGTGGGACCCGCGGCGGCCCCATCCTCACGATATCCGCCATCTGTACGATGCGGCCCTGATCTTCCTCCTTCATCCTGGATGCGTACCCGATGCGATCCGGTGCGCGTCGGACGGGGTTGCCCAGCCCCCGCTGGTGGAAGGAGAAGAACTTCGCCATGAGGAGCGCAACCGCATTGTTCGACGGTCGGCCCCCAGCGGTCATGCCTTCCAACCCTCCCCCACCGCTTGAAGCGACCGGACGTCCCGTTCGACGGCGCCCGCGTCGTCTCGCTGGCTTTGAGGACGGCGGCACTCCCGGAGGGGTGTTTGCCGACACCGACGCCCTCTTTCGTGCCGCCCTTCAGTGCATGCCGCTGGGCGTCGCGCTCCTCGCCGCCGATGGCCGCATCATTTTCGCGAATCCCGCGCTGCGGGTCATGCTTGGTATCGACGAGGCCCGGTTGACGGGCGCCGACCTGGCGTCGTTCCTCGAAGCGGAGCCGACCCCGATCGATCTCGGCGAGGCGTGCCATCGCCTGACCGTCGATTCCGCCCCCCTCCTGCTCGAACAGCGCTACCGGCCGGAAGGGGGGCCGGCGCGGTGGGGGATACTCGGCCTTTCGCTACTCGGCGGGGACGGACCGGGGGCCGTCTTCGCGTTGAACCTACAGGACATCACGGAGCGCAAGAGCGAGGAGGAGCGCCTCCACCGTCTCGCGTTTCACGACCACGTGACCGGGCTCCCCAACCGAGCCGTGTTCGAAGAGCGCCTCGTCGCCGCCGCCGGCCGGGTGGCGGACGGCCAGGGCGAACTGGCCGTCCTCTTCGTCGACCTGGACAACTTCAAGGCGGTCAACGACGCCTTTGGCCACCACGGCGGCGACCATTTGCTCCGTACCGTCGCCGACCGTCTCCGGTCCAGCGTGCGGTCGACCGACATCGTTGCCCGATACGGAGGGGACGAGTTCGCGGTGTTGATTGAGGATGTCGTGATCGCGCCGGACGCCGCCGCCGCCCGGGTCGAGGCATCCCTGCGCCGTCCGGTCATCCTCGACCAAGGCTCGATCGCGCTCAGCGCCAGCGTCGGCGTCGCCATCCGCCGTCCCGGGCAACGCGACCCGGAGGCGATCATGCGGGAGGCTGACGCCGCGATGTACCGTGCCAAGGTGGGCCGGGGCGTCATCGTCCGCGGCTCCCTCTGAGGCGGACCGCCCGGTACCCCACCCTCGTCGCGGCGGTGGGTCGTGCGCGCACTAGGCAAGCCGGCCCACGTAGGGCATCATGCCCTGAAGGACCGTTCCGACCACCCTGTTAGGTCTGCGACGGCACGATCGGGCGGTGAATCGCGCGGGCCATCGCCCCGGGCGGCACGGCGTGCCGCCCCTTGGCTCGGTAAGCGCCGGTTCGGTCGCCTCCGCCCCGTTCGTCGCCAGGGAAGGAAGCCCACCGGTGGCCCGTGGACGCCCCACCCGCCGAGCGGTGCTCCTGGCCGTGCTCCTCCTCCTGGTCGCGGTCGCTCCACCCTCGCTTGCCGCCAGCAACGGGACCTCCGCGAGCGTGATCGGCGCCTACCGCGTCGATATTCGGGCCTGCCCCCGGATCGCCTGTACCGTGCTCGGACAGATCCCGCTGAACGCGACCGTGATCGTGACGGGCGTCCCGGTCGACGAGTTCGTGCCGGTCCGCTACCGCGGCGAGGCCGGCTTCGTCTATCGCACCTACCTCTACGATCCAACCACGGGATCGGCCGCGCCTGAGCTGCGAGAAGGGATCCCCGGTTGCAACCGGGTGGCGCTGATCTTCAACATCGGCTCCGGTTACGAGCCGGCCGGCGCGATCCTCGACACCCTCCAGGCGGAGGGTGTCCCGGCGACGATGTTTTTGATGGGCTGGTGGGCGGAGCAGAACCCGGACCTTGTCCAGCGCATGGTGGCGGACGGCCACCCGCTCGGCAGCCATGGTCATCTTCCTCCCGAGCTGACCGACCGCGCGGACGATGATGTCGCGGCCGATCTGGCGGCGGCCACGGCCGCCATCGAGCGGGCCGCGGGGGTGCCGGTCGGCCCCTGGTTTACCCCCTACGCCGCCGCGATCGACGACCGGGTGCGCGCGATCGCCGCCGACCAGGGTTTTCTGCCTATCGGTTGGACGGTTCGCAGCGAGGACTGGAGCCCGGCCGCGACGGCCGACGAGGTTTACCAGCGGGTCGTCGGGGAGGTCCACGACGGCGCGATCGTCGAGCTGCACCTCGACGCGTCGACCAGCGTCGACAGCACGGCCGTCGCCCTCCCCTGGATCGTGCGCGACCTGCGCGCGGCCGGTTACCGCTTCGTGACGATCCCTCAAATGGTCGATCCCTGCCCGAGCACGACGCCGATCGCCACGCCGCCGCCAGTTCCCCCGTCCACGCGCGGGACGCCGGTCGCCCGCTGACGTCCCGCGCCGGTTTCGCTCGGACGGAAATTGCTGTTTACCGCCGCCCAGCGCCTCTCCGACGCCGCCAAAAAACGGCCAGCCAGCTGGTGACGATCCCCGCGTAGGAGACGAGCGACACAGCACTGCCGACAGCGAGGGTTCTCGAGTCGTAGCGGAGCTCGACGAGGTGGTCGCCGGCGGGGATCGGCACCGCCCGGAACAGATGGTTCGCGGTGAGGATCGGCGCCGGCTCGCCGTCGACCTCAGCCCGCCAGTCGGGGTCGACGGTCTCGCTCAGGACGAGCAGGCCGGGGGCGGCGGCGTTGACGGCGACGGCGAGCCGATCGGTGCCGGCGTGGCGGAGCGTCGCCCGGTCCACCGCAGAATCGACCGGTGGCAGAAGTTCCGGTGGCGCCTCCTCGACCAGCGCCACCCGGCTTGGGTCGACCGCGCCGGACGCAAGCAGGGGGAGGGCTTCTCCCGGCGCGACTTGGCGCGCCTCGTGAACGATCCAGGCACGGGGAAGCGCCCCGGGGTTCTCCAGAATGCGGACCGAGTCGTCGGCGAAGACCTGGGGCCAGCGCTCGACGAGCGACCGAAGATCGGGACGGTCCGGTGGGACGATGGCCGGGACGACGACGTGGCGAGCGTTGAGCAGATCGAGCAGGGGAGAATCGAGGCCGGCAGGGTAGACGTTGGCCTCGTGGTACTCCTGCGCGAAGCCGTTCAGCGCCCGCATGTACTCCACGTAGCGGCGAGGCTGGACCGGGTTGTACCCCTGCACGTCCTCGAGGCCGAGTGCGGTAGCCCGGTTGTTGACGAGGAGTGCCGTCGCCCGCGGGTCGGGAAAGAAGTACCGGTACAGGGGCGGTGTCCTGTCGCCAGGATGGACGCCGGGGTCGTATCCGAAGAACCGGGACGGGCCGGCGCCGCCGGGCGATTGATTCTGGAGGTACGCCGCAGCCGGGGACGGGGCGTAATAGGCGTCCAGGTCCAGCTTGTGGAAGCCGCCGTAGAGGCCGTGGTCGAGATTGTCGCGACCCATCGCGAGGAGATCGGCGGCCACGACGAGGGGGAGTATGGCCGTCGCGGCCCGTCGCGCCCGGGGGAACGGTGAACCGAGTGCGAGGAGGAGGAAACCGACGGCGGCGGCGCTCCGGGCGGCGGTTCCGGCGATCGGGGCGAGACCAAGGCTCAGCCCGGCCATCAGCGCGGTCGGGAGGAGGGCGGCGAGCGCCAAGACCCATCGGGGACCGCGCCCGGACGCCACCGTGTGAACGCCGATGCCCGCCAGCATCGCCGGCCCGAGAAAGAACACGACCATATCGCGCTCCGGCCAGTGCCGATGCAACTCTTCGAAGCGGGGGAGCAGCGCGAAGAGGGGCCGGTGGAGCCACGTGGGCTCGCGCTGCGCGAGGACCAGCGCGCCGGCCGCGAGCGCCGCGAAGAAGGGCGCCGCATGCCGCCCCCGCGCTCGGATCATGGCGACGATCGCCAGGGAGAACGTCGCACCGCCTACGTAGTAGAACGAGCGATTCAGGAGTTGATCGATGGTGATCGCGAGGTCCCAGCCGCCGAGACGCGCCGCCCAGGCTAGGTCGCCGGTGTAGCCGTTGGCGAGGTTGGTGCGCCCGGCGTAGGCGAAGCGCGGCAGAACGGCCGCCGCGGAGAGGCCGAGCCCAATGATCACCGGCGCCGAACCGTGGAGCACCGTCGCCGCCAGCCGGGAGGCGGCCCGGGCGTGGCGCCACGGGGGCGCGACCGCGGTGCGATAGACGATAAACCCGCCGAAGGCGAGCAGGACGTAGTAGGATCCCTGGCCCAGCCAGGCGACGAAGACGTGGGCGAGGGCGACGCCGCCGGCGCTCCACCAGCCGAGACGGCCCCCCCATCCTCGGCTCCGAGCAGCCATCTCCGCGACGAGGAGAAGCGCCGGGAGCCACGCCGCCACCTGGCTGTATGCCGGGCAGCAGACGGTACGGGCGTACAACAGGCCCGAAAGCTCATAGGCGAGCGCCGCTGTCAGCCCGCCGAGAGCCCCAAGACCGAGCACTCGACCCAGGGCGTAGGTCCCCAGCCCAGCCAGGAGGAAGTGGAACAGCATCCATCCCTTGGCGGCCGCGGCAACCGGCAGCAGGGCAAAGAGGAGCATTGCCGGCAGGTACATCCACCCCGATTCGGGGTCTGCCGCAAAGGGGACACCGGCGAACTGGTGCGGGTTCCAGCCGGGTACATCGCCGGCGACGAGCCGATCGCCGAGCGCCACGAAGACGGGATAGAAGAAGGCTGCGGTGTCCTGTCCGACCACCGTCCCACCGACCACGAGCGGCCAGGTGGCGACCACGGTGACGACGAGCACGGCGGCCAGCCCGAGCGCATCCGAGAGCACCGTCGACGGACGCGGGAGCGAGGGTATGGCAGGGGGGGAAACCATCGATCCAATGGTAGCCGGAGTGGTCCTCCAGTGACTCGTCCGCCCCTCGGCTTCGCGCGCGGCCGGCGCCGGGAGCCCGTGATCCACACCGTCCCCGCATCTTGTCGGAGCAACGGGGGATGCCCTATCCTCTGGTCGGTCCCCGCCCAAAGACTCTCGAGTGCGGCCCGCCGTCGTCGGTGCCCCGCGGCGCCGGTTCGTCTGCCGCGCGAGCGGTTGAACAGCCGAGGCCGCCACCGCCGGCCAATCCAGCGCGAGGGTCGATGACACGATCCGTTTCCGGCCCTAGTTACGCTGCCCAGTCCGCCTTGGGCGGCCGGTGGGCCGCGCCGCGCATTGCCGTCGGCGGGATTGCGCACGAGACGAACACCTTTTCACCGCAACGAACGACGCTCGACGACTTCGCCGGACGCGCGTACCTGCTCGGTGAGGACCTGGTTCGGCGCAACCGCGGCGCCCGAAACGTGCTCGGCGGGGCGATCGCCGAAGCCGACGCGCGCGGCGCCTTGCTGTTACCGACCCTCTTTGCCTCCGCGATGCCGGCCGGCTTGGTCGAGGGGGTGGCGTGGGATACCCTGCGGCGCCGATTGATCGACCGTCTCCTCGCCCGCCACCGCGGGCCGCGGCCGCTGGATGGCGTCCTGCTGGTGCTCCACGGGGCGATGGTCGCCGAGGGGGAGGAAGATCCGGAGGGGCGTCTCCTTGAGGAAGTCCGGACGATCGTTGGCACCGCCGTGCCGATTGTCGCCACGCTGGATTTCCACGCAAACGTGACGACGGCGATGGTCCGCGCCGCGGATCTGTTGGTGGGCTACCGGACCTATCCGCACCTCGACACGGTGGAGCGCGGCCGGGACGCGGTCGCTGCCCTGCTACGGCTCAAGCGGCGAGGGGCGCGGCCGGCGGTCGCCTTCCGCCCGGTGCCGCTGCTCGCCCCGCTCCCGCCCCAACGGACCGGGGGCGGGACGCCGATGGCCGAGGTGGCGGCCCGCGCCGCCGCGCTGACCCGGACGCCAGGGGTCGCCGACGTGGCGGTCGCCGGCGGTTTCCCGTATGCGGACGTCGCCGGTGCAGGAGTCAGCGTCCGGGTCGCGACCGACGACGATCCGTCGCTGGCCGCGGCGCTCGCCGACGGGTTGGCCGCCGCCATCTGGGATAGACGGCACCGCTTTCGGGGGGAGGGCCTCACTCCCGACACCGCGATCGATCGTGCCCTCGGCGGTCTCTCCGCGTCGGGACCCGTCGTCCTGGCCGACGTTGGAGACAACCCGGGCGCCGGCGCCGCCGGAACCGGCACGGCCCTCCTCGGCCGGCTGATCGCCCGGAGGGTTCCCGGCGCGGCGTACGCCGCGTTCGCCGAGCCGACCGTGGTTGCCCTCGCGATCGCGGCGGGGGAAGGTTTTTGTGTTCCCTTCAGATTGGGCGGCGACAGCGCCAACGTAATCCAGTTCGAGGCGCGCGTCCTCCGGCTCACGGACGGCGTCTTCACTGCCCGCGGCCCGATGGCGAGCGGCGGACCCACCCGGCTGGGACGGACGGCCCTGCTCTCGGTCGGGGGAGTCGATGTCGTCGTCTGCGAGCGACGGGCGCCGGCGATCGACCCCGAGTTGTTCCGATCCGTCGGGGTCGAGCCGACCGCGCGCCGCGTGCTGGCGGTAAAGTCGAGCGTCCACTTTCGCGCGGCCTTCGAGCCGCTGGCGGCGGCGGTGATCGAGGTCGAGACGTCCGGGCTGTCCAGCTCGAACCTCGCCGCGTTCCCGTACCACCGCGTCCGCCGCCCGATCTACCCCCTCGACGACGCGGTGGCTTACGGTGACTGAGCGGCGCTTGCGGCGGCGACGGGACCGGCTCGTTGGCGGCTTGGCCATCCTGGCGGCCCTGACGCTCGCGCTCGTGGTGGTCGGCATTCGTCTCGCGGCCGATGGCGATGAGCGCCTGGCGCTGTTACCGGCTCCGACCTCCGCGCCGCTTCCGACGCCGCCGCCGACCGCGCCGCCCGCGACTCCGCCGACGACCCCCGGTCCTTCCCCGCAGCTCACCGAGGAAGTCGCCCCCGACGGCCGGAATGTGGTTTGCCTCGATCCGGGGCACGGCGGCAGCGATCGCGGCAAGATTCGCGAGCGGAACGATGGGAGCTTTTTGCAGGAGAAGGATCTCACGCTTGCCCACGCGCTCGCCCTTGGGCCGCGTCTGCAAGCCCGCGGCATTGAGGTCGTTTACACGCGCACGACGGACGTCGAGGCGAACCCGGGAAACTTGGACATCAACGGCGACGGGAAGGTCGCCCCGCCGGACGGAGAGGCGACCAGCGACGAGGCGGACGACCTTCAGGCGCGCATCAACACCTGCAACGCGGCAAACGCCGATCTGCTCGTCTCAATGCACTACAACAGCGCCGAGAACGAGTTCCTGGAGGGGTACGAGGTGTGGTACAACCGAGAGCGTACGTTCAGTGATCGGAGCTTGGCGTTCGCCTCGGCCATCCACCAGCGGCTTGGGCCGAGCATGGCGGAGGGTGGTTACCCAGCCCAGGACCATGGCCTTGGCACAGAGGATTTCTTCGTCCTCGGTCCGGGGAACGGAGGACGGAAGCCGAGCCGGATGCCGGGCGCGATCGTCGAAGGGTTGTATCTTTCCAACGACGAGGACGCGGCCTTTGTTGTGACCGACGCCGCCATGGAGGCGATCGTGGGCGCGTATGAGGGGGCGATCGTCGAGTATTTCGCGGCGCATCCCGGGTGAGCCGCGCCGCGATAGCCCTCTGGACGGGCTATCGCGAAGGACGGGGCGATGGCGAACACGCTCGGCCGCAACCAGGATTTCTCGTCCTCGTTTCGGCGCGGTGCGCGGCCGCCGGGGGGTGACGCAACCGGGCGCGGCCGTGCCCGCCGCGAGATCGTCTCGCCCGTCGACGGGACGCCCTCCGTCGTCGCCCCGCCAGGGCGGCGGCTCTCCCCGGAAGAGCGCCGAGCACTCCAGGAGCGACGCCGCTCTCGCACGGCGCCGCCGCCCGCGCCCGTCGTGCCGCCCGCGCCCGTAGCGGGGCCGGCTCGCGCCATCGCCTCGCCCGAGCTCGTCGTGGCTCGAAAGCCCGCGCCGCGGATGCCGCGCTCCGCCCCACGGCAGACGGGGATGCCGCGTGGTCTGGTCGTGCTCGGAGCGGTCCTCATCGCGGGGCTCGCCATCCTGGCGCTGGCCGGGGGGCGCTTGTTCGGAGCGGCCGGCGGCGATCCGCCGGCTGGGGAGAATTGGGTAGCCGCCGGCGGCGGGCCGGCCGCCTCCCCCGCGCCGGCGACTCCCGCGGCCCTGCCCCAGCTGGCACTCGTCCCGCCCGCCGTCGCCTCCCCCACGGCCGGCAGCGCCTTCGCGGGGACGCGCCCGCCGGTGGTCTGCCTCGATCCGGGACATGGGGGGCCGGATCTCGGTTTCCAGCGGGTGCTGACCGATGCCGCGCCGGAGATGAACGAGTCGATCCTGGTCCTCCAGCACGCGTGGGACCTGGAGGCGCGTTTGAAGTTGCGCGGCTACGAGGTGGTGATGACGCGGCGCGACGACGTGGCGGTCAACGCCGGCATGCGGGACGTGAACGGCGACGGCAAGACGGCCCGCGACGACCGGCCGAATCCCGATGGTCAGCCCGGGCAGAACAGCTTCGGCACGCTCGATGAGCTGCAAGCCCGGATCAACGTCTGCAATGATGCCGGCGCGGACCTCCTCGTCTCGATGCACGTGAACGGCTTCTCGACCTCGGAGCCGCGGGGCCACGAGACGTGGTTCACTCAAGAGCGGCCGTTCGGGGACCGGAACTACGACTTCGCGGCGCGCGCCTACCGCCAGCTCAGCGAACAGTTGAGCTCGATCGGCTACGAGCTTCCGTGGCCGGAGCGGGGTGTGCTCCCCGACACGACCGCCAACGTCGACAACGAGCACTCCATGCTCGACCACTTCGTGATGACGGGGCCGGACGTGCCCGAGAGAAAGATCGTCGGCAGCCGGATGCCGGGTGCAATCGTGGAGACGCTCTTCATCTCGAGCGAGTACGACGCGCCCGTCCTGGCCAGCCCAGCGGGCCGGGCCGCGATCGTGACCGCCTACGAGAACGCCATCGTCGGGTATTTCGAAGACTATCCGCCCGAAGCGCGGTAGCGGCCGATGTCTTCCGAGACGTTCCCGCTCGACGGGCAGCCACTCACCCCGGAGAGCACCGCGCGACGACGCGTTGATCGCCGCGCGGTGCTCCTCGGCGCTGGCGCCCTGGCGGTCGCCGCGGCCAGCGCCGCGATCGGACGCGGCGCGCCCGGTAACGGCTCCCCGCCGCCGCGCCCGGCCGTGCGGGCGGTGGGCATTGCAGAGTCGACGCCGCCGTCGACCCCCACTGCCCCGGTCGCCTCGCCGCCCGCCCGCCGGGTCCGCATCTCGATCGGCACCGCCCCCGTCCCCACCCCCGCACCCCGGGGTGGCGTGCCCGACGGGATGGCCCTGGTCACGTCGCCGCGCCTGCCGCTCTTCGGCGTGGGACCGGACGACCCCGTGCGGCTGCTGCGCGGCGAGGTCGACGGGTGGCGCCGGGTCGGTTCTCCCGTCTCGCTGGCCGTCGAGCCGCTGGCGCTGAAGGGCGAAGCTTTCCCCGGCGCGCAGCCGATCGCGACCGTAGCCGACTACGACGCGCTCGTCGCTGCGCTGACCGAGCGGCCGGGCGGCGTGGCCCTCGTGCCGCTCGACGAGGTCGACTTCCGCGTCAACGTCCTCTCGATCGGTACTGCCGATCCCCTCCGCGATCGGGAGGATGACGGGGAGCCGACCCTCCGGATCGGCGTGGCCGGCGACATCGTCCCCGGGCGGAACGTGCACCAGCACATGGTCAAGTACGGGGACTTCACCCGTCCGTTCCGAAAGGTTGCTCCCCTGCTCTCGGGCTACGACCTGACGTTCGCCAACCTTGAGGGCAATCTCTCGAGCACGCTTTCTCAGCCGGCGGATCCCCACTCGACCGCGTTCGTATCCGACCCGTCCATGCTCGACGGGTTCAAGCTCGCCGGGATCGATGCCGTCACGCTGGCGAACAACCACTCGGTCTACAGCGATGAAGGGTGGGGCCTGCAGGGGCTCCTCGACACCGTCGACGCCCTCGATGGGGCCGGGGTCCCGTACTTCGGCGCGGGGCGCACGCTGGACGAGGCCCGCGCTCCCTGGTCGACCACCGTCAAGGGGAGGACGATTGCCCTGCTCGGCGTGGACGGCGTCACCGCCAACCGGGAGATTGAGCCCGGCATCGAGACGGGTGTGCTCGATTTCGATGCCGCCGCCACCGCGACTCGTCCGGGGACGAACCCCTACGTAAGCGACCAGGTTCTGGCCGACATCACCGCCGCCGCCGGACAGGCCGACGTCGTCATCCCGTATTTCCACATGGGGCGGGAGTACGTCGCGGTGCCACCGGGCTGGGTCGTCGACGCCGCCCGTGCCGCAGTCGACGCCGGGGCGACGCTCGTTGTCACCCTCCATCCCCACGTGATCCAGGGGATGGAGGTCTACAAGGGGCGGCCGATCATCTACTCGCCGGGTAACTTCGTCTTCGACCAGATGTTCAGCGCGGAGGTCCGCTCCGGCTACGTCCTCGATCTGACCATCCGTGGCGGTCGCGTCGTTGGGCTCCGCTGCCACGGGGTCGAGATCGAGGAGTTCCACCAGCCGCGGCCGATGACGGCGGGCGAGCAGGCGGGGTTGATGGACCGCTTCTGGAGCGCAACCGACCGACTGGCGGCGCGCGCGGGCTGACGGCCGAGCGCGCGGATCGTCGCGCTAGGGCGTGGTCATCCCCTCACCCCGGGACGTCCGGTTGATCGTTGGGTCGGCGTCTCTCCCGATTACGGCGGCTTTTCCAGGCTCCGAGCGGGCGATGATCGGTGCCGTTCCGATGCTCTCCGCCGAGCCGGGACCCGCCGCCCGAGTCGCCTGGCGAGACCGAAGCTCCGCGACGGCGACGGCAAGCTCCGCCCGGCGCCGCTCCACCCGAGCGAGAGCTCGATCCAAGCGCGCCTGCTCCTCGGCGAGCCGCCTCCGCCGATCCTCGACCTCCAGCTCAGCGCGCCGCTCCCGCTTCAGCAGCCGCCGCTCTACATCCGCCGAACGGCGAAGGAGCGTTTCGACCGAGTCGGCGGCTTTGGCATCGTTGGCCATCGTCGATGCTCTCCCCGATCAACGTCCCGCCCGGCGTCCGTCTTCTCACCTTGGCAAAGACTTGATTCCGACAACGCGGGACGAAAGGTAAAATCATTACGAAAGATGAGCGGGTATCATATCATCCGATCCCCGCGTGAGGGATAGCGGTCCGATCCTCGATGCCGCAGGGTGCAAAGGACCGATCCGAGAGCAGCCTTCGGCTCGGCCGCACGGCGGTCTGGAGCGGAACAGGTGGACGAAGGATGAGCGGTGATTCCGGGCGCTCCACGGTAGCCCCGACGATCGCGGCGATCGACATCGGCTCCAACTCGATCAAGATGACGGTGGGCCGGCCACGCGGTGACCACGGTCTCGACGAATTCGCCTGGTTCTCGGAGACCGTTCGCCTCGGGACCGGCCTCGACGCGACGGGACGGTTGGCGGACGACCGGATCGAGGCGGCGATGACGACGCTTCTCCGTTTTGCCAGCGAGGCCCGCGTGAAGGGCGCGGAGCGGGTGGTGGCGGTGGCCACCGAGGCGGCGCGGGCGGCGGCGAACGGACCGGCCTTTCTTGAGCGCGTCGGTCGCGAGACCGGCATCGAGGTCCGCATCATCGACGGCGACGAGGAGGCCGCGCTCACCTTCCGGGGCCTGGCGGCGACGTCCGACGTTTCCGGGAGCGTGCTCGTCACCGACATCGGGGGCGCCAGTTCGGAGCTAATCTCGGCGGAAGGGGGGCAGATTCGCGGCGCGCGCTCGCTGCCGGTCGGGTCCGGTCGGCTGGCAGATCGGCTGACCCCGTCAGATCCCCCTGGCCGCGGCGAACTCGCGGCCTGCCGCGCCGCCGCGGCGTCGGCGTTCGCGCCCATGATCGCCGACCTGGGTGTGCCGGTTGGGTCGGCGCTGCGGTTGCTCGTGGTCGGCGGCACGGGGGAGTATTTGGCCCGCCTCGTGCCCGACGATCGCGCCATCGGGCCGGCGACGATCGATGCCGTGCTGAGCGAGAGCGAGCGGGTTTTGGCTGCCGATCTGGCCCGGCGCCTGGGGATCGAGGAGGCCCGAGCGCGGGTGCTGCCGGCGGGGATCGCGATGGTTGCCGCCCTGGTCGACCGCGTCCAGCCAGAACGGATCGAGGTGGCGCGGAGCGGTATCCGGACCGGTCTGCTGCTCGACGCACTCGGTGGCGGGCGATCCGCGATCGGGGTGACCGGCGTAGCCGACGGGCCGCTGTCAGTGACGGCGGGAGGATAACGATGGCGACGATCGCCAACGCGAAACACGGAGTCACGGTTGCCGCCGTGCCGGGAGGGCACGTGCAGCCGAAGAAGGGCAAGGGGTCCGAGGTCCGCCTCGATCCCGGGCAGAGCTACCGCTCGGCGATGAGGGCGTTGATCGGGCAGCGGTGGGGTGAGGTCTGGAAGGCGGTCCCGGTCGCCCTCGCCGGGGAGGATATCGAGGGGGTCCACGCCGTTCGGGTCGCTTCCCGTCGGCTACGGGCGGCGATGGACGTCGCGGCGGACTGCTTCCCTGCCTCGTGGTTCCGCCCGCTCCACACGGCCGCCAAAGAGATCACCGGCGCCCTCGGCGAGGTGCGCGACCGGGACGTGCTCCTCGAGGCGTTGGCCGCGGAGCGGGAGTCGGCGCCCGCCGCCGAGCGGCCGGGTATCGACCGGCTGATGGTTCGGATCGAGGGGGAGCGGGTCATGGCCCGGGCGGAGATGGAGCGCTTCCTGGCCGGATTGGCGGAGCGGGGCGTGCCGCGGGAGGCGGAGCGCCGCTTCGGCGCGCTCGCCGCGCCGCCGCCCGGTCCTCCCCACGCCGACGCGGTGGCGGGCCGCGACGCGTCTGCCGGGGAGGTGAGACCATGAGCCGGGCCTGGCCGGTCGATGACCTCGCTCCCGATGCCCCGCTGGCGGAGAACGCGCGGCGGATCCTTGCCGTCAAGATGGCCGAGTACTACTCCTATGGGCCCATCGTCCCCCGCGAGGACGCCGTGGAGGCGCTGCACGATCTCCGGATCGCTGCCAAGCGGCTGCGCTACACACTGGAGCTGTTCCGTGCCGTCTTCGGCAAGGAGGGAGCGACGCAGATCGATCGGGTCAAGGAGATCCAGGAGGAGCTGGGCGCCATCCACGACCACGACGTCCGGATCGGTCTGATCGAGGACGAATTGGCCGCGGTCGCCGGGGAGCAGGCAGCCGCCGTCGGCGACGCTCTAGCGGAGGCGCCGAGCCGTGAACACGCTGCGATCACCGCCTCGGCGATGCGTCCACCGCCGGACGATCCCCGCCGCGGCCTGATCGCGCTGCTGGGGCGGCAGCACGCCGGCCGCCGCGAGCACTATCTCGCCTTCCGCGCGCTTTGGGACCGGCTCGCAGCCGACGGGATGCGGGCCGATCTGGCGGCGCTCTCCGCGGCCCCGCTTCCTGTCGCGCCGCCGGCCGGGCTGCACGACCTTGGGCGCAGCGTACCGGACGGTCGCCCCACGGTCGGCGCCAGCGCAGTATCGTAGCCGGGCGGCGAATCGATGCCACCCGGCCGATTCCGCGCTTCGGGGGCGCTTCTGGCACCGCCCGACGAAGCGAAGACGACACCGCGCCGGGCGCGGCAACGGCGAGAGGGAGAGGGCAGGTGGAGGACGCGCAAGGGATGGACCCCGCCGCCAGGGCGGATCTGGCGGCACGCGTCGGACGCGCGGTCGACGGGTTGGCGGAGGACGCGGCGGAAATGCTGCGGTCGCTGGTTCGCGTGCCGAGCCTGACCGGGTCGGAGGGTGCCGCCCAGAAGGTGGTGGCGGCGCGAATGCGAACGGACGGACTGGAGACGGAGGTGTGGGAGCCGGACGCGGCCGATCTCGCACCCTACGCCGACCACGTCACTTTCCACGAGTCGTACGCGGGGCGCCCGAACGTCATCGGCCGCCTCCCTGGCGCTGGTGGGGGCCGATCACTGATCTTGAACGCCCACATCGACACGGTCGAGACGGGCGACCCCAGCACCTGGACCCATCCCCCGTTCTCCGGCGACATCGTCGACGGGCGGCTCTACGGCCGCGGCGCCTGTGATATGAAGGGGGGTCTGGTCACCCACCTGATCGCCCTGGCCGCCCTCCGGTCGGCCGGCTACCGGCCACGGGGTGACGTCACCGTCCAGAGCACGATCTCCGAAGAGGACGGTGGCGCGGGCGCGTTGGCGGCGGTGCTCCGCGGCGGGGGTGCCGATGGCGCCATCATCACCGAGCCGACCCGGCTGGCCGTGATCGTGGCGCAGGGCGGCTCCCTGATGTTCCGCCTCCGCGTCCCCGGCCGCTCCGCCCACGCCTGCGTCCGCGACGAAGGGGTGAGCGCGATCGAGAACTTCCACGTCCTCCATCGAGCACTGCTCGCCTTCGAGGCCCGCCGGAACGCCTCGATCGATCACCCCTTGTACGCGCCGATCGCGAACAAAGTGCCGGTCAACATCGGCGTCCTCCGGGCCGGGTCGTGGCCGTCCTCCGTGCCGGAGTGGCTCGAGGCCGAGGGCCGAGCCGGGCTCGTTCCGGGAGAGGATCTCGACGCGTTCCGGGATCTGTTCCGGGACGAAGTCGCCGCCGCGGCGGCGACGGATCCGTACCTCAACGAGCATCCTCCGGCGGTCGAGTGGTTCGGGGGGCAGTTCGCCCCGGCCGAGGTGCCGAGGGACGCGCCGCTGGCGCGCCTCCTGAGCGGGGCGCACGCCGCCATCGTCGGCGACCCGCCGCCGATCGAGGCCGCGACCTACGGCGCCGACATGCGGCACTTTGTCCGCGTCGGCGGCATCCCGTGCGTCATGTACGGAGCCGGCGATGTTCGCGTCGCGCACCACGCGGACGAGCACGTGTCGCTCGCCGACCTGGCGACGGCGACCAAGGTCATCGCGCTCGCCGTCGCCGACTGGTGCGGTGTGGCCGAGGCCTGAGGCGTCGGCCGGACGCTGTCCTCCGGGATGATTGCGTCTCGCATGCCCTTGCTCGATCCAGTGCCGCCGAAGGCAGGGCCCGCATAGGCGGCGCGCGCTGACCGCGGAGCGCCGGGGACCGCACGCCGCGCTTGCCATCGCGAGACGGGACACGTAGCATATCCTCCCCCTAGGGGAAACCCTCGGGCGTCCAGCGTTCCGGGACCGGCAAGGAGACCGTTATGGGTCGGATCATCGTCGCCAACCGCCGCGGACACCAGCTCGTCGAGTGGGAGACGATCGACACCGAGGAAGCGCGCGCCGGCGTCGCCGAAGCGGAGCGGATTCTGCGGGAGGCCCGCGACAGCGGTTGCGCCGTCTCGAAAAAGGTCGACGGCGTCCACGTCCTCGACCGTGGTGCCTTCGATCCCCAGGCCGAGGAGTACCAGATCGTGGCGCCGATCGCCGGCGGGTAGGGGCGGACTGCGCGGTCGGAGCGGGGCGGCGGATGGCCGAAGAACCGAGCAGGCTCTGGGAGCGCTTCGGCGCCGCCTGGCGCCGGCTGGTGGTCGAACCCGCTCCGACGCGGCAGTTGCCGCCGGAGCCGAGCGAGTCTTCCGGCGTCGAGCGCCCATGGCGCCACCGGTGGGATCACCTCCCAAAACGGACGGCCGGCTTCGGTTTCACCCATCGGGACTATCGGGAGGCGCGGCGCCGCGCGGAAGAGGTGGCGCGCCTCACGCTCGGCGACGATCTCTGGTCCCGGTTGCGCCGGAGCGGGCATCTCGATCTCCCGTCCCGTCGGTATCCGGGCGTCACCTACCGTCTCCGCGTCGGCAAGCGGATCGAGGTGCTCTCCGCTCCCGGGGTTGCGCCGCCGTGGCCGTATCCCTTCCTCTGCATCAACCCCACCTACCCGCTGCCCGAAGCGGAGTTTTTTGCCCACCTGTACCTCTACGTCCGCGACAACGAGGACGAGGTGATCCGGGTAGCTGCTCCCCAGCCGTGGGATCAGGCCTTGGGACGCACTTTCTGACGATCGCGATTCGCTGCTAGGATGTCACGCCCCGGTTGAACTGCTCCCCGAGACCAATATTCATGCCCGGCTTTTGCCTTCAAGGCAACCACATGGCCGGTCCAACGCCGCGGCCAACCGACGCGCGGTCGTTTGACCGAAACCAAGCCAGATAGAACAAGTCTCGACCGCTGTCGATGATCCAGCAACCATCCGCGCGCGTTATTCGAAGTGCGGATGAGGACTTGATGCCGGCAGTCCCCACAATGGCGGCTGCCCACCGTTTGCACAGGTGATGCACCGATACGCGGACTTTCTGTGCAAATCCTTGACAGACGGCGATTCGGTGACTAGACTTCAGGGCGTGAAGAGTAGGGCGATTGGTTGCCGCCTTGCTCGCGACGGGACGTCGGCAGCGCCCAGAAGCGATGCGGTGTGCTGCGGAGGAGACTCACGATGAAGTTTGCCGCTCGTGATGGGGGCTCCGCCCGAACCCTGGCCGTGACAGCGCCAGGTTGGTGGCGCACCGGCGAACCGGCGCCGAGCGGTCGGGTCGTGACCCCGACCGCACCGGCCGTCCCCCGCAACGGCCGGAGCACCGGCGGCGGCCACCTCGGCGGCGGTGCGGGGTCGGCGCCGGGTAACGGCCGGACACGGCCGGGGCGGCCGAGCTCTGTTACCTTCGCCAAGGGCCAGGAGATCTTCGGCCCGGGCCGTGGCGGCGGTCTCGTCTACATCGTGCGCGCCGGCTTTGTGCGTCTCTACAAGACGCTTCCGGACGGGCGCGCAATCAACCTCGGTCTGCTCGGCCCGAACACGGTCTTTGCCCAGGAGGACGGGTACGACGGCCTCTCGACCGGCGCCGCCGCCGAGGCCCTGGTCGACTCCACCCTCTCGATCGTCGAGGCGGACGACCTGGCCGGTCTCATCGCAGAGTCGCCGGAACTGGCTTCGGCGGTCGTCGCCGGTATGACGCGGCGCCTGACAGAGCTCCAGACGCTCGTCGAGCACCTCCTCGTCCGCGACACCTCCGTTCGCCTGGTGACGACCCTGTTGACCCTGGCGAAGGGGTTCGGCCGGCCAACCGCGGACGGGATGACGGCGATCTCCCTCCCCTTGACGCATCAGGGCCTGGCCAACATGATCGGCTCCAACCGCGTCACCGTCACCCGCAAGTTGCTCGAGCTCCAAGAGCAGGGAATTGTCCGATCGTTGGGTCGCAACGCGATCGCGGTCGACTCGGAGAAGCTGCGGGCCTACGCCCAGGCCGCGGCCGAGATCAAGTAGGGGGCGGTCGCTTCGGCGCGGCCCGGGCGGGAACCTCGTCCCGCCAGCGGGCCACGCCGGGGTTGCACCCGCATCGGAGGGAGCGCCGCCATGGATTCGTCGTTGCAGAGCAGCCCCGCGGCCGGCACCACCGGCCGCGTTTTCGTAACCGGCGGAACCGGCTTCGTCGGCGGCGCCATCCGCCGCGAGCTGCAGGGGCGGCCCCTCCGTCTCCTTGTGCGGGACCGAGCGCGCCATGCGGCGCTTGCCGGGAGCGACGTGGAGATCGTCGAGGGAGACGTCACGAAGCCGGACACGCTGGCGAGGGCGATGGACGGTTGCGAGGCCGTGGTCCACCTCGTCGCGATCATTGCCGAGGAAGGGACCACCACGTTCGACGGGGTGATCCGGGCGGGGACGGTGAACGTCGTCGCGGCGGCGAAACGAGCCGGCGTCCGGCGCTTCCTCCACATGAGCGCGATGGGAACCCATCACAACCCCCACTACGGTTACTACGAGGCGAAGTGGCAGGCCGAGCAGGCCGTGCGAGGGGCGGGCATCCCCTGGACGATCTTTCGCCCGTCCGTCATCTTCGGCGCCGGCGACGAGTTCGTGACCACCCTCGCCGCGCTCGTGAGGCTTGCGCCGGTGATCCCGGTCGTCGGCTCGGGAAAGAGCAAATTCCAGCCGGTCGCGGTCGGCGAAGTGGCCGAGGCGTATGCGCGCGCCCTCGACAACCCCACGACGGTCGGGCAGATGTACGAGCTGGGTGGCGGTCAGACGTACGCCTACGAGGCGATGCTCGATGTGATCGCCGCCGAGCTGGGCAAGCGAAAGCGGAAGGTTCACATCCCCGTCGGCGTGATGATGCCGATCGTGAAGCTCTCTAAGCCGCTGCCGAAGGCGCTGCGTCCACCCGTCACCGAGGAGCAGCTCAAAATGCTCGCCCTCGACAACGCCTCGGAAAACTCCGCCACGGCGGACCTGATCGGTCGGCCCCCGATGCGCCTGGAGGACGGCATCGCCTACGTCCGGGACGGGTCCTGACAGAGAGCGTGGGGGGAAGCGGGTCAGCGATCGGAGTGATCTGCGGGGTGCATTCGGCGCTCTCTTCGCCGGATTCCAAGAGTTGGCAGACAGTTGGGGCTGCCGATCGGCCGCCCATCTCGACCGCCCCGCGTAGGAGCTTCGGCTGAGCGGTGCTGCTTGGGGCGGTGATCGACCGCACGCGGCGGCGATTCGGGGGGGTGTAGACCGGAAACAGGACGTGCCCCGATCACCCTTACACCGGCCCCCCGCGTCCGTATCGTTCGGTCTGAGCGAAGCGCCGCCGGTTTCCCGGTTCCCGTAGCCGCTCGGGCACGAGCCAGACGGCCGCCGTGGCCGGAACGGTGACCCCGGTATCGATCCCGTCGATCAACGGGGGTCGGCTGACCCGATCGCCGCCCGCCGGCGACTACCGGTAGCTTGCGGCTTGAAGCTCGAACAATTCCGCGTACCGTCCGTCTCGCGCCATCAACACCTCGTGCGTCCCCTGCTCGACGAGCTTGCCCCGCTCGAGGACCAGAATCCGGTCCGCCATCCGGACCGTCGAGAACCGGTGGGAGATGTAGAGGGCCATTTTGCCCTCGGTCAGGGTTCGCAGCCGGGCAAAGAGGTCGTGTTCGGCCCGAGCGTCGAGGGCCGCGGTCGGCTCGTCGAGGATCAGGATCTGGGCGTCCCGCATAAAGGCGCGCGCCAGTGCCACCTTCTGCCACTCGCCACCGGAGAGCTGGTGCCCCCCCTCGAACCACTTGCCGAGCGTCGTCTCGTACCCTTGCGGGAGCCCCTGGATCACCCCGTCGGCGCCGGCCCGCTCGGCGGCCGAGGCGATCGCCGGGGAGTCGGCGTAGCTGTCGACGTTGCCGACCCCGATGTTCTCGCCCGCGCTCAGCTGGTAGGCGGCGTAGTCCTGGAACATGACGCCAAACTCACGGCGGAGCGCGGCCGGGTCGTACTCCCGCACGTCGCGCCCGTCGACCAGGATCTGCCCGGCGTCCGGGTCGTAGAGCCGGCCGAGCAACTTGACGATCGTCGACTTGCCGGCTCCGTTGCGGCCAACGAGGGCGACCGTCTCCCCCTGAGCGATCGTGAACGAGACGTCGTCCAGCGCCGCCTCCTCGCGTCCGGGGTAGCGGTAGCTGACGTTGCGGAACTCAATCCCCGTTCGGAAGGGGCGCCGGACGGGGGCCGGCCGCGCGGGCGGGGCGATTTGCGGAGCCCGTTCGAGCAGGTCGTTGAGCGTCGAGAGATAGAGCCCGTGCTCGTAGATCCCCTGGAAACCGCCAAGGATCCCTTGGAAGGCCCCCTGAACCTGGGTCGCCGCCCCGGTGAAGACCGTTAACTGGCCGAGGGAGATCGAACCCCGTACGGCCAGCACCGCGACGTAGAGGAAGGTGCCGGACGAGGCGAGCGTGGTCAAACCGCCCCACGCGAAACCGGCCCAGTAGCGGCGCAGGAGGAGGGAGCGGGTGGCGGCGTAGTACTCCGCGGAGACCCGCTCGTACCGATCGATGAAGTGGTCGCCGAGGGTGAAGAGCTTGATCTCTTTCGCGTACTCGTCCGTCGTCAGCAGGTTGGTCAAGTAGGTCAGCAGGCGCCGCGTGGGCGACTGCCGGCGCATCTGCTGGAAGCCCCACCAGCCGTAGCGGGAGCCGGAGATGAAGGCGGGGATGGGAGCCAGCAGGGTCAGAACGGCGACGATCGGCCCGAGGCCGATCAGCAACGCGAGCAACGTGCCGAAGGTGACGACCGAGCGCGCCAGGTTGAAGACCTGGGAGACCATCTGGACGGGCCGGTTCGCCGATTCCCGCTGTGCCTGCTGGAGCTGGTCGTAGTAGGCGGCGTTCTCGAAGTCTGCGAGGTCGAGGGTGTTGGCGTGGCGCATGATCAAGAGCTGGACGTGGATCGCCAGCCGCTCCTGCAGCAGTTGCTGGCTGATGTTCCCGACTGTCTGCAGCAGGCTCGCCGCCAGCAAGAGGCCGAGTTGGACCAGTGCCAGGACGACGACCCGGTCGACGTATGCGTCGCGGGCGGCGGCGCCGGCGGCGATGCCGTCCGCCACCTCCTGGATGAGGCGTCCCGCCAGCCACACCTGGGCAGCCGGGACCAAGCTTTGCAGCAGCGTGACAACCGCCAAGGAGAGCGTCAGCAGTTGGCTTGTCGACCAGACGAGCCGGAGTACTTGAGCGGTCGATCGCCAGGTGGTGCGCGCCCCGCGAACGACGGCGCTCCACTGCAGGCGCCGCGACCTCCCCTCCGCCGCTGGCGAGGGAGTAGGAGCGTCGGGGGACCGGCCTCCGCCACCGTGACCGTTGGCGGAGGTCGGAACGGGCGGTCGGGCGCCACCGGCAGGGCGTGGCTCGAAGCGGCCATTGCCGGCGTGTGGGTCGGACATGACGGAGCGCAAATCCTGACATGAGGAGGACGAAACGGCGGAGCGTGGCGCGCCGAAGGGCGGCCCTCCAACGGAGGGATGGATACCGCGTTCTCGATCCGTGGCACAACTGCCGGTGTGGCTAGGTAGCGACTGGCTGCCCGTCAACGCCGCTTTGACACCGACCGCTTGTGCCTCTCGCCTATACTGGAATCACGAGTGAGGCGCGATGTTCGATCCAGCCGGTACCACGACGACGGGATCGAGGCGGTCCGTGGAAAGTTCGACGGCTCCCCACCAGCGAGAATTTCGGGGCGAGCGGGCGGAGCTCTTCCCTGGGGAGTCGACGCCGTTGGAGGCCGCGACGGCGACCTCGAACGGCCACCGCGCGGGACCCGGCAAGCGCGAGGTCGACCTCTACGTCCGCACCTACACGACCCTGCTCCAGAGCTCGGGTGCCGTTGGGGTATCGAGCCTCGAGCCGGCGCACCTCACCGCCTCCGCCTCGCTCCACGCCGGAGCCGCCGAGCGG
This sequence comes from uncultured Thermomicrobiales bacterium, assembly GCA_902806405.1. Classification (GTDB taxonomy): domain Bacteria; phylum Chloroflexota; class Chloroflexia; order Thermomicrobiales; family UBA6265; genus CADCWL01. Next base: position 50,107 of record CADCWL010000001.1, on the reverse strand, counting down.
GCGCCCGACATGAACGCGTTCATCTACTCCACGCAGCGTTTGCCGGCCTGCGTCGTCGACGTCCGGGAGATCGTCCTCGGTCAGTCGGCTCGCGCCTTCGGCCGCGCCGGCTACCAGGGGATGGACGACTGGGAGCGGGTGACGGCGCCGGGCCGGCGTCGGCGCTGGCTCTACGACGGAGGCGGGGTACTGGCTGCCTACATCGCCTCCGCCTCCGACCTGGACGACCTGATTCCGACGATCGTCGCTTACCAGATCGAGTGGAACAAGTTCCACCGCATCCTGACGAGCGACGAGGCCCTCCGCGACACGATTGCGGGGGCGGTGGCGGGGGTGGTGCCGACGGGGGCGAGCCTCGAACGCATCGGCGAACGGCTCCTTCTTGCCGCCGGAGATTGGCAGCGCCTGCGGGCGGTGTGGGGCGACGCCCTCTGGCCCAACCTGGCGAAGATGACTGCCGAGCGGAAGCGCTACTCCCTGCGCATGGTCGGCGGCAGCCACCTCGGCTACGCGCGCGCCACCCGCCAGTGGTGGGCGCCGGCCGCGCGCTACATGCTCGAAGCGGGTCTCGCCGATCGGCCGCTCTACTTCGTCTCCTCGAACACCCACTCGATCGTCAACGTCCTCTCCGGCAGCGCGCGCCGACGGAAAGAGGAATTGATCGCGCACGTCCGCGGGCACGGTTCGGGGGAGCTGCGCGAGGAGTTGGCGAAGCTGGAGGCCGGGGAGACGCGGTCATCCTGGGAGAATCTGCTCTATTTCGCCGGCCGCTCGTTCTTCGCCGACCCCCACCGGGAGCGGGAGCGGGAGCAGCGGGTGGAGGAGGAGCGCACGGTCGGTATCCGGCACCTCGACCCCGTCGGGGCGATCGACGTCGGGATCCAGATTATCGAGCTCGCCGCGCTCGATCCGGCGTCGTTCGACCCACGGCTGCGGAGCGCGACCGGGGAGCCGCTCGACCCGAGATCGTCGGACGCCGTGATTGTCAACGTCAACTACCCGCTCGGGCTGGCCGCCTACCACATCATGTCCCAGGTCGGGATCAGCACCGACCAGTTGCGGGGCGTCTACGTCCTCGGCAAGGCGGCCACCCTGAACGGCAGGATCGGCGACGTGATGATCGCCGACGTCGTCTACGACGAGCACTCCGGAAACACCTACTGGTTCGACAACTGCTTCGCCTACGCCGACCTCGCCCCGTTCCTCGTCTACGGAGCGGCCCTCGACAACCAGAAGGCGGTTACCGTCAAGGGAACCTATCTCCAGAACCAGGGGTACCTCGATTTCTACTACCGAGAGAACTACACCGTCGTCGAGATGGAGGCCGGGCCCTATCTGGACGCCATCTACGAGGACGTGAACCTGCGTCGTTACCCGGCCGAGGAGGCTATCAACCTGCGGCTCCACACGCCCGGCACGCTCGACCTTGGCGTCATCCATTACGCCTCCGACACGCCCTACACACGTGCCCAAACGCTGGGCGCCCGCGGCCTTTCCTACTACGGGATGGATTCCACGTACGCGTCGACGATCGCGATCCTCCGTCGCGTCTTCGGGCAGGCGATCGATGCCCTCGACGCGGACCACCGGTGAGGGCTAGCAAGGCCCGACCGGCTGACGCCGAACGGTAATCGGTCGTGGGTGGCACGCTTCCTGCCACCTAGGATTCGCGGAACGCGGCGACCGCGCCGCTCCGACACGATTGAAGGAGGAACATAACCGATGGTCGACCAGCTGCTGGGAGGTCTCTTCGGGGGCCAGGACGACGACGACGACAACCGGCGTCGGACGCGCGCATCCGACTTCGTGAGCCGTTACGAGCAGGGTGCGCCGCACGAAGGCTATGACGACGATGAGGTAATGACGAACTACCGCAACGTCTCGAGCCGGCTCTCACCGCAGGATTACGAGGAGGCCGCGGCTGCGGGGTTTGGCCGGATGTCGGCCCAGGACCGGCGGCAGATGCAGCAGATGATGCAGCAGCAGGCCGGCGGCCGCTTCGCCCCGCAGAGCGATGACCCGCGCGAGCTTGCCCGCGCCACGGCCCGTTACCGTCAGGAAGATTCCGGCGGGGGTGGGCTCGCTTCCCTCTTCGGAATGGGCGGTGGTGGCGGGGGGGGAGACCTTCTGTCGGCCGCAACCGGCGGCGGCGGTGGCGGCGGCGGCATGATGGGGAGCCCGGTCGCCAAGGCCGCGATGGCCGGCGTCGCCGCGATGGCGATGAAGAAGATGATGGGCGGCCGCTAATCCGGCTTCATCCCGCTCTGGCACCGGATGTGAAGCGAAAGGGCGCCTTATGGGGCGCCCTTTCGGCTGATACGGATCACGGGGAGGGATGGAATTTGCTTCCCCACCAGAAGGTCCCGCTCACGAGAGGTCGGCAAGGTATCGCTCCGCCGCGTCCTGGGGTTGTGACTCGTCGACGCCCCGCTTGAGCGTGAGACACACGACCTGCGGTGGTGCCAGGAAGCGAAACGGGACGCCGGAGACACCAAGGCCGCTGTTGACGAAGAGCGGGTTGCCGTTGACGAGGTGGGCGCCTCGGGCGTAGGGCGAGTCGAGTCCGCCGGCGATCATCGGCAGATCGAGCGGGGTGCGCCGCTTGAACGGGGAAAAACGGAGTTGCCCGCCGTGCGTGTGGCCGGCGAGCGTCAGCGCAAACCGGTCAGGGGGCGCTCGGTCGACGATCTCCGGCGCGTGTCCGAGCAAGATGGCCGGGCGCCGCGGTTCGCGATCTGGAGGAAGACCTGCTATCGCCGCGGCAAGATCGTCGCGGCCTTGGCTCGGGTCGTCGACGGCGACCAGGACGAGTTCGCCGCGGCCCCCGCTGAGCGGCACAGCCCGGTGCTCGTTGCCCAGGACCATCACCCCTTGCTCCTCCAGCGCGGCGACGATCCGGGCCGTGGCGGCGGCGTTATCCGCGTGGTCGTGGTTCCCGAGGACGGCAAAGGTCGGCGCCGCGGAAGCGAGGCCGGCAAACAGGGCCGCTCCCGCTTCCCACCGCCCCTCGTGGACAAAGTCGCCGGTAAGGGCCACGAGATCCGGTCGCCATGCCGCGGCAACCGCCACCGCGCGGCGGAGTGTCGAGCGCCGGGTTCCCGCCATACCGACGTGAAAATCGGTCAGGTGCGCGATCCGGACCCCGTCGAGCGCCGGCGGCAGGTCCGGCACGCCGACACGGACGTTTCGGCGTTGGAGAAGGCGCGGCTCGATCGCGTAGGCGTAGAAGAGCGCCGCGCCCCCGACCGCCGTCGCACCAGCAGCGAAGATGGCCAAGCGATGCCATGCGACACCGTCGCGTTTGTGCCGCACGGTTCCCCTCCCGTCGTCCCGGCGTCGACACTCGTCCCACCGGTGACGCACAGTGCGCTGGCTATACTAGCAATCGGTCTCTGAGGGCGGCACCGCCACCGGATCCCAACGGTCTTCGACAACTGCCGAGCTCGGCGCGAGTGAGACGAACCCGGATGGTCGACGGTTCGGAGCCGCTCCCGATGACCCGGATTCTCCTGGTCGACGATGAGCCGGCGTTGCTGGAAGCCGTCGGGTACTCGTTGCGGCGCGACGGGTACGATGTGTCGGTTGCGGCCAGCGGTCCCGCCGCGCTGGCAGCCGCTCGCGCGGTCCGCCCCGATCTGGTGGTGCTCGATGTGATGCTGCCCGGGATCGATGGGCTCCAGGTCTGCCGCGCCCTGCGATCTGAATCGACCGTCCCGATCCTGCTCCTCTCGGCAAGAGGGGAGGAGATTGATCGGGTCGTGGGCCTGGAGCTCGGCGCCGATGATTACCTGAGCAAACCGTTCGCGATGCGGGAGCTTCTCGCGCGCGTCCGGGCCATGCTCCGACGTTCCCGAATGATCACCCATCAGGTCCCAAACCCCGCGTCCAACGGGCGTTCCCCGGCCGTCGAGTCGTCGTCGTCCGACCCCTCCGCGCCGACGGTCTCGGCCCACAACATTTCGATTGATCCGGCGCGGCGCCTGGCAACCCTGGCCGGACGCCCTCTGACGTTGAAGCCCAAGGAGTTCGACCTCCTCCACCATCTGCTTCGCCATCCAGGGATCGTGCTCTCGCGCGACGCCCTCCTGCGCCGCGTCTGGGGCTACGACTACCCGGTCGATACTCGGACGGTCGACGTCCACGTCCGCTGGCTGCGCCAGAAGATCGAGGACGAGCCGAGTCGGCCGCGACGGATCGAGACGGTCCGCGGCTTCGGATACCGGTTTGTCCCGGATCCCGATCACGTCCCCCACTAGGGCGCCTGCCGAGGGTGCGGGCGGCGTCGAGACCGACACGGCGGAGCGGACGAACGCTCGACGGCGGCTGCGGCGTGTCCTGCCGCGATCCCTGCGTGGGCGCCTGGCGGTCACCTACGCCGGCCTCGTGGTGGTGGTCATGGCCGGCCTTGGGCTCTACCTGGCGCTGCTCCTCCGCTCCGCGTACGTCGATCGCCTCGCCGATCGCCTCGCGGTCGAGGCGCGGATGGTGGGCGACGACGTTGGGTCGTTGATCGCGGCCGGTGCGGGGGTCGCCGAGGTGGACCCCATCGCTGACCGCGCGGCCGTCGTGCTTGCCGCCCGCGTCACGATCGTCGCCGCGGACGGCGTCGTGCTTGGGGAGTCGGAGCGCGACCCGGCCGGGACGGAAAGCCGCGGCGGGCGCTCGGAGATCACCGGTGCGCTGCGGGACGGGTTCGGCGTGGCGACCCGGGACGGCGCCTCGGGGGGGGCAGCGTACCTGTTCGTGGCCGCCCCGGTCGAGCGCGCTCCCGGGGCGATTGTCCGTGTCGCGGTGCCGCTGGCGCAGGTCGACAGCGCCGTTCGGCGCGTACAGCGGGACGTCGGTATCGCCACCCTGATCGCCTTGACCCTCGTCTCGGTGGTCGGGGCCTTTGTCGCCGGAAGGATTGCCGGTCCCCTCGACGACCTGCGCTGGCAAGCCCGCGCCGTCGCCGCCGGCCGCCTCGACGTCGCGGTCGAACCGGCCCAGATGCTGGAGTTGGCCGAGTTGGGTCAGGCCTTCAATGCGATGACGCGGCAGCTCCGCTCCTCGGCCGAGGAGGTGCAGCGCTCGCGCCTTCGCTTGGAAGCGACCCTCGCCGGTCTCACGGACGGGGTAATCATCACCGACGAGTTCGGGACGGTGCTGCGCGTGAACGCCACGGCGTTCCGCCTGCTGGGCCTGCCCGTCGCCACCCCGGTTGGTCAGCCCTTCGTGCAGCTCTCGCGGGACCACGAGCTCTCGGCACTGCTCCGAGTAGCGCTGGCAACGGGGGGCGATCGACCCCGCGTCGCGGTCGTCGAGCACGGCCGGAGTCGACGGGTGATGGAGGCGACGGCGCGGCGCTTGAGCGGCCCCGGGGAGCGCTTAGGCTTGGTCGTGCTCCGCGACGTGACCGAGCTGCGCCGGCTGGAGAGCGTGCGGCGGGAGTTCGTGGCGAATGTGTCGCACGAGCTGCGGACGCCCCTCGCCTCGATCAAGGCCCTGGTGGAGACGCTCGAGGCCGGCGCGGTCGACGATCCGGAAGTGGCAGGCGACTTCCTCCACCGCATCGTCGGTGAGGTGGACCGCCTCGCGGCGATCGTCGACGAGCTGCTGGACCTGGCTCGGCTCGAATCGGGGCGGGTTGCCCTCCGCCCGGAGGCGCTCGCGCCCGCGAATCTCCTCAGTCGAGCGACGGACCGGCTCCGGTCTCAGATTGACCGGGCGCGGCTGGATCTGGTCCTGGCGGTCCCGGTCGACCTTCCTCGGGTGAGGGCCGATCGAGCCAGGGTCGAGCAGGTAATGCTGAACCTGGTCCACAACGCGATCAAGTTCACGCCGCCGGGTGGGACGATCACCGTGGAGGCCCTGGTCGAGGACGGGATGGTGCGGGTGAACGTCCGCGACACCGGGGCCGGAGTTTCTCCGGAGGAGTTGCCCCGGCTTTTTGAACGGTTCTATAAGGCGGACAAGGCACGGCGATCCGACGGGACCGGTTTGGGTCTGGCGATCGCGAAGCACATCGTGCAAGCCCACGGCGGCGCGATCGGGGCCGAGAGCCCGCCGGGGACGGGGGCCACCTTTTTCTTCACCTTGCCGCTGGCCGACCCAACCCCCCACCTGTCATCGGCGACCGACGCACCGGCGGCCGCCGCGGGTGCGCAACGTCTCCGCTCACCCGAATCGTCGTCGGTACCGGCTACCGGGGACGGGGAGCCGGAGTAAGGCGGGCGGTGGGTTCGCGACCGCTCAACGTCGGCCAGAGCGGGGGTCGAGCGCATCCTGAAGTCCGTCACCGAGGACGTTAAAGGCGAAGACCGTCAGCGTCAGCGCGACGCCGGGAAAGGTGATGTACCACCAGGCGTCCCGGAAGTAGTTGCGGGCCGTCGACATCATCGTGCCCCACTCCGGGGAGGGGGGCTGGGCACCGAGACCGATGAAGGAGAGGGAACTGGTCGAGAGGATCGCGAACCCGACATCCAGCGTGAGCTGGATGATGACGACCGAGAGCGCGTTCGGCAGAACGTGGCGAACGAGAAGGCGGGGGCCGGAGAGGCCGATGCTCTGGGCAGCAGCGACGAAGTCCCGCTCCCGAATCGAGAGAACTTGCGCCCTGACCAGGCGGGCGTACCAGGGCCAGAAGACCGTCGACAGCGCGATCATCGTGTTCCGCAGGTCACGGCCGAGACTGGCGGCGATGGCGATGGCCAGGATCAGGGCAGGAAAGGCGAGGAACAGGTCGGTCACGCGCATCAGCACCTCGTCGACGACCCCGCCGACGTAGCCGGCGACGGCGCCGACCAGGGTGCCGACGACCACCGCGAAGCCGAGGACGACGGCGGCCACCTGGAGGCTGATCCGGCTCCCCGTCATGATCCGGCTCAGCACATCGCGGCCGAGTTCGTCCGTCCCCATCGGGTGGTCGAACGACGGCGGCAGAAGTTTGGCGCCGGTGATGTTCTGGGCATAGGGGTCGTGCAGGGCGATCGACTCACCGAAGAGGGAGAGCAGGACGAAGCCGACGACGATGACGACCCCGAGCAGGTTCAGACGGTTGTCGACGAGAAATCGCTTGAGGTTACGCCGGAGTTGGCTCCGCTCGCGGCGAATGTCGGTGCCGCGGAGGCGTCGGCCATTGTCGGCGACGGGAAGAGCGAGGGGGGACCGAGCCGGGGCGGTCGGATCGGTGCTCACGAGTAGGAAATCCGGGGGTCCAGAAAGAGGTAGAGAACATCGACCAGCAGGTTGACGAGGACGAAGACGACGGCGATCAGGAGGGTGGTTGCCATCGTCGCGTTGTAGTCGAGCCGCTGGATCGCCTCGACCGCATAACGGCCGATTCCCGGCCAGGAGAAGACGATCTCGACGAGAAAGGTGCCGGAGAGGAGGAGCCCGACCTGGAGGCCGAGCGAGGTCACGGTCGGCAGGAGCGCGTTCTTCAGCGCGTGTCGGACGACCACGCCGCGCTGGGCAATCCCTTTGGCGCGCGCAGTCCGGACGTAGTCCTGCCCGAGCACCTCCAGCATCCCCCCCCGCACCATCCGCGTAATCACCGCCAGCGATCCGTAGGCGAGCACGACGACGGGTAGCAGGAGGTGGGACAGCGCGGTGCCGAGGACCGCCCAGTTTCCGGTCAGGGCGGCGTCGAGCGTGTAGAGCGACGTGATCGCTCGCGGCGGATCGGTACCGACCGGGAGGCGCTCCCCGTCCGGCAGCCAGCCAAGCCGCCCGAAAAAGACGAACTGGGCCATGAGCGCCAGCCAGAAGACGGGGAGGGCGAGCCCCGAGATGGAGACGAAGCGGGCGAGGTGATCCGGCCAGCGGTCGCGCTTGACGGCGGAGAGGACGCCGAGCGGGACACCGACCAGGGTCGAGAGGAGGAAGGCGGCGAGAGCCAGCTCGATCGTCGCTGGCAGGTAACGGGCGAGGTCGTCCCGCACCGGGCGGCGGGAGGTGAACGAGTCACCGAAGTCGAGGCGGACGACGCCTTGGACGTAGGCGACGTACTGGACCGGGAGCGGGTCGTTCAGGCCGTACCGCTCCCGAATCTTGTCAACCGCGCTCGAACTCGCGCGAGGCCCTGCCATCAGCCGTGCCGGGTCACCGGGCACGACGTGGGAGAGGCCGAAGGTGATGATGGAGAGCCCGAAAAGAACCACGACCAGGAAGAGGAGGCGCCGGACGACGAGGCGAAGCAGCATGCGGTTCCCCGGCGCGCGGCCGCCGGGTGGCACCCGGCGGCCACGTCGCGATCCGTCGGCTAGGAGGAGGAGGCTCGGGACATCGCGTAGAAGGGGAACGCGTCGAGGTAGAGCGGATTGGGGATCGCACCCCGGATATCGGCGCGCAAGACGTTATAGCGCGTGATCTGGCCGTAGTAGATCACCGGCGGGTCGAGCTCGGTGAGGATGGTCTGGGCCTCGGCCATCAGCTCCTTCAGCTTGGCCTCGTCGGTGTAGGTCTCCGCCTCGGCCATGATCTCCTCGAAGCGGGGGTTGACCCAGTCACCTGCGTTCCCGCCGTCACCTAGGCTCGCCTCGGTGAAGTTGGGCCCAAGCATGTTCCACGGGTCGTTATAGTCCGGCCACCAGCCCCAGCCGCCGATGAACATCGGGATCTCCTCGGCGGGTGCGTCGCTGAAGATGGTCCCCTCGATCGTGTCGTAGTCGACGCCGACAAGCTCCAACGTGAACCCCATCTCGGCCACGTTTGCCTGGAAGAGCTGAGCGATCGTCGCCTCGCGCTCGTCGTTGCTGTCGAACATGTAGTCGAACGTGTCCCCCTCGGCGAAGCCGCCGGAGAGGATCAGTTCCTTCCCTCGGACGAGGTCCGTCTGATAAAGGAACGTCTCCGGATTGTGGCCGCGCACGCTGTTGGCGATCGGTCCGCTCCGGGTCAGGAGCCCCTGGAAGACGCCGGAGGCGACCTCCTCGTAGGGGAAGGCGTAGGAGAAGCCCTGGCGGACCTCCTTTGACTTGAGGCGGGGCGCGTTCATGACCGCCCAGGCGACGTTGGTCGAAGGGTATTCGACGACCTGGAGATCTGGGTTGGTCCGCATCGCCTGCAGGTCGTCGACCGTCACGTTGTAAGCGGCGACGTCGGCCTCGCCCTGCTCCAGAAGCTGGCGACGGGTCGCTCCCTCGGGCACGACCCGAAAGACGATCTGGTCGAAGTGCTCCCCCTCCCAGCCGCGTCGATACTCCTCGAATCGCTCGAGCACTAACCGCTCGTTGAGGGTGTTCTCGACCAGTCGGTAGGGACCGGTGCCAACCGCGTTCGACTTGAACCACTCGTGCGCATAGGGGTCGTCGTCCGTCTTGTTCTCGGCGACCGCCGTCGGGCTGACGACCGACGGCCCGTACTGCGACGCCATCGCCGGCAGGAACAGCGGCTGCGGTGCGCCCAGAGTGAAGCGGACCGTCGTCGCGTCGACGGCCTCGATCTGGTCTGGGGAGTCGACAAACCGACTGATGACGTTGACCGGATTACCGTCGAGGAGCAGAAAGCGGGTGTAGGACGACTTGACGGCTTCGGCATCGCACGGCGTACTGTCCTGGAACGTAACGCCGGGGGCGAGGCGGAAGGTGTAGATCGACTGGTCCGGGCTCGCTTCCCACGATTCCGCCAGCATCGGCTCGAACTCTTCGGTGCTCTCCCCCTTGAGCCCGATCAACATCTCATAGGCGGCGAGGGCGATGGTCGAGGAGAGGGTCGTGTACGAGTAGTGCGGGTCAATGTCGGACGTCCCGACCGAGATCAGGACCGTGCAGGTCCGATTGGCGCCCTGTCGAAATGAGGATGGTCGGGAACCGACCGGAGCGGCCGTTGCGCCGGCCGGGGCCGCCGCGATCAGCGCCGAGATGGCCGGGGTGGCGAGACCGAGGCGGAGACCCGCGTGGAGCAGGTGGCGGCGGCTGAGGCGGCCGGCCCTGGCATCCGCAACGAGGCGCGCGAAACGGGGATCGCTCAAGGGTGTGCTCCTGCCGATTCGTACGAGCATGCCGTGGGCCCGCGGTCTTCCGCGACCCGAGGACCAAGCGGCTCCAGGAGGCGACCGAGGCAAAGAAGGCGACAGTACGGAAGGTCGCGCCACTATACGGGTCGCTCTAGAGGGGCGCAACCGAGCGGCCACGAACGGCGCTGGACAGGATGCACAATCGTCGGGACGCCAGGTCTACGATCTGCGGTCCGCACCGCCGGCCCGGTCTCCGGCGCTGCGAGCCCGGACGATACCCGGGGAGAGCGTCTCGGGGGCACCGCTGGCGAACGCGAGCGCCGAGGCGGTCACCACCAGGGCCGCCACGGCGAGGGCTGCCGCGGGCGACACTAGGTCTGCGATCGCGCCGAGCAGGATCGGACCGATGACGTAGCCCGCATCGGCGATCATGCGGTAACCGCCGAGCGCGGCCGCCGTCATCCCGGTTGGGGCAATGTCTGCCGCGTACGCCGCCGGGGCCGCGCCACCGATCCCGCTCGCTACCGCCCAGACGACGCAGGCGGCGAGGAACCATCCCCACGAGGGAACCACGGCAAAGAGGAGCATCGATCCGGCGGTCAGCAGCGAGGCCGGGACGATGACCGTCTTGCGCCCGAAGCGGTCGACCATCATGCCTGAGGGGTAGGCGAGGAGGAGGCCGACGAGGCTGATCAGGCCGAGCCCGAGTCCGAGCCGGTCCGGGCCGAGGCCAAGCCGCCGCTCGGCGTCGAGCGGGACGACGTTGAAGAGCGCCCCGGTGCGGGCGAAGAAGACCGAGAAGCTGACGAGGCCGACGAGAGCGAAGCCGGGGATCGCCCGCAGCAAACTCAGTTGCGCGCGCAGGGGGAGCGGTGCCCCGATCGACGAGCCGTCGCCCCTTCCGCCCCGAAGTCCACGGGTTTCCGGCACCCGGAACCAAGCGACCAGGAGGGCGACGGCGGCCAGCGCGGCGTTCGCGGCGAAGGGCGTGGCGAGGCCGAAGCGGGCGGCCAGGACTCCACCCGGGAGCGGCCCGGCGCCGACCGCGAAGAGGAAGACGCCTTGGTAGATCGCCATCACCCGTCCGCGGTTGTGCGGCTCCGAGATGTCGGCAAGGACCGTCTGGCCACCCGTCAGAACCATCGCCGCCCCTGCCCCAGCGATGAGCCGAGCGCCGAGGAAGGCGAGGTAACCGGGCGCGACGGCGCAGCTCAGGTTCCCAGCGACGGTCACAAGGCCCCCGAGTGCGAGCAGACGACGGCGCCCGTGGCGGTCGGCGAGGCGACCGGCAGGGACGTTGAGCGCGAAGCGGGCGAGACCGTAGACGCCGATGGTGAGGCCGATCGCCGACTCCGAGACGCCGAACCCCTCGGCATAGAGCGGGACCACCGGTACGATCGCCCCGAAGCCGAGCTGATTGGCGGCGATCAGGGCGCACATCCAGAGGAGCGTCTCCCGCCGCTGCCCCTCCAGACCGGCCACGGGAAACGCGAGCGGTCGCCGCGGTCGCATCCGATCCTCCACTGCGGTAGGCGCCGGCGTTTTCGGTTTGTCGAGTTCCGGTTGCACCGCGGTCAGGATCGCAGCGGCGCGGCGGTGGGGCAACGCGGACGAAGCGGATCGTCGCTGCTCGTGAGGGGAGCGGCCACCGTCGGATCGGCGGGCCCCGCCCGGTTGTCCGGGCGAGAACGGTGGCCGACAATGCGACTATGTGGGCCGGATGGGTCACGGACATGACCGCCCGTTGTCGTCCGTTCCGCAGCGGGGCGTCCTGTCCCGCCTGGGGACTCTTCGTCCTGATCCTGGCGACCGGGTGCTCCACCGGGACCAACGATGACCTGATCGCGACCACGACGCCGTACCCGGTGCGGTCACCGGTGGTCACGCCGGGAGCCGAGAGAGGAACGCCGGCCTCCCCCGTCGCGGCGGCGATCGCCACCGGGCAAGCGGCCCAGCGGACGGGGATCGGCGAGCAAGCTATCGCCACCTTCGAGAGTTCGCTGGCCGCCGACGCGTCGAACATTGCGGCGTTGGCCGGACGTGCTGCCGCACGGATGGAGGCGGGCGACCTGGGCGGAGCCGGTGCCGACGCCGACGCCGCGCTCGCCGCCGCTCCCGATTGGGTCGTCCTTCACCTGCTTCGGGCCGACATCGCCGCCCGCCGGGCCGATTTCGGTGCCGCGGACGAGGGCTACCGGCGCGCTGTCGCGCTCGATCCTGCCAGTTCCGAGGCCTTCCTTGGCAGGGGAACCGTCGCCCGGATCATCGCGCAGGGCGATTCCGGTCACTATCAGGCGGCCCTCGACCATTACACCCGGGCGCTCGTGCTCGATACCGGATCGGCGGCGGCGCGTATCGGCCGGGCCGAAGTCTTCCTCGATCGCTGGACGTTCCGGGGCGATGTGGCAGACCTCGACCGGGCGCTGGCCGAGTTGGACGCCCTTCCGCCGGGAGCGCAGGGGGCCACCGTCGCACCGATGCGGGCGCGTGTGCTTGCGGCCTCCGGGGACATCGACGGCGCCCGTCGCACCCTGGACGCCCCCACGATCCGACGCCTGGACGAGCCGGCGACCCCGCTGGCGGCACGCGAAACAGCGCGCGCCACGGTCGCCTTCGCCGCCCGCGACTGGGACGCCGCTGCCGACGTTGCACGGGTCGCGGTCGCGGTAGATCCCGCCGCGTGGGAGGCGCACCACGTCCTTGCCGACGCCGAGCTGCGGCGGGGGAACATGGCAGCGGCGCTGGCGGCGGCCGACGCCGTGCTCTCGCGCTGGTCGGACGATGGGCCGAGTCTCTATGTTCGCGCGGCGGCGTTGCGGGAGCTTGGCCGCGACGGAGAAGCGCAGGAAGCGTTCAACCTGGCGGACCGCCGTCTCGCCGCCAGCCCCGTCTATCGGGCACGTATCGCCCAGACTCTCGGGGATGGGTAACGACGGAGCAATTCCCGCCGCCGGCTGCTGCAGTGACGCGGGCCGCTCCTGCCGGCCGGTTGCCCGGCGTCGCCCGCGGGATATCGGGCGAAATGGTCGGCATGTCCCGTGCGTTCTAGACTACGGATTCGACACAAGTGCGGCGGCGACGCGCCGCGCGGATGGGAGCGATCGCCTTCGTGCAAGCGCCGACTCTGTTCACGGGCGACGAGCCCGTCGGCGGCCGATACGAGCTGGCGGAGCGGGTCGGCGAAGGAAGCTTTGCCGTTACCTACCGTGCCCACGACCGGGTCCTCGGGCGGACAGTCGCCGTCAAGATGCTGCGCGCCCAGTACGCGGCGGACCCCACCTTCGTCGCCCGGTTTGAACGGGAAGCGCGCGTCGCGGCGTCCGTTTCCCATCCGAACGTCGTCGATGTCTACGATTACGGGGCGTACCGCGACACCTACTTCATCGCCATGCAGTACGTGCCCGGTCGGACGCTGAAGGACGAGCTGGAGGCCCGCGGGCCGCTCCCGGCTTCCGCCGCGGTCCGGACCGCGGGGCAGATCCTGCGCGGCCTCGGCGCGATCCATGCTGCCGGGATCGTTCACCGCGACATCAAGCCCCAGAACGTCCTGCTTGGGCCCGACCGCGTTGCCCGCGTGACCGACTTCGGCGTCGCCCATTACCCCGTTCAGGGCGGCCTGACGACGCACGGCACGACGGTCGGCACGGCCGCCTACATGGCGCCGGAGCAGGCGCGCGGAGCGGCGCTCGGCGAGGCGGCGGATCTCTACTCAGTCGGCGTCGTCCTGTTCGAGCTGCTGACCGGTCGCCTTCCCTTCGAGGGCGACAACCCGATGGCGGTGATGCTGGCCCACCTCCAGCAGCCGCCGCCGCAGCCGAGCGAGGTCGCGCCGGAGGTCGAAGTCCCGCCGGCTCTGGAAGCGGAGGTGATGCGGGCGCTCGCCAAGGATCCTGCCGCCCGTCGTGCCAACGCGGACGAGATGGCCAACGCGCTTGACCTTTCACTCGCCGACCGCCGCGGGTCCTCGGAGGCGGCAGCGATACGGTGGCCCACCACGGACACGGCCACGCGGCAGGTGCCGGTCGCGGCCGAGCCGGCGATTCTGCCAGCATCGAGGGCGGCCGTATCGGCACCGTCGCGGACCGCGATCGGGCCGCCGACGGCGGCTTCGCCCCGGCAGATGCCCCAGGCTTCCCTTCCTCCCATCCGGTCGCGCCGCCGGGGAGCCGCCTGGTTAGCGCCCGTCGCGCTCTTCGGTCTCGCGGTGGCCGCGCTCGGTGGCCTGGCTGCCTCGGGAGCCGATCTGGACCGCTTCGGTGTTGGCAACGGGGACCCGACAAGCATCGCGGTCGTATCGGCGCCCGAGCCGACCGAGCCGTCGCTTCCCCCCCCGACAACAACACCGCCTTCTTCGGCGCCGATCGTGCTGCAGATAACCCCGGTGCCCACGACGGCGCCGACCGGCGCCGCCGAGACCGAGATCATCGGGGCAGTCGTGGAACCGACCGCGAGCCCGTCCCCACGAGCGACCGCGACTCGGGCCCCCGACCCGACCGCGACCGCAACGATCCCGACCGTGGCGTCGACAGCGCCGCCTTCTCCCACCGCCAGGATCACGCCGGCGCCGACCGTCACGCCGCGTCCTACCAGCACCCCGCGACCAACCCCGTTGCCAACGACCTTGCCGGCCCCGTCGCCGACCGCGACGCCCATCCCCATCAAGCCGACGGTCACCGTTGCGCCCAGCGCGACGGCGACACCCGCGCCCGCTCCCGTCGCCGTGGATCGCGGTGCCAGTGGGGTGGTCGGGGGAAGCCTGCCGGGCCCAGCTTCGGCGACGGAACCGCCGCCCCAGCCGGTGTCGGTCGTGGACGTGCCGTCGGAGCCGACGGCCGCCCCCGTGGAGACGGACGACGTCAACGCAGATCCGACGGCCGCGCCCGTGGAGCGGGACGAAAACGCCCTCGGCTTTCTATCCGGCCCCGGCATTACCTTCTTCGACGCCCAGGAGTGGCGGGGAGCGATGAACGCCGATGCCGGAACGTACGGCAAGCCGTCGGTCGCCATCTATGGCGTAGACAGCGGTTCCTCAAGCGCTACGCTCAGCTTCACCCTCGAAGAGCCCATATCTCGAATGGACCTCTGGCTGTCCGGCCAGGGCGACGAGACGGGAATACCCTTCCAGTTCGCGCTGGTGGTCAACGGTGCTCAGTCCCAGCCGATCACGTCACCCTTCCCACAATGGAACGGCCGGTCGCCCTCCTGGAGCGCCGTCCCGTTCAGCATCGGCCGCGACCTGCTCCGGGCGGGAACGAACACGATCTCGGTTGTCAGCCTCCAGCCCGGGGCCCACGAAGGGATGCCCCCCTATCTTCTCCTGGCAGAAGCATCGCTCGCACCCGCCGACGCTGTAGTGGACGAAAGCGCGCCGGCTCGGGGTCAGACGGTGAGGCTCGTCGGCCCGCCTGCGGTGGCAGAGGGTGACGCCAAGGCGGAGTCAGTTAAGGCTGTGCAGGACCCGAAGGACCAAGAGAAGGGACGTAAGGAGAACGAGAATCGGGGCAAGGGGAACGGCGGCGGGGACGATGGGAAGAAGGAGGGGGACTGACGGTCGGGGTTTGACTGCCCACTCGGAAGCGGTTTAACTCCGCCCCGCCTCCGATAGCTCCCCCTTCGCGATCTCGGCGATGATCCCGATGCCGGCGTCGATTGTGTCGTCCGCGGCAAAGGAGAAGGAGAGGCGCAATTGGTCCCGACCGCGCTCGTCCGCGTAGCAGGTGGCGCCGGGCAGGTACTCAACGCCGCGCTCGCAGGCCTGGGGCAGCATTCGGGTGGTGTCGACCCCGGGCGGCAGGGTGACCCAGACAAAGAAACCCCCTTCTGGCCGTGTCCAGGTCGTCCCGGCCGGCATGTGGCGCTCTAAGGAGGCAAGCATGACATCGCGGCGCCGCCGGTAGATCTCCCGAAGCTCACGAACGTGGGCGTCCAGGTGATCGGGGAGCCACTCGGCGGCGACGTGGGCGCCGAAGACGTTGGTGCCGCCGTCGATCTTCAGAGCGGTGAGGCGGCCGATGACCGCGGGCGGCGCGAGCAGCCAGCCGAGGCGCATCCCGGCGCCCATCGTCTTCGAGAGGGTGCCGAGATACATCGTCGACGCGCCGTCGTCTAGGGCGTAGATCGGCGGTAGGGAGGCCCCCTCATAGCGCAGGTCGAAATAGGCGTCGTCCTCCAAGATCAGCGTTCCGTGCTCCCGCGCCAGCTCGAGGATGCGGCGACGGCGCTCGACGGAGGTCGAGATACCGCTCGGGTTCTGGAAATTGGAGATGACGTAGATCAGCTTCGGCTGGATGCCGGCGTCGCGCAGCCGGACCAACGCCCGCTCTAGCGCCCCCGTGTCGGTTCCCTGACCGTCGACCGGCACGCTGACGACCTCGGCGCCGACGTTCCTGAACGCCTGCACCGCCCCGAGCCAGGTCGGTGCCTCGGTGATGACGGTGTCGCCCCAGTCCACGAGCGCATCGAGGACCAGTTGCATCGCCTGCGATCCGCCGGCGGTGACGATCATGTTCTCCCGGCCGGCGGTGATCCCCTGGTCGCGCTCCAACTTGGCGAGGAGCGCCTCCATCAATCCCCGGTAGCCGGCGGTGTCGCCGTATTGCAGCGCCCAGCGGCCATTCTTCTCAAGGACGGACGCGGCCGCCGCTGCGACCTCGGCCGCCGGTAGCGACTCCGGGTCGGGGAAGCCGTAGACGAACGAGATGCGGGTCGCCACGTCCTCGGTGTTGTCGAGCCGGGGGGCGTCAGGCAGGTCGAGTGCGCGACGGGAAAGGAGCGCGCGGAGGTTCGGCGAGGCGTCGGCGGACGAGGTTTGGACCATGAGCGCAACTCCTCGACCGGGCAGAGGGTCCGGCACGTGGGGGGGACGGGCGACGGGGTCGGTTCGCATTGTACGGGCGCGTTCCGGGGCTCGGCAACGCCCCGCCGGCAGGAGTAATTCCGGGGGGCGATCGGTCGGGTGTCCCACCAGGGCAGGGCGAAGTGCGGGCCTGAGCCGCCGTGTCGTCCCGCGCGACATCCCAAAAAACGGCCGATGTAGAATGCGGACTGCAGCAACGCGGCCCGATCGCCGCCGGTTGGGGGCGGGCGAGGGGTCGAGCAGCGAGGAGTTCCCGGTCTATGAGCATGCCCACGACCCCCTCCGCAAACGGTGCCGCGCCCGTGCCCCAGTCGGCCGTGGACTCGGAGCGGGACGTCTACGACGTCACGATCATCGGCTGCGGCCCGACCGGGCAGTTTGCCGCTTTCTACGCCGGTCTGCGCGGGGCTCGGACCCAGATCATCGACTCCCTTGAGGAACCCGGGGGGGCGCTGACCGCGATCTATCCCGAGAAGTACATTTACGACGTCATAGGTTTCCCGAAGGTCCTGGCCAAGGATTTCGTGGCGCAGTGCGACATCCAGGCACGCCGCGGCGAGCCGACGATCCGGCTCAACGAGGAGGTCCTAGAGCTGGCCGCGGTCGAGGACGGTCTGATCCGGCTCACCACGAGCCGGGGCGAGCGGTGGAGTCGATCGGTCGTCGTCTGCGCGGGCGTCGGCGCCTTCGAGCCGAAGCGGCTGACCGTCCCCGGCGTGCGCGAGTTGGAAGGCCGCGGCGTCCACTACTTCGCGAAGCGGGTCGAGGACTTCCGGGGTAAAGATGTCGTGATCGTCGGCGGCGGCGACTCGGCGGTCGACTGGGCTGTCACGCTCGAGCCGGTCGCCCGCCACGTCACCCTGATCCACCGGTCGAAGTTTCGGGCGCACGAGGCGACGGTCGACGAGCTGGAAGCGTCTAGCGTTGACCTGCGCTTTCCCGGCTGCGAGGTGACGGCCGTCCACGCCGGGGACGACGGCCGCCTCGCGGCGATCGCCTTCAA
Organism: uncultured Thermomicrobiales bacterium; assembly: GCA_902806405.1. Lineage (GTDB taxonomy): Bacteria > Chloroflexota > Chloroflexia > Thermomicrobiales > UBA6265 > CADCWL01. Next base: position 32,311 of record CADCWL010000001.1, on the reverse strand, counting down.
GGATGGAGAGGGCGCCGAGCACGACGTGGCGTGCCAGGAACTGATCGTAGCGATCGGTTTCGTCGCCGACCTCGGGCCGCTCAAGACCTGGGGATTTGAGCTCCAGAAGAACCAGATCGTGGTCGACAAGATCACGATGGGAACTTCGATCCCCGGCGTCTTCGCCGCCGGCGACATCGCGGCCTACCCGGCCAAGTTCAAGTTGATCGCGACCGGGGCCGCGGAGGCGGTGACGGCCGTCAACCATGCGGTCACGTTCTACGATCCCAAGGCGCGGCTCGACGCCGGCCACTCCACGAACATTATGGAGAAGCGGGACAAGTCGGTAGCGGTGTCGCCCGTACCGGTGCCCGCCGACTGACCCCTGCCCCGACGGTGACAGCTGGACCAATCTGGACGGGGACGGGTAACGGCGACTAAGGTCGTCGTGCACCGTGCTGATCCGAGCATGGGCACGTGACGACTCCGCCCGGGGGCTAGGCCGGACGGAGATGGTGTCTCGGCGTGTTGCGGTGACGAGGCGAGGGAAAGGGCGCCGATCGCTCGGCGCTTGGGAGGGAAGCCGGAGGATGGGTCGATCGACGAAAGCGTGGCCGTCACTGGTACTCGCCTTGCTGCTCGTGGGCGGGGCCGTCGCTGTCCCCATTGGCCAGCACGGGGGAGCCGTCGAGGCGGGCGGTGGGTACAACCCGAGCGGCGATGAATGCCAGGTGCTGACGCTGATCAACCGGTATCGCGCCTCGCGCAACGAAGGCAAGCTGGTTCTGTCCCGCCCGCTCGGCGTCGCCGCGGCCGATCACACGGGCGACATGGCACGGCGGAAGAAGCTGTACCACACGCCGAACCTGCTCACTACTGTGCGCCAATTGGGGTACGACGGGACCGCGGTTGGCGAGAACGTGGCATCGGGTTACTCCTCGCCGCAGTCCGTTGTTTCAGGCTGGCAAGAGAGTCCGGGACACAGGCAAAACATGCTGGACGGCCGTTTCAAGGCGATCGGAATCGCCGAGCAGAATGGGTACTGGACGACGATCTTTGGCAACGAGCGGGATCAGACGTTGAGCTGCTAATCCGAGCACCGTTCAAGGATCCATGGGGAGCACTGCGGAGGAGCCGCCGGGCGACCGTCGCCCGGCGGCTCCTCCGCGCGCATGACTCCCGCCGGGGTTTGGGGCGCCGGTTCCCTCACCCCTGATCGACCTCCAATTCGTCGACCACCTCCCGCGCGTACTGAAGCCAGCGATGGTCCGTCTCGTCCGGCACGGAGCAGCCGTTGGCGAGAATGAACTTGCGGCCCGCGGTTTGGGCGAGCGCGTCCTTCGCTTCCTCGAGGATCTTCTCCTCGGGTCCGTTGGAGAGCGCCCCGAATTCGTGCCAGCCGCCCATCAGGCACTTGCTGGTGATCACCCGGGCCTCTCGTAAACTCGGGCCCGCGAGGCGATCCGACCAGCTCAGGACCTGGACGGGATAGTCGAGCACCTGATCAAACATCAGATCCCGCTCGCCGTGAACGTGGAGGACATTCAGCCAGCCGTTGATAGCCCCTTGGAGGGCGATCAGGTCGTAGGGCCGACCGAACTCTCGGTACTGTGTCTCGGGCATGATCGCGGTCGAGCACCCCTGGATTGCAAAGAAGACGCCGTCGGCGCCAGCGTCGATCACATCGCGGATGTGGGCGCGCAGATTTTCGGCGATCGTGCTCAAGGCCTCGTGCACGAGGATCGGCGCTTCCCGCATGTCGGTCAGGAGCCGGTCCTGGTCGTACGCCGCGTACATCGCCTCGGCTAGGGGGCTGAAAAGGGTGACGATGATCGGTGTCTCGAAGCCGAGCTCGTCGCGGAGCACCTGGACCGCCTCCGTCCGCTGAGCGAAGAAGCGCGACCGGTCACGGTCGATCGGCTCCACCAGGCGCCAGTCGGCCGCCTTCCGGATCGACCGGTTCGGCAGCGGATAGGGGATATCGGGCATCATCTTGGCGATGTCGAGGTCGAACTCCTCGTCGAAGAACCGGAGCGTGGCTTCGGCCAGGCCGCGCCCGGTGCCGTCTGCGGGGAAGTGGTGCCAGAAACAGACGGGAAGGCGGTCGACCGGCTCGCCGCGGACCGCGGCCATGACCCGCTCGGTCCGCGACATCTCGTCGAACCGGAGCGGGCTGGACCCGCGACCGGGAGAACCCGTCGACATCACGTTCGTCTCCTTCGTGTGGTGGTCGAATTGCCCGGTGCCACAGCGGGGGTAGCGCGTCCCCTGTGGCACGCGCGCCGTCGCTCCTACGTGCCCAATCCGAGACCCATCCTGTCCCGGACCTGCGCCATCTTCGCGCTGGCCCGCGTGCGCGCGCGATCGGCGCCGGTGGCGAGGACGGTGGCGACGTGCTCCGGCTCGGACTGGAGCTCGCCGAGGCGGCGCTGGATCGGCGCCAGCGCGGCGACAACGGCCTCGCCCAGATCGCTCTTGAACGCGCCGTATCCCTTGCCGGCGTAGCGTTCCTCAAGGGCCGAGACGGTGTCGTCCCCGAGCAGGGCGTAGATCGTGAGCAGATTGGTCAGCGCCGGCTTGCCGGGCCCGGAGACAACGTCGCTACCGGAGTCGGTCACCGACCGCCGGATCTTGCGCCGAATGGTGTCCGCGTCGTCGGTCAGGGAGATCACCCCATTCTGGCTGGCCGCGCTCTTGCTCATCTTCGCCGTCGGGTCGTCGAGCGCCATGATCCGCGCCCCCTCCGGCTTGATGTCCGCCTTTGGCACGACGAACGTTTCTCCGTAGCGCGCGTTGAAGCGGGTGGCGATGTCGCGCGTCAACTCAACGTGCTGCCGCTGGTCGTCACCGACCGGCACGAGTTCGGTGTCGTAGAGGAGGATGTCGGCGGCCTGCAGCACCGGGTAGTCAAAGAGCGCGGCGGAGACGGCCTCGTCCTGACCACCCGCCTTGTCCTTGAACTGCGTCATGCGCCGCAGTTCGCCGAACTGGGTCACCGAGTTCAGGAGCCAGCAGAGCTCCGCGTGCTCGCGAACGTCGGACTGGACGAAGACGATCGATTGGTTCGGGTCGATGCCCGCGGCCAGGAGGGCGGTGGCCAAACCGATGGTGTTCTGACGGAGCGCGGCCGGGTCGGTCGGGAGGGAGAGGGCGTGGAGGTCGACGATGCAAAAGACGTTGTCGTAGAAGACCTGCTGGGCGACCCAGTGCTTAATGGCGCCGAGGTAGTTGCCGATGTGGGGCGTACCGGACGGCTGCATGCCGGAGAAGACCCGGCGCCGGGCACTCTCTGGGACGGACTCCGACGGCGCGGTCGCCACCCCCCGCTCTTCGACAACGTCCGCTTTGGCGCTCACGGGACCGCTCCCCTTCCTCCTTCGCCGCGGACATCCAGAGGCGGACGCCCAGCGCAGCAGTATACCGAGAGCGGGTACGCGCGAACGGGGAATACCCAGTCGCGGCGGGAGCATCCGCCGGGGACTGAACGGCGACGGCGCAACCTCCCTTCGGGCAGTCGGCTCCGCAGTGCCGTACCTTACGAAACCCTCACCGTCCGTTCCGGGCGACGGCTCACGACCGCGGCGGCATCGTCATCGGGGCACGCGGCCCCTGCCAGCCAGGTGGTCCCGAAGGCGCGCATGCTCTCGATCACCGGCAGCAGGGCGAAGCCTTTCGCGGTCAGTGAGTATTCGACACGAGGCGGCACCTCGGCGAAGCACTCCCGGACGACGACATCCACCTCCTCAAGACGCTTCAAACGCTCCGAGAGGGTCTTCGGACTGATACCGATCAACGATCGCTCTAGCTCGCTGAAGCGCCGTCGGCCCCGGGCGAGATCCCGTACGATCAAGGGGGTCCACTTATTCCCGATAATCTCGGCCGTCCGGGCGACCGGACAGCCGTAAGGCGCTGCGCTATCCATAGACTGCCTCACGTCGCCGCCGGCGTCGGCGGCAATCGCTCCGGAGGCGCGTCGCTACGACGCTTGCCCGTAACTTGCGAAAGGATAGCACGCATCGGAGGCGGCACGTCCTTCCGGGCCGAATCGAATTGCGGCTGATCGTAAAGCAGGCAACGCGCCCTATAATCGTTCCGCTCCGGTCACCGGTACCCGGTGCCAGGTGGGACGGTGTCGGGACGAGGCGCGCGTCCTCCTGAGGAAGCGGCGAGGCGGCATGATGAATGGGAGCGGACCGGCGCAACCCCTTTGTGGCTGGTTAAGGTGCGAGCGGGGCCGTGTCGCGCACCTCACCGACCGGACGGTCCGGCGGATGACGGCCCCTCCGCTGGGTCAAACGGATTGCGCCGTTCGGACAGGCCGCGGGTGATCACCCGGCTTTTCGCCTACGTTGTCGCGGCCGCCTTGGCCGCCTTGGCGGTAGGGTCGATCTCCGAGCAGCGCCTCGTCTCCTACGACGACCGGGGGGCGCTCTTCACCTTCGCGGTCGTCCTCGGGCTGATCAACGCCACGATTCGTCCCGTGCTGCGGGTCCTCACGCTGCCGCTCACCTGCCTCACGTTCGGGCTCTTCGCGGTCGTGTTGAATGCCGCTCTCTTCGGGCTCGCCGCGCGTCTGACGCCGGGGATGACGGCCTCTTTATGGGGCGCCCTCCTTGGCGCCGTCGTCGCTAGCATCGCCAGTGGCGTCATCTATTCCGTGATCGACGAGCGGTAGCGCCGGGAAACCGGGTCCGAGGAAAGGACGAGACTGGGATGGGGGAGCGCGCAATCCCGAGCGGCGTCTTTGCGCCGGTCGCGACGACCTTTGGCGCCGACGGCGAGCTCGATCTGGACGCCTATCAGTCCAACATGGAGAGGTACGCGGCATCGCCATTGGATGGCGTCGTGATCATGGGATCGAACGGGGAGTTTGCTCTGCTCGACGAGGCTGAGAAGCTGCGCCTGATCGCGGCCGGCGTCGAGGCGGTGGGTGGCCGCCGTGTGGTGATGGCCGGAACGGGGAGCGAATCGACCCGCGGCACGATCGCGTTGACGGAGCGGGCGGCGAGGCTCGGGATCGACTACGCCTTGATCGTTACCCCCCATTACTACTCGCCCCGCTACGACCGCTCTGCGTACCTGGCGCACTATCGAGCGGTCGCCGATGCGTCCCCGGTGCCGGTCGTCGTCTACGTGATGGCGGCCTACACGGGCGTCGATCTGGCGCCGGCGCTGGTGGCGGAGCTGTCCGCCCATCCGAACATCGTCGCCGTCAAAGACTCCGGCGGGAACGCGCCGAAGGTGGCGGAGATGATTGCGTCCGCGGCCCCCGAGTTCGGCGTGCTCGCCGGCTCGGCGAGCTTCCTCTATCCGGCGCTGTGTCTGGGCGCTACCGGCGGAATCCTCGCGCTCGCGAATGTGGCCCCCGGAGCCTGCAAGGAGATCGAGCGCTGCTTCAAGGCCGGTGACCACGACGCAGCCCGCGCGCTCCAGCTCCGAGTCCTGGGCCCGAACGCGGCGATCACCTCCCGCTTCGGGATCGCCGGTCTGAAAGTCGCACTGGAGGCAGTCGGACTGGCGGGCGGGCCCGTTCGAGCACCCCTGGCACCGCTCGCTGCTGCGGAGTCGGACGAGGTGCGGCGCATCCTGCACGAGGCGGCGCTTGACGTCTTCGCCTGACCTGCACCCGGGCAGGCCGCTCGTCTTTTCGGCGCCGTTGACGATCGGCGTTTTGGCCGACACGCACGTCTTCGCGCGGGGCGGTCGGCGCCTGGACCCGGCGGTGCCGGCACTCTTCGCCCGCCACGGGGTGGGGCTGATCCTGCACGCCGGAGACGTGAACACGGCGTCCGTCCTCCAAACGCTCGGCGAAGTGGCGCTGACCCTGGCGGTGCGGGGGAACAACGACGACGCCGATCTGCGAACAAGCCTGCCAGCGGTCGTCGAGTTTTCCGTCGGGCGCTTCGCCTTCGCGCTCCTCCACGGGCACGTCGGCAAGACGGCGCGGGCCGCAGCCCGTCGGTACGCCGGGCGGGTCGACTGCGTCGTCTACGGGCACAGCCACATCCCGAAGTCGGAGCTGGTGGATGGCACGCTCCTCTTCAACCCCGGCTCGGCCACCGACCGGCGTTGGCAGCCCCACTTTGGGGTGGGGTTGATCCGGGTGTCGGCGGAGTGGGTGGTGCCGGAGACGATCCTGTTCGACGACCCGCGGCACCTCGCCAACGTCCGGGCGTCGGTCGGGGAGCCTGGGGGGGCGAGCGTCTGCCGATGACTGCGGCCACCGGGTTGCGGGAAGGCGTCACGGCCGTTGGGGGGCGCTGATCGATCCCAGCCCCCGGGCAGCATCGTCCCCCCTCGTTGGGGGATCGTGGGTCCGGTTTGCGGTCGTTCAGACGCTGAATGACTATCGACGGACCAGCCTTGACGTTGCCAACGGATGCATTCGACTGACCGGGGTGTCGGCTGGAGGATGCACGGCCATGGAGAGGACGATCGTCCGGTCCCTACTCGGGGTCACGAGCCATGGCAGTCGGATTTGAGGCTCCAGGGGGAGCGGGGGGAGTGCCGGCGATGACCATCAACTTTCGGCTGCCGGGACCGACGCCGTTGCCCCCCGCCGTGCTGGCGGCGATGCAGCGCGAGATGATCCCCCACCGTGGACCGGCCTTCCGCGACCTTTTCCGAGAGATCCTGCGGCTGGCGAAGCTCGTGCACCGGACCGACGGTGACGTCCTGATCTGGCCCGGAACCGGCTCGGCGGGTTGGGAGGCGGCCATCGTCAACCTCCTCTCGCCGGGGGACGCGGTTCTCGCGGCCGTCTGCGGCAATTTTGGCGACCGATTCGCCCAGGTCGGGACCGCCTTTGGGCTCGATGTCCGGCGCCTCGACGTGCCGTGGGGGGAGGCGATCACGCCGGAAGCGTTGGATCGGGCGCTGGATGCGCATCCGGACGTTTCGGCCGTCTTCCTCACCCACAACGAGACGTCGACCGGCGTCACCAACCCGCTCCCTGAGCTCGCGCGGTCCGCGAGGCAGCACGGCGCGCTCGTGATCGTCGATGCCGTCAGCTCGGCGGGCGCGCTGCCGCTTGAGACGGACGCCTGGGGACTCGACTTTGTCCTCTCCGGCTCCCAGAAGGCGTGGATGTGCCCGCCGGGGCTGATGATCGCCGCCGTCGGCGCTCGAGGGTGGGAGGCGCACGCCCGCTCGCGCTTCCCCCGGTTCTTCTGGGACCTCTCCGCGGCGAAGCGCAGCGCCGACCAGGGGATGACGCCGACGACGCCCCCGCTGACCCTCCTCTACGCCTACCGTGCCGCTCTCGACCTGATCGTCGGCGAAGGACTTGAAGCGGTCTGGGGGCGCCACCACGCCCTCGGCGAGCAGACCCGGGAGGGGGTGCGGGAGTTGGGCCTGGACCTGTTCGCCGACCCCGCCTATGCGTCCGATACGGTCACGGCCTTTGCCCCGCCAACCGGCGTCACCGCGAGCGCTCTCTTGGAGGTGCTCCGGCGGGACCACGGCGTCGAAGCGCAAGGGGGGCAGGGGCATCTCGTGGACCGCATCGTCCGCTTCGGGCATATGGGTTGGGCGCACCAGGACGACCTGCGCGATGCCCTCGTCGCGCTGAAGCGTGCGAGCGCGACGGTTTCCGCGCCCCCCCAGGCCGGCGCAATCCCCAGCTAAATAGCGGGGGCGCTGGCGCCGAAGGACTCGCCGCCAAGGCGTTTGCTCGATACCGCGTCGGTTGCGTGCCTTTGTGGCCAGGGCTATACTGTCAATTACAGCTTTTCCAACCGATTGGCGTCGCCGGACGCGCCACGCGGAAGGGAGGCGTCCCGCGTTTCCGCCGACTTAGGAAGGTGTATGGACGGTACCGACGTGAGCGAGCAGACGATCCTGGGAAACAACGGCGACGGCGCGGCCACCATGGTCGTCGACGCCGAGGTCATCCCCCCGGCCCCCGAGCCTACGGCGCCTCCGCTCGCCGCGGATTCCGTTGCCTTCGGCAACGGGGAGCTCGATGCCGCCTCGCTCATGGAGCAGTTCCTGAGTGACCCGACCCACGACTACAAGAGTCTGAAGTATGGCGATGTCATGGATGGCGTCATCATGCACGTCGATCGGGAGGAGCTCCTGGTCGATATTGGCTCGAAGTCGGAGGGAGTCGTTCCGTCGCGGGAGTACTCTAGCCTCTCGCAGGAGGAGCGGCAGGCGCTCAGCATCGGCGACACGATCCTCGTCTTTGTGGTCCAGCCCGAGAATCCGGAGGGGCACGCGGTCGTTAGCATCGACCGCGCCCGTCAGGAGAAGAGCTGGCGTCGCCTCCAGGAGATCTTCGAGGCGAACGAGGTCATCGAGGCCGAGGTCACCAACTACAACAAGGGCGGTCTGCTCGTGAACCTGGACGGCGTCCGCGGCTTCGTGCCGGCGTCGCAGGTGACCGAGATCCGCGGTGGCGACGAGGCGAGCAAGCAGGCCGATATGGCCCGCGTGATCGGGACCAGCCTGCCGCTGAAGGTGATCGAGATCAACCGGCACCGTAACCGGCTGATCCTCTCGGAGAGGCAGGCGGTCCAGGAACGCCGCGACGTGATGAAGGAGCGGCTGATCGGGGAATTGAAGGAGAGCGAGGTCCGCAAGGGGCGTGTCTCCTCGATCTGCGACTTCGGTGCCTTCGTCGACATCGGCGGCGCTGACGGGCTGGTTCACCTCTCCGAGCTCTCCTGGAGCCGGGTCCGCCATCCGAACGAGGTGCTGAAGGTCGGCCAGGAGGTCGATGTCTACGTCCTCGGCATCAACTCCCAAGAGAAGAAGATTGCCCTCTCGATCAAGCGGACCCAGGCCGAGCCGTGGAGCCGGGTGGCGGCGGCCTACGAGGTCGGGCAGTTGGTACGGGGTACCGTCACCCAGCTTGCCAACTTCGGTGCCTTCGCCCGGATCGAGGACGGCATCGAGGGCCTGATCCACGTCTCGGAGCTTGCGGACGATCGGGTGAGCCACCCGAAGCAGGTCGTCTCCGAGGGGCAGGAGCTGATCCTGCGGATCATCCGGATCGATCCCCAGCGGCGACGGATGGGCTTGAGCCTGCGGCGTGCCCTGGACACGCCGGACACCGAGCTGGTCGAGGTCTTCGGTCCCGAGATCCTGGAGGAACGGGACCAGCTCGTGCAGCGCATCCGAGCATCGCTTGAGGCCGAAGGGATCGACGCGGGCGCCGCGCTCGGCGGTGGTGCGCCCGCGGAGGACGATGCGGCGTCCGGTGGCCAGTCGGCCGCGGCGGAAGCCGAGGCACCCGCGCCGGCTAGCCCGCCGGCGGTTTCCGCGGCGGTAGAAGCCCGGTTCGCCGTAGAACCGGCACCGCGGCCGCAGCCACGTCAGCGGCCCGTGCCGGCCCCCCGGCCGGCGGTGGCCCTCCCCGACGATCTCGACGGCGAGCCGCTCTCCGCGATGGCCATGGCCTTCGCGATGGCGGGAGCGCCGACGGATCTGGTGGTCGAGGCGGAGCAGGGGAATGACGCCGGCGCCGAGGCGGCGGCGACCGCGGCGGTCCAGCAAGGGGCCGAGTCCAGCGCGGAGGCGAATCAGGCGGGGGATTCGGCGCCTGCAGCCGTCGCAGCGGCGGAGGTCGAATCTCCGGCCGGGGCGGAGCCGACGGGCACGGTTTCCGCATCGGCTCCCGACTCCGATCAGGCACCGTCCGTGGCCGAGGGAGTGGCCGGCGCGCTGGCTAGCGCGCTCGGGTCCGTGGCGGGAAGTGTGACGGCCCGGGTTGCCGGTGTCGTCGGCGATGTCGTCGGGGCGGTAAAGCCGGCCGCCGAAACCGCTACGGAGTCTCCTGACGCTGACGGCAACGGAGCAGTCGCTTCGGGCGACGCGGCTGCCGAAGGCGCAGCGCAAAGCGCTGGCGGGGACGACGGTGCCGCCGGATAGTCCGATCGTCCTGACGTCCAAGGCGGCGCAGCTCGCCTTCCTTACAACCTGCGAGGATTCGGATCGGCAGGCGCGGCAACGCGCCTGCCGATGTTGCCCCTGCCACGGGGAGCAATCCGCCTTTGGTGGCAGTGGGACGAGCGACGCGTCCAGACGGCTCGTCTTTTGCGTACGTCTGTCGTAGAACGGAAGGGTGCATGGGGCGGCCACGGGGCCGTCCGCTCGGGCACCGGGAGAAACTGGGGATGGCCGACAAATTCGACAAGTTCACCGAGCGGGCGCGGAAGGTCCTGACGCTCGCGCAGGAAGAAGCCCAGCGCTTCAACCACAACTACATCGGGACGGAGCACCTGCTGCTCGGCCTCGTTCGTGAGGGGGACGGTGTCGCGGCGCGGGTCCTCAGCAACATGGGGGTCCAGCTCCCGAAGGTTCGCTCGGCCGTCGAGTTCATCATCGGCCGCGGTGAGACGATGATCATGGGCGAGATCGGGCTCACCCCGCGGGCCAAGAAGGTTATCGAACTCGCGGTCGACGAGGCGCGGCGTCTCAACCACCATTACATCGGGACCGAGCATCTGCTGCTCGGACTCGTGCGCGAAGGCGAGGGGATTGCGGCCGGCGTTCTGGAGAGCCTCGGGGTGAACCTGGAGAAGGTTCGCGCCCAGGTGATGCAGGTCGTCAGTCAAAGTTCGACCTATAGCCAGGGCAACCAGACGAAGACGAAGACTCCGTACATGGACGCCCTCGGCGTCGACCTGACCGAGGCAGCGCGCACGGACAAGCTTGGTCCCCTGATCGGCCGCTCCACCGAGATCGACCGCGTGATGCAGATCCTCTCGCGGCGGACGAAGAACAACCCGGCGCTGATCGGCGAGCCGGGGGTCGGCAAGACCGCCATCGTGGAGGGGCTCGCGCAGCGGATCGTTGCGGGGGATGTCCCGGAGCAACTTCAGAACAAGCGCCTGATCGCGCTCGACATCGGCGCCCTTGTTGCCGGTACCAAGTACCGCGGCGAATTCGAAGAGCGTCTGAAAAAGATCGTCAACGAGGTGAAGGAGACCGGGAGCATCCTCTTCATCGACGAGCTTCACACCCTCGTCGGCGCCGGCGCGGCCGAAGGGGCCGTCGACGCGGCGAATATTCTGAAGCCGGCCCTCTCCCGCGGCGAACTTCAGACGATCGGCGCGACCACGCTCGACGAGTACCGGAAGTACATCGAGCGGGACGCGGCGCTGGAGCGGCGTTTTCAACCCGTCCAGGTCGAGGAGCCATCGATCGAGGACACGATCGCGATCCTGACCGGCGTGCGCCAGCTCTACGAGGACCACCACAAGCTGCGAATCAGCGACGACGCGTTGAAGGCGGCCGCGAACCTTGCCGCCCGTTACGTGACCGATCGGTTCATGCCGGATAAGGCGATCGACCTGATCGACGAAGCAGCCTCACGGGTGCGGATGTACCGCTCCGCCTCGCCGCCCAGCCACAAGGAGGCGATGGCGGGACTCTCCTCCTTGCAGCGAGAGCTCGAGGCGGCGGTCAACGGACAAGAGTTCGAGCTGGCGGCTGAGCTCCGCGACCGGGAGCGGAAACTCCGCGACCGGATCGACTCCCAAGAGCAGGAGCTGCGCGACGCGCAGGCCGACGAAGAGATCTATGTCACCGAAGAAGACGTCGCCCAGGTCGTCGCGATGTGGACCGGCATTCCCCTGGTTCGGATCGCCGGTGAGGAGTCGGAGCGCCTCCTGAAAATGGAGGACGCCCTCCACCACCGGATCATCGGCCAAGAAGAGGCGATCACGACCCTTGCCAAGGCGGTCCGGCGGGCGCGCGCCGGGATCAAGAATCCGAAGCGGCCGATCGGGTCGTTCATCTTCCTCGGTCCGACCGGAGTCGGCAAGACGGAGCTGGCGAAGGCGTTGGCCGAGTTCATGTTCGGCTCCGAGGAGCACTTGATCAAGATCGACATGTCGGAGTTCATGGAGCGGCACGCCGTGAGCCGCCTCGTCGGCGCCCCTCCGGGTTACGTCGGATACGAGGAAGGCGGCCAGTTGACCGAGGCCGTGCGGCGCAAGTCGTACTCGGTGATCCTCCTCGACGAGATCGAGAAGGCGCACCCGGAAGCGTTCAATATGCTCCTCCAAATCATGGAGGACGGGAACCTGGCCGACGCCAAGGGACGCAAGGTCGATTTCCGGAACACGATCATCATCATGACCTCCAACGTCGGAGCGGAGCAGATCACCGGCGACCTGACCCTCGGCTTCGCCTTCAAGGAGGACGCCGATAAGGCGGAGCAGCGCGAGTACGGCAAGATGCGGGACAAGGTCACCGCCCAGCTGAAGCAGACCTTCCGACCCGAGTTCTTGAACCGGATCGACGCCACGATCGTCTTCCACGCGCTGACAAAGGAGCAACTGCGGCAGATCGTCGACCTGGAGCTGGCCCGGGTGCGACGCCAACTCGGAGAGCAGGACATCGTCCTCGAGGTGACCGAGGCAGCGATGGACCTCCTTGGTGATCGTGGCTACGATCACACCTACGGCGCGCGGCCGCTGCGCCGGATCATCCAGAATCTGATCGAGGACCCGCTGGCGGAGGGGCTGCTTGAGAGCCGCTACCAGGCGGGGACGACGGTCCGGGTTGACGTCGAAGAGGACCTGCTCAAGCTTGAACAGATCCCGACCGAGGCCCGGAAGGAGTCCGAGGAAGAGGCGCTCGTGGGCGCCGTCTGATCCTCTCCCTCTCCCCAACGTTCCATACACGAGGGGGCGGCCGCAAGCCGCCCCCTCGCTGCGTCCCGCCGCCCACGCTGCTTTCTCTCCCCCCGGTGTTTACCTGTCGAAAGAGTGAAGAGATGGCAAAGCCCAAAACCAGCTTCGTCTGCCAACAGTGCGGGGCGAGCAGCCCGGCCTACATGGGCCGGTGCCCCGGCTGCGATGCCTGGAACTCGATGGTTGAGACCATCGAGGAGCGCCGTCCCGGCGCAATCGGGGTCCGCCCGCGGGCCGTCTCTCGGGCTCAGCCTTTGAACGCGCTCGGCGCACACCGGGCGGAGCGGATCGACGTCCCGATCGGGGAGCTGAACCGCGTCCTCGGCGGGGGACTTGTCCCCGGGTCGCTCGTGCTGGTCGGCGGCGACCCCGGGATCGGCAAGTCGACCCTGGTCTTGCAAGCCGCCGCCGGTCTCGCCGGTACCGTGGGGCCGGTCCTCTATGTCTCGGCCGAGGAGTCGGCGCAACAGATCAAGCTGCGCGCGGACCGGCTGGGGTTGTCGAGCGACGACCTTTGGGTTCTCTCCGAAACGAACCTGGCGGAGGTGCTGCAGGCGGCCGACGGACAGCGGCCGGGCCTGCTGATCGTTGACTCCATCCAGACGGTCTATGTCGACGAGATCACCTCCGCCGCCGGCAGCGTCGGCCAGGTCCGGGAATGCACGGCGCGCCTGATGCAGTGGGCGAAGCCGCTTGGCATCCCGGTCCTGATCGTGGGCCACGTCACGAAGGAGGGAACGATCGCCGGGCCACGGGTGCTGGAGCACATGGTCGACGCCGTCCTCTATCTGGAGGGAGACCGGTACCATCAGTACCGAATCCTGCGCGCGGTCAAGAACCGGTTCGGCTCCACCGACGAGGTCGGCGTCTTCGAGATGGCGGACGCGGGCCTGCGGGAGGTGCGCAATCCGTCGGAAGCCTTCCTGGAGGAGCGAACGGGGAGCGCGGCCGGATCGACCGTGGCGGTGACGATGGAGGGGACGCGGCCGATCCTGGTCGAGGTCCAGGCGTTGACGACATCGACGAGCTACGGCCTACCGAGGCGGAGCGCGAACGGCTTCGACAACAGTCGGCTCCAGCTCTTGGTCGCGGTGCTGCAGAAGCGGGTCGGTCTCGGTCTCGGGTCGCAGGACATCTACGCCAACGTGGTCGGCGGGCTCCGTATCGCCGAGCCGGCCGCCGATCTCGCGGTGGCACTCGCGATCGCCTCCAGCTTCAAGGACCACCAGGTCGACCCGCGAACGGTCGCCGTCGGCGAGATCGGTCTCTCCGGCGAGCTTCGCTCGGTCGGCCAGCTCGACCGTCGCCTGATCGAGGCCGGACGGCTCGGTTTCACACGCGTCATCGTGCCGAGCGCGGCCGGCGCTCGCGGTCGGGCGGCCGCGGAGGGGGTCGCGTTGGTCCGGGTCGGCAGCATCGCAGACGCGATCGAGGCGGCCGTCGGCTGACCCGCCGCTGACCGTCGCCCGGTCTACCGGCGGGCGAGGGCGAGGAGCTCATCGACGATCCCGGCGGCCGCACCGGGGCGACCGATCGTCCGCGCCGCCTCTCCCATCGCCCGCAACCGGGGCGCGTCCGCGAGCAAAGCGCGAAGCTCGGCGCCGAGGCGTGCCGGCGTCGCCTCCCGCTCCGGGATCACGACCGCACCGCCAACGTCGCCGAGAAGGCGACCGTTCCGCGTCTGCTCGTCCCCGCCCGCACCGGGCAACGGAACGAGGATGGCGGGCTTGCCCAGGACGGCGAGCTCGGCGACGGTCCCGGCGCCCGCCCGTCCGAGGACGAGGGTCGCCGCCGCGTAGACGTCGGGCAGCTCGTCCCGGACGTACTCGACGACGCGGTAGCGGGGGCGGAGATCGTCCGGCCACGTGTCGCGGGCACGGGCCATCTCGGCCGCGTCGTCGTTCGCGAGGGCGGGACCGGTTTGGTGCAACACCTGGCAGGTCCGGAGGAGGTCGGGGAGGAGGCCCGCGAGGCGACGGTTGAGGGGGCTTGCGCCGCGGGCACCCCCCGTCGCGTAGAGAAGCGGCACGCCGGGCGAGAATCCGTAGCGTTCCAAGCCGAGGGCTGCGTCGCCGTCGCGCAGCGACCCCCGGACCGGGTTACCGGTGACGACAACCCGCCGGTGCAGGCGCTCGGCCTCGGCCCGCGTCCCCTCCCAGGAGACGGCCAGCACATCCGCGAAGCGGGCGTTGATGCGGTTCGCGAGGCCGACGATCGCCGTCTGCTCGTGGGCGAGGATCGGGGCCGCACAGGCGGCGGCGACGACCGTGGGCACACTCACGAATCCGCCGCTGCTGAAGACGACCGTCGGGCGAAACCGGCGCAGGAGGCGCCATGCGTGGGCGATCCCGGCCGGGACGCGGAGCGCATCGACGGCGGTTCGCGTCGAGAGGTAGCGGCGGAGCTTGCCGGTGGGGATGGCTCGGAAGGGGATACCGGCCCTCGCCGCGGCGTCCCCTTCGACGCCGTCGTGGCTGCCGATCCAGAGCGTCTCACCCAGGGCGCCGCGCCGGCGGAGCTCGTCGACGACGGCGACGGCAGGGAGGACGTGCCCGCCCGTGCCACCCCCGGCGATCACCAGGCGGAGCGGCCGATCGTTCATGCGCCTCCCCAGTCGACGTCGAACCTGCCGCCAGTATAGGTCGTCCCCGTCCCCCCACCGACGACGGGCGCCGGAAGGGCTGTGCTACCATCCGCCCTGCCCGGAGTCGGGCCGGGGTCGCCGCCTCGTCGTGGCCGACACAGGGCACCGGGCGGCAACGGTATCGTACCGACCGAGGTGAACGGGGACATATGGAAGCCACCAAGATCAGCGAACTGCGTCGGGCGCTTGAGCAGCGGCAGACGGAGATACAGGCAGAGGTCGATCGGATGGGGGACGAAATCCGCTCGATCGGCCAGGATCAGGGGGACGAAAAGGGAAGCCTCGGCAACCACTTCGCTGAGGACGGCACCAATGTCACCGAGGCGGAGCGGCTGAGCACGATAGGCGACGACCTGCGGGAGGTCCTGGCGCAGATTGAGGGTGCCATCGGCAGGTTGGACGATGGCACCTACGGCGCCTGCCAGCGCTGCGGCAAACCGATCAACCCCGAGCGCCTCGAGGCGTTCCCGTACGTTGCCTACGACATCGATTGCCAGACCATCCTCGAGCGCGAGAACGCGCTCCGCGCCGGTCGCTGATTCGTCCCCCCGCCGAGAAGCGACACGGTCCGATCGGGCCGCCGGCAATCGTTGCGAGCGGCGTGGTCGTTCTCGATCAGGCGTCGAAAGCGATCGTGCTCACGACGCTCGGTCCCGGGCATGCCGACCGGGACGTGGCGTTGATCGGCTCGGCGGTCGCTATCGAGTACGCCGAGAACCGGGGGGCGGCCTTCGGCCTGCTTGGCGGCCAGAATGTCCTGCTGGCGGTGATGGCGGTGGCCGTGCTCGTCGGACTCGCCGCGTTCTACTGGCGGCAGCGTGCCCCCTCCCGATGGCTCGTCGGCGCGGTCGGATTGATCGTTGGGGGAGCGCTCGGGAACCTCGTCGATCGGGTCCGGCTCGGGTACGTCGTCGATTTCGTGGCCATCGGCCCATGGCCGAACTTCAACCTGGCGGACAGCGCTATCACGGTCGGTGTCGTTTCCTTGACGGTGCTGATGCTCGTCGCCGATCCACCGCGGCCTCCTCAATCCGGGGCACGTCGGGAAACGGGGGCGGACACGCCGGTTCGCGATACCGGGGCGTAGGGCGGGCACGATGGACGGCGACGAGGAGGTCGACCCAGTCGGAGAAGGCGGCGTCGAACTGCGACCCACCAGGGAGCAGACGAACCAGCGACTCGACCGATTTGTCGCCGCCTCTCTGCCCGAGCTGAGCCGAACCTACGTCCAGGGGTTGATCGAAGCCGGGAACGTGCGCGTGGACGGCGTCGTCCGCCGGTCGACCTTCAAGATGACGCCGGGAGAGGTGGTCACCGTCGTCCTGCCGCCGCCGACGGTCGACCGCATCGAGCCGGAGGCAATCCCGCTCGCGATCGTGTACGAGGACGACGACGTGATCGTCCTCGAGAAACCGGCCGGTCTCGTCGTCCACCCCGCCCCCGGGCATCCGAGCGGCACCCTCGTCAACGCGCTCCTCCACCACGCACCGAGCATCTCTGTCGGCGGCAGCAACCGGCCGGGGATCGTGCACCGACTCGACAAGGAGACGTCGGGCCTCATGGTGGTCGCCAAGACGGACCGGGCGCGGAACAGTCTCGTCGCCCAGTGGGCGGAGCGGACGGTCGGCAAGGGCTACGTCGCGCTGGTTGACGGGCTCGTCGGGCCGGACGATGGGACGGTGGACGTCCCGATCGGGCGTGATCCGTCCCAGCGGCAGCGGATGACCGCTCTGCCGCGCGGCCGGTCCGCCATCAGCCACTTCGCGGTACGGCGCCGCTACGCGCGATCGACATTGCTCGACGTCGAGATCGAGACCGGTCGCACCCACCAGATTCGCGTCCACCTCGCCTTCATCGGGCACCCCGTCGTCGGTGACCGGGTCTACGGGCGGACGGCGGGCGGTGCTGCCCCGGATTTGCGGCGCCAGTTCCTCCACGCGGCCCGCCTCGGCTTCCGTCTCCCCGACGGACGCGCGGTGGCCTTCGAGTCTGCGCTTCCCGACGACCTCCGCGTCGTCCTCGACGGCTTGGGCGACGGTGAGGCACCTTCCGGCCGCCAGATCGCGGACGGATGAGCGGTGGATGCCCGGGGAGAGGCCCACATCCGGATCGAGTCATGGCTCGGGGACGCGCTCGCGGCCGTGGAGCCGGCGGCGGCGATACGGCGCAATCTGCAGCGGAATGGCGACGCGCTGACCGTTGGCCGGTGGCACGCTCCCATGACGGGACGAGTGGTCGTCCTCTCCGTGGGCAAGGCCGCGGTCGCCATGGCGCGAGGGGCGGATGAAGCCTTGGGCGGGCGTGTCGACGCTGGGCTGATCGTCACCAAGGACGGCCACGCGGACGTGTCCCGCATCGGATCGATGCCGGTTTTGGAGGCGGCCCATCCGGTCCCGGACGCACGGAGCGTGGAAGCAGGGCAGGCCGCGCTCTCCCTGGTCGCGGGGCTTGGGGCCGGTGACCTGCTCCTCGCCCTCATCTCCGGTGGCGGCTCGTCGTTGCTGGAAGCCCCCCGGCCGCCGGTGACCCTTCCGGATCTCGCCACCGCGACCGATCGGCTGCTCCGAGCGGGCGCGCCGATCCACGATCTCAACGCCCTCCGGACCCCTTTAAGCCTGATCAAAGGCGGCGGCCTACGGCTCGCTGCCGGCCCCGCCACCGTGATCACCCTCGTGCTCTCCGACGTCCTGGGCAACGATCCCCGGGTGATCGCCAGCGGACCCACCGTTCCCGGAGACGCCGACGCGACCGCCGGACTCGGCGTTCTCCGGCGCTACGGCGTGCTCGACCGTGTCCCCGGCACGATCATTCGAGCATTGGAGGCGGAAACACGGGACAGCGGTGGAGCGACGGCGTTGATCAGCCAGGACGTCGTCGTGGTCGTCGGCGACAACGCCGCGGCCGTGGCGGCAGCCGACGCCGCTGTCCGCCGCGACGGTCTCCGATCGCGGGTCATTTGGTCGGAGCGGCGCGGGGAGGCGTCGTTGCTCGCGCGGGAGTGGGTCGCCGCCTGCGAGGCGGCGGCGCCGGAGGTCGATGTCCTGCTTGGCGGTGGGGAGGCGACCGTCACGGTCGCGGGCGACGGGGTTGGCGGTCGAAACACCGAGTTTGCGCTCGCGGCCGCGCTAGCGCTGGCCGAGCGCGGCGAACGGGCATGGGTTGTCGCCAGTCTCGCCACCGACGGCCAGGACGGCCCGACTGACGTTGCCGGCGCGGTGGCCGACGCGACAACCGTCGAGCGGGCACGCGCAGCGGGGGTGAGCGCGGCCGACGCCCTCGTTCGCAACGACAGCCTGCGCGTCTTCGAGGCCGCCGGCGGCCTCGTGCGGCCGGGTCCGACGGGGACGAACGTGAACGATCTCTACGTCGCGGTCCGGGTACCCCTCGCCTCACGCTGAAGCCTGCCGCGGCATCTCTCCGGTCGAGCCGACCGTGCCGAAAGACCGCGGATCGACCGCTGGTATAGTCACACCGCGGGGCACGCAGCGGGAGCGGAGTGGGGGCCAGGATGCAGGGGGCGCGGGCGCTGGTGCGGGTGCTGGCCGAGTCCGGAGTGGAGCGGATCTTCGGCGTGCCGGGCGACACGGGGATGCTCTTCTACGATGCCCTCCGCGATGTCGGCGACCGGATCGGGCACGTTATGGCGCGGGACGAGCGCTCGGCGTCGTTCATGGCCGACGTCTATGCCCGCGTGAGCGGACGACTCGGCATCTGCGAGGGGCCCAGCGGCGGCGGCGCGACCTACAGCGTGCCGGGCGTCGCCGAGGCGCAGGGTTCGGCGATCCCGCTTCTGTGCCTGACATCGGACACCCCGGTCGGTCAGCAGGGTCGGGGGGTTTTGACCGAGCTCGACCAGGAGGGACTCTTCCGGCCGGTCACGAAGTGGAACGGTCGGGTGGCGTCGTCGGTCACGCTTGCGGAGGCCACGCGGCGGGCGATCCGGATGGCGACGACTGGTCGGCCGGGGGCGGCCCACCTGTCGCTTCCCAGCGACGTTTTGGCTGGCGAGACGCCCGACTCGTCGGCGTACGGCGACCCTCAGTTCGGGCGCGCGCCCGCTCTCCGCGGTCGAGCCGAACCTGGTGCCGTGCAGGCCGCCGCGGACGCCCTCAGAACGGCCGCGCGCCCGGTTATCGTCGCCGGAGGCGGCGTTCTCATCTCGGGTGCGTGGAAAGAGTTGACGAGGCTGGCGGAGGCACTGAACGTCCCGGTCGCGACCTCGATCAACGGCAAGGGGGCGATCGCGGAGACGAGCCGGGTCGCGGTCGGGGTAGTCGGCGGCAACGGTGCCCGGGGCTACGCAAACGACTGCGTCCTCGGCGCCGATCTCGTCCTCTTCGTCGGGACCCGGACCGACTCGACGACGACCTGCAACTGGACGCTCCCCGGGCGGGACGGCGGCCCGGCGATCATCCAGATCGACGTCGAGCCGCTCGAGATCGGCAACAACTACCCGCTCGCCGTCGGACTCCTCGGCGACGCCAAGCTCACGCTCGCCGATTTGCTTGCCGCGATTGATCGACCGGATCGGGTAGCGGGGCGAAATCGTAGTCGGATCGACGGCCTCCTCGCCGAGCGGGACCGGTACTGGGCGGAGATCGATCGTCAAGCCGCGGTGATGGGGAGCCCGATCAAGCCGGCCCACCTGATCCGGGCCCTGCGGGAGGGGCTGGACGACGAGGCGGTCATCGTCGCCGATCCGGGGACGCCGACCCCCTTTCTCGCCGCGCAGTACGAACTGCGGCGGGCGGGTCGGACCACGGTCATCCCCCGCGCCCACGGCGGTCTCGGCTACGCGATCCCCGGCGTTGTCGGGGCCGCCTTCGCCGATCCCGGGCGGCGGATCGTCGGCGTCACCGGCGACGGCAGCTTCGGGATGTCGGTCGGGGAGTTGGAGACGATCAGCCGGTACAACCTGCCGATCGTGATCGTCCAGTGCGCCAACGGCGCCTTCGGTTGGATCAAGCAGCTACAGCACCTCTACCACGGTGACCGCTTCTTCGGCGTCGACTTCGATCCGGTCGACTATGCCGCCATCGCCCGCGGTTTCGGCTTCCGCTCGCGAAGGGTCGATGATCCGACTGAGCTGCGCCGGGCAGTAGCGGAAGCGTTTGCCGATGGAGGGCCGTACTTCCTCGACGTCGCTACCGAATCGCCGTTGACCGAGACCCCGCCCGTGGCCGCCTGGCAGAGCGCCGAGGCGGAGCGGCGGCAGCCGGAGTTGCTGGGCGCGGGAACCGCGGAGATGCCTCGTTGATCGACCGCATCCCGCTGATCCTCGACGTCGATACTGGGATCGACGACGCCCTGGCACTCGCGCTGGCGGTCCACACACCCGCCGCCGAGTTGATCGCGGTGACCACCTTGGCCGGCAACGTCGGCGTCGAGCGGACGACGGCGAATACGCTGGCGGTCCTCGATTGGCTTGGGGCCACAGACGTCCCGGTCCATCGCGGCGCCAGTCGCCCGCTTGCCCGCGCCCCGCGCGATGCCGCCTACTTCCACGACGTTGATGGCCTGGGGGGCGCAAAACTGCCGTCAAGCCGGCGCGGTGTCGGGGCGGATAGGGGTCCGGCGGCCATCGTCCGGCTCGCCTCCGCACGACCGGGCGAGTTGACGCTGGTCTGCGTCGGTCCGCTCACCAATCTCGCGATCGCCCTCAACGTGGAGCCGGCCCTGCCCACCCTGCTGCGCGAGCTGGTCGTGATGGGTGGAGCGTTCAACGTGCCCGGTAACGTGACGCCCCATGCCGAGTTCAACATCTTCGCTGATCCGGACGCGGCCGCTCAGGTCCTGTCGACCGCTTTCACCCGACTGACCGTGGTCGGACTCGACGTAACCCAAGAGACGGCGCTGCCGCGCAGCGTCTGGGAAGCAGCGGGGAGCATGGGGACGGCCCACCCGACGGCGAGATTGGTCGCGGAGGTTTGCCGGCAGGCGTTCGTCGAGCGGGGTCTTGCCAGCGTCTATTTGCACGATCCCCTTGCCGTGGCGGCGGCGCTCGCCCCCTCGCTGCTCTTGGTTGAAGAGACGGCCGTCGAGGTCCTCCGCGAGGGGACGGAGGAGGGTGCGACGCGGGCGAGCGGTGCCGGTTCCGTTCGGGTCGCGCACGGGGTCGACGCTGAGCGCTTCCTGCAGCTTTTCACAGAGACCCTTTCGTTGTCAGGATCGACGAAAGGGTCTCTGTGAGACCGGGCGGTATCCCAGGGGAGGCATCGGCGGGTCGGTCGCTGCTTGGCTGCTTCCCCTCGGGAACGCGATGTGCTATCCAATACGGCACGCCCGCCCCCGCTCGTTAGACTCGCCCGTGTGGGGAGGTCATCGATGGCCGAGACCAACGATTCGATCGAGCAAGCTCCGGTGCAGGACCGGGACCTTCTGCAGCGCCTGAGCCTCTACTTCGACGGGGTTGACCACCGGCTTCGGCAGGGGCAGGGATGGTTCATCTTCAACGCAGGTGGTGTGCGCTCGGGCCGGATCTCGTCCTTCATCCAGCACCGCCTGGCGGAGACCAGTCCGCCGATTGCCCACTACGTGCTGCCGTGGCGGGACTTCGCGTTGAGCGCCTACATCAATGAGGTCGGCCTGCCGCAGCTGGCGCCCCGCGCCGCCGGCGATGGTGACGCCAAGCGGGAGTTCGAGCTCGCCACCCGCGTCACCTACAACACCTGGACGCGGATGGTGAGCACCGACCTCCTCGTCCTGGTAGGCCTGAGACCGGCGCATCGGCACGAGGCCGAACTGCTCGACCGTACCATCGCGGGTCGGCACGAGCAGCGCCTGGCGACGATCCTCCTCACCCCTGATATGCCCAAGCAGCTGGAGGCGAACTTCGAGATCGTCGACCCAAGTCGGGCCTGCTGGGGCAGGATATTTCAGCGGATGTACGAGACGAGCCTGGTCGCGATGTAGGCGAAGACGCCTTACCTGGAAGCGCCTACGCGGTGCGGTCGATGACCAGGTCGGCGATCTCCTCCAGGAGGCCGCGCGTCTCGGGGTCGGGAACAGCCTCCAGGTGACTCTTCGCCCGCTCGGCGAAGGCATCGGCGGCGGCGAGCGCGTCGTCGAGCGCTCCGGAGCGGCGCACGTCGGCGACGACGAGGTCGATGTCCGCCTGGTCGTCCAGGTCGCCCCCGACGACCGCCCGCAGCCGCACATCCTCCGGGGAGTCGGGCACGATCCGAGCGGCGAAGAGCATCGTCGGAAGCGTCACCGTCCCTTGCCGCAGATCCTGACCGGCCGGCTTCCCGAGGTGCTGCGTCCCCTCCCTCAGGTCCAGCACATCGTCGACGATTTGAAACGCCATCCCGAGGTCGGAGCCGTAAGCGCGCAGGGACTGGACGTCCGCCTCGGTCGCCCCGCCGAGCACGGCGCCCATCTCGGCCGCCCCGGCGAAGAGTGAGGCGGTCTTGCCGTAGATTCGGCGCTCGTACTCCTCCCGGGTCTGGTCGAGTCGGTGGGCGTCGAACATCTCCCGGAGTTGGCCGTCGCAGATGTCGGCGAGGGTAGAGGCGAAGATGGCGACGACGCGGGGACTCTCGGTTGCGGCCGCGAGCATCGCCGACTGCGCGAAAAGGTAGTCGCCGACGAGGATCACGGCCCCGGAGCTCAGCACCGAGTTTAGCGTCGGCTTGCCGCGGCGCAGTGCGGCCCGATCGACCGTGTCGTCGTGGACCAACGATGCCGTGTGGAGGAGTTCGACGCCGGCGGCGGCGGTGACCAGCGGGTCCGGGTCGTACCGGTACGCGCGGCCGGCGAGGAGGAGGATCAGCGGCCGGAGCCGCTTGCCACCGGCCCGAACAAGATCGAGCACGAGGGTGGAGATGATCGGGTAGTCGACGTCCGCCGCTTCCTCAACGCGGGCCTCGACGCGCTGGAGATCGGGGCGCATCGTGGTGAAGACGTCTCGGGTCCGTAGCTTCACGTGCCGCACCTTGTCGGTCGCCGGCCGGGTCCGCTCGCGAGGCCCGCTTCGGGATTGTGAAAAACGGAACGCACGCCGGTGGAGTATGGGCGGCACCCGAAGGGGTGTCAATCGCCGGCGTGGTCCTCGAATGTCCGGATGCTACACTCGTCGTTCGTCGCAAATCCCACGAACGTTCACGGTAACGGACAAAGGTTGGGTCCGGTACACTCGATTTGGGAACGGGGTCGCGATCCCCTGGCCGTTCGCCGTGGGACCAAGGCTGGCTGGAATGGACGGGCGCCGCCCAGGCGGGTGGCACCGATGAGGCCGGTCGGGGATCGGCTGCGGAGGCAAGGTCTCCTGATGCGACCCTCACCGACGACCGTGTCGTCCAGGGAGCGGGGGCGCTCGGCGAGCGCCCCCCGGCGCCGCCGGAGCGTGGCACTGCCCGTGAAGGTCCGGGTCCCGGCCTGGAGCGCTCCCGGGTGGCCGCTGAGCCTGGCACTCTTCCTGATCCCCCTCGCGCTCGTCATCGCTACCCTCGTCCATCGCTCCACGGCGGAGGCGCCGCGCCTCGTCGTCTCCGACCGGCTCACGGGCGCGCCGGTCCCGGGGGCCCGTGTCACGGTTGGCAGCCGCTCCCTGACGACCAACGAGGCCGGCGAGGTCGAGGTCGAGATCGATGCCGGGAGCGGACCGATCGCCCTCGGCGTGCTCTCCGACGGCTACGCGCCGGTGGGCGGCACCATCGATCCTGGTTCCGCAGGACGCGTCGCCGTTGCCCTCCGGCCGACAACCGTTCGGGGGCGGTTGACGGACATCGAGACCGGTGCCCCCATCCCTGGCGCGAGCGTCAGCGCCGTTTCGACGAACGGCGCCGGAGTGGCAGTTCAGACCTCGGCGAGCGGCGACTACGAGTTGAGGGATGTGCCGGAGAAGGCCCGGCTCCGTTTCGACGCCGGGGAGTACGGGGTGATCGAAGAGGCGGTCGCGGCGGGCGGTCGACTCGACAAGGCGTTGCGGCGGACCATCGTCACGGGCATCGTCCGCGACGCGGTCGGGGCCCCCATTGCCGGGGCCACTATCGGTGTGCCCGGCGGCGCCGCGTTCGCGACGACGGGGGCGGACGGTGCGTACCGTCTAGCGGGCGCCGGGGAGGCTGGGGAGGTGCTCGTGCGGGCTCCGGGCTTCACCGACCAGCGGCTGGCCCTTCCCGCCGATCGGCGGCTGGAGGTCGCCCTTCAGGGTGAGCAGATTAAGGCCGTCTACGCAAACTCGGGCACACTCGGCGACCCCGCTCGGCTGGGTCGCCTGATCGAGATCGCGGACACCACCGAGGTTAACGCGATCGTGATCGATGTCAAGCAGGACACGATCTACTACGAGTCGGAGGTTCCATTCTTTCGGGACGTCCCCGGCATGATCACCCCGATCTACGATCCGGCCGAGTTGCTGGCGACCCTGGACGAGCACAATATCTACGCGATCGCCCGGATGGTCGTCTTCAAGGACCCGGTCGTAGCCGAGGCACGGCCCGATCTGGCGGTGAAGGACGAGGTTTCCGGCGGGTCGTGGCGGGACATGAATGGCACCGCCTGGGTCAACGCCTTCAAGAAGGAGCTGTGGCAGGCCAACGCTGACCTTGCGCTCGAGTTGGCAAACCTGGGTTTCGACGAGATCCAGTACGACTACATCCGGTTCCCGTCCGACGGGGACCTCACGACCGCCGATTTCGGGCCCGACTACAGCGAGGAGGCCCGCCGCGGCGCGATCCGGGGCGCGGTGGCCATGGGATCGGAAGCGATCCGTCCGACCGGCGCCCGGTTCGCGATCGATCTCTTTCCGATCATCGCCCTCCAGGGCAACGACCAGGGCATCGGCCAGACCCTGCAGGACCTCACCCCCCTCGCCGATTCGGTCAATCTGATGATCTACCCGTCCCATTACGAGGAAGGGAACATCCCGGTCGACGGTCACCCGAACGACTTCCCGGCGGAAACCGTCGCCTACACGCTGGAGCGGGCGGAAGAGCTCGTGCCCGGCAGCATGCCCAAGATGCGCCCCTGGCTGCAGGATTTTGACTACCCCGGGGCCGGGTACACAACGTACGGACCGGCGGAAGTTCGGGCCCAGATCGACGCCGCAGAGCAGGCCGGGGCCAGCGGATGGCTGCTCTGGAACGCGGCGGGTGAGTTCCAGGTGGAGGCACTCGCTCCCGAGGCCTAGATCGATGCCTCGCTGCGCCAGGCATGGTGACCTCCGCTCCACTTCTCCTCTTTGATGGGTCGTCGCGACGACTCCCAAAGACTGGATCGTGCCCGTCTACTTGCCTTCCCGCGTCCCGACTCCGTCCAGGTCGCGTGAGGGTTTCGAGACGATTTGGCATGACCGCTGTAGTCGCTGCGACCCCCGACGCTGCGCCTCGACGCTGCGATATCACTTCCAGTTGGATAGCGCCTTTGACACGAACCGTAGCAACTTACCTTGGTCCCATGTATAATTTGCGAAGCCGCCGGGGAGCCGTCGCACGGCGGTTGCGAGAGGCGCCACCGTGCCGCCTCGTCGCGACGACGGCGCCGCCCCTGGGCGGTGGTTGACCGTCTGGAAGGAGCCCCGATGATCGTCGTTCGACGCACCCGCCCCCGCGACCCGGAGCGGGTGCAGCAAGAGATGGAGGCCGTGTTTCGGACGCTGATGCCCGGCCGACCGGCGGTCGCGAACGGGCGCTCGTCCGTGTGGCGCCCCGCCCTGGAGGTCTACGAGACGGCGGACGCCCTCGTCGTCAGCGCCGAGATCGCCGGCATGGACGAGGCCAACCTCCAGGTCGTGGTCGACGGCGACATGCTGGTGGTCCGCGGTGAGCGGCCCGATGTTCGCCACGCCGAGAAGCGCTCCTACCACGAGGCGCGTATCCCCTACGGCGCGTTCGGCGCCGAGGTCTACATCCCGTTCCCGGTCGATGCCGATCGCACCGAGGCGGCCTATCACAACGGATTCCTTCGCATCGTGCTTCCGCGCAGCGTCGCCAGGACCATCGTTCCGCGGCGACCGGCGAACGGGACCGAGCAAGGGGAGGGAGCACGGTAACCGATGACCATTTCCGACCAAGACGCCCCCGTCGCCGCCGAGAGCGAGCCGCGGGACCAGAATCTTCAGGACGAGCCGGAGGAGGAGGACTTCCCGAACCCGGTGGTCGCGGAGGAGAATGTGGCGGACTCGACCGCCGCCGAAACGCCGGTCGCCGACAGCGATGAGGCGCGGACCCTCCCGGTGTTGCCGCTGCGCGGCACCGTCGTCTTCCCGCTGACCGTCGTCCCCCTGGCGGCGGCCCAGGCCCGGTCGCTGCGGCTGATCGACGCCGCGATGTCGGGTGACCGCACCGTCGCCCTCGTGATGCAGAAGGACGCCGAGCAGGAGGGCGCCGGCCCCGGCGACGTCCACACCATCGCCACCATCGCCACCATCCACCAGATGATGCGGGTGCCGGACGGCAGCGTGCGGCTTGCGGTGCAGGGGACGGAGCGGGCGCGAATCATCGAGTTCGTGGCCGAAGAGCCGTACCTGCTCGCCCGGGTGCAACCCGCGCCCGAGACGATCGAGGATTCGATCGAGGTCCAGGCGCTGACCCGCAACACGCTCGATCTCTTCCAGCGGCTCGTCTCGCTGGTGCCACACTTGCCGGACGAACTGGTCACCGCGGCGCTGAACGTCGACGAGCCGCGGCATCTCGTCTACCTGGTCGCCACGAACCTGCGGATGGAGCCGGACGAGCGCCAGGCCCTGCTCGAGCTCGACTCGGTGCGGGAGAAGCTGGTCACCTTGAACGGCTTCATCGCAAAGGAGCTCGATGTCCTCGAGCTGGGCAAGAAGATCCAGAGCGACGTCCAGGAGGAGCTCGGCAAGAACCAGCGCGAGTACTACCTGCGCGAGCAGTTGAAGGCAATCCAGAAGGAGCTGGGCGAGGAGTCCGAGACAGAGGCGGAGGTCACCGAGCTCCGGACCAAGATCGACGAGTCTGGGATGCCGGAGGAGGCCGCGAAGGAAGCCCGGCGTGAGCTGGACCGCCTCTCGAAGCTGCCGCCCGCGGCAGCCGAGTACGGCGTGATCAAGACCTACCTCGACTGGCTGACGACCCTCCCCTGGAACGTCAGCACCGAGGGCGTGATCGACGTTGCCAGAGCGCGCCAGATCCTCGACGAGGACCATTACGATCTGGAGAAGATCAAGGACCGCATCCTCGAGTACCTTGCGGTCCGCAAGCTGAAGCGGGAGATGGCCGAGCGGGAGGGAGGCGAGGCGACGCAGAGCCACGAGCCGATCCTCTGCTTCGTCGGCCCCCCGGGCGTCGGTAAGACGAGCCTGGCGCAGTCGATCGCCCGCGCCCTCGGGCGCGAGCTGACTCGGATGTCGCTTGGCGGTGTCCGCGACGAGGCCGAGATCCGGGGCCACCGGCGGACCTACGTCGGCGCCCTCCCGGGCCGGATCATCCAGGCGATTCGCCGTGCCGGCACCAACGACCCGGTCTTCGTCCTCGACGAGGTCGACAAGCTGGGCAACGACTGGCGGGGCGATCCTTCCTCGGCGCTGCTGGAGGTGCTCGACCCGGAGCAGAACAACACGTTCCGCGACCACTACCTCGACGTCGCCTTCGACCTTTCGAAGGTGATGTTCATCGCGACCGCCAACCTGCTCGACACCATCCCGGCGCCCTTGCGCGACCGGATGGAGATCCTGGAGCTGAGCGGCTATACCGACGAGGACAAGCTCAAGATTGCCCAGAAGTACCTGGTGCCGAAGCAGCTCAAGGCGCACGGCCTCGCGGTCGCTGCCCACGAGTGGACGGACGAAGGGCTCCTCTACCTCATCCAGCACTACACGCGAGAGGCGGGCGTCCGTAACCTGGAGCGAGAGATCGGTTCCGCCTGCCGCAAGATCGCGACGAGGGTTGCCGAGGGCCGCGAGGTTGACGCCACCGTCGGCCCCGAGCAGATCCGAGACTTCCTTGGGCGGCCCCGTTTCTTCTACGAGGAGCGGGTGGCCCGCACCGAGCAGCCGGGGGTGGCGATCGGCGTCGGGGTGACCGGGGTCGGCGGCGACATCATGTTCATCGAATCGACCCGGATGCCGGGCAAAGGCTCGCTGACGGTGACCGGCCAGCTCGGCGACGTGATGAAGGAGTCGGCGACGGCCGCCCTCTCGTTCGTCCGCTCTCGAGCGCGGGACCTGAGCGTTGACCCCGACTTCTATCAAGGGTCCGACATTCACGTCCATGTCCCGGCTGGGGCCGTGCCCAAGGACGGCCCGTCGGCGGGAACCGCGATGACGACCTCACTCGTCTCGCTCCTGACCGGGGTGCCGGTTCGCGACGACGTCGCGATGACCGGCGAGATCACCCTCCGCGGGCAGGTTCTCCCCGTCGGCGGAATCAAGATGAAGGCTCTCGCCGCGCGCCGTGCCGGCGTCGATACCTTCGTACTGCCGCGGCGGAACGAGGCGGACCTCGACGATCTGCCGCAGGAGCTGCGTGACGAGATGCGCTTCGTCCTTGCCGACACGATGGACGATGTCCTCGGCGCGGCGATGCCCGACGACTTCCGGATGATTCAGCGACCCGGCGGCGCGCCGGCGGTGGCGGAGCAGGCCGCCATCGACCAGCCGGTGGCGGCGACGGTCTGATCGCATCGGCTCAGCGGCCGAGAGTCGATGCCCACGAGGGCTCCGGCGAACAATGAGAGGGGGCGGCGCCATCGCGCCGCCCCCCCTTTGCCGTATCAGCGATGACGTGACGGAGGTACCGCGGGCGGGATCAGTGGACGGCGAAGGACCGCGCCGTGGCTGCCCCGACCAGACCTGCGAAGAGGCGGAGCTGCGCCGGGTGGCGGACGTACATCAGCTCGGGGTGCCACTGCACCCCGACGACGAAGCGTCTGCCGGGCAGCGAGACGGCTTCCACGAATCCATCCGGCGCGCTCGCCGCGATCTCGAGACCCGGCGCCGGGTCGGCGATCGCCTGGTGGTGGAACGAGTTGACGCCCACTTCCCCGGTCCGGAACAGGTCGGCGACCGGCGATCCCGCCGTGATGGAGACGGGGTGGCCGACGGCGTCCGATTCGAGCCCGACCTCCTGCTGCCGGTGAGGGAGGGGAAGCGGACGGTTCGGCGTTGCCGCGATGTCCTGCAGGAGGGAGCCGCCGAGGGCCACGTTCATCACCTGGAGACCCCGGCAGATGCCGAGGACGGGGAGATCGCGTGCAACGGCTTCCTCAAAGAGTTCGATCTCGAAGCGGTCCCGCTCGGCGCTGACGCCGTAGGTCGTCGGGTGCACCTCTGCCGCTCCGTAGCGAGAGGGGTCGACGTCCCCGCCGCCGCTGAGGAGCAGGCCCTGGACGGCATCCAGGAGTGGACCCGAGTGACCGTCCTGGGGGGGCAGGATGACGGGGATCCCCCCGGCCGCCAAGACCGCTTCCACGTACGCGGCTGCCATCGCGTAGCGCAGGAAGGTCCCGTGCGCCAACGTGTCGCGGGAAGGTGACGGAGTGATGGCGATCAGCGGCTTCACGGCGGGCATCTCCAGTGGGGAGGGCAAAAGCGGCCGTGGACCCGGCGTCCACGGCGCGGATTATAGCGGGCCGCGCGGTGGACCTGGCCGGGTTGCTTGCTGCCGCACGGTCATCGCCGGCGAGAGGGTTCCCGCCATATCGTCTCGCCGGGCGCGGCATGGCGACGAGCGTCCCTGCGCAGACGGACATCAGCGTTGATCTTCTCCTTGACGAACTGTTGAGACGTTGTTATTATCCACCGGCCCTCGACGAGAGGGCACCGGTTTGCGGCCTCCGGCCACAGATCGAGCACCTGGACAGCGAAGCGCAGATCAGATGACCGGGCAGGGTGCCCCCTATACTCTCCGAGCCTCGGATGAGGCGCCGCGAACGACCCGTACGGGTCCTCGCGGACGGGATAGGCGGCTCACCTTGACAGGTTATTGCTCTGCCGCTATACTCCCTCAGCCTCGAACGAGGCGACGTGGACGGCTTGAGAGAGTCGTCGCGAACGGGACGGGCGGCGGGGTTGACACAATGTCCATCCGCCGCTAAACTGTCTCGGCCCCTGGAAACAGGGGCGGCCATCCGGCCCTAGTGGACGGTTGCCGAGCACTTCACAAGCGGGGCCGGGCGTCCTTGACAGGACGGCAGGGTTTCGCTATCATCACCGGGCCCCCGAGGAGGGGGTCCCCCTCCGGGAGACGGGAGCGCGTCCCGGCCCCGGCCGCCTTGGGCGGTCGGCTGCCGGCGGGCGTTCCGCGGCGCCGGGGGCGAGCACGTTGACAAGCTGGCGCGCGGCGGTCCCGGGGCTTCGGCCCCGTCGGCCCGGCGCGCCGAAGACGGAGCAGGCGCCGCGTTCGCGCGGCGCCGACGAACCGAGCGTTCCCAAAACAGCGGACAAGCCGCCCCGGCCCTCGGGCGGGGGCGCACTTTGGTGGAGAGTTTGATCCTGGCTCAGGATCAACGCTGGCGGCGTGCCTAATGCATGCAAGTCGTGCGGGCCGCCCTCGGGCGGTCACGCGGCGGACGGGTGCGGAACACGTGGGCAACCTGCCCCGGGGCGGGGGATATCCCCCGGAAACGGGGGGTAATTCCGCGTACGCTCGGCCCCCGGTGGGGGGGCCGAGGAAAGGCGCGAGCCACCCCGGGAGGGGCCTGCGGCCGATTAGCTAGACGGCGGGGTAACGGCCCACCGTGGCTGTGATCGGTAGCTGGTCTGAGAGGACGGCCAGCCACACGGGGACTGAGACACGGCCCCGACTCCTACGGGAGGCAGCAGCAAGGAATCTTCCGCAATGGGCGAAAGCCTGACGGAGCAACGCCGCGTGGGGGAGGACACCTTTCGGGGCGTAAACCCCTTTTCTCGGGGAAGAACGCAATGACGGTACCCGAGGAATAAGGACCGGCTAACTACGTGCCAGCAGCCGCGGTAATACGTAGGGTCCGAGCGTTGTCCGGAGTTACTGGGCGTAAAGCGCGCGCAGGCGGCCGCGTCAGTCCGGCGTGAAAGCCCCCGGCTTAACCGGGGAGGGTCGTCGGAGACTGCGCGGCTTGAGGTCGGCAGGGGCTGGTGGAATGCCCGGTGTAGTGGTGAAATGCGTAGAGATCGGGCGGAACACCCGTGGCGAAGGCGGCCAGCTGGGCCGTACCTGACGCTGAGGCGCGAAGGCGTGGGGAGCGAACGGGATTAGATACCCCGGTAGTCCACGCAGTAAACGATGCGGACTAGGCGTGGGGGGACTTGACCCCCTCCGTGCCGGAGCCAACGCGTGAAGTCCGCCGCCTGGGGAGTACGGCCGCAAGGCTAAAACTCAAAGGAATTGACGGGGGCCCGCACAAGCGGCGGAGCGTGCGGTTTAATTCGACGCAACGCGCAGAACCTTACCAGGGCTTGACATGCGGCTGCAGACCCGCGAAAGCGGGGGGCCTTCGAGGGTGCCGCGCAGGTGCTGCATGGCTGTCGTCAGCTCGTGCCGTGAGGTGTTGGGTTAAGTCCCGCAACGAGCGCAACCCCTGCGGTCAGTTGAACACTCTGACCGGACTGCCGGCCGCAAACCGGAGGAAGGTGGGGATGACGTCAAGTCAGCATGGCCCTTACGTCCTGGGCTACACGCACGCTACAATGGCCGAGACAACGGGTCGCCAAGCCGCGAGGCGGAGCCAATCCCACAAACTCGGTCTCAGTTCGGATCGCGGGCTGCAACTCGCCCGCGTGAAGCCGGAGTCGCTAGTAACCGGGGGTCAGCACTACCCCGGTGAATATGTTCCCGGGCCTTGTACACACCGCCCGTCACGTCACGAAAGCTGGCAACGCCTGAAGCCGGTGGGCCAACCCCTCGGGGGGGCAGCCGTCGAGGGCGGGGCTAGTGATTGGGACGAAGTCGTAACAAGGTAGCCGTAGCGGAAGCTGCGGCTGGATCACCTCCTTTCTAGGGAGCGCGGCCTCCGGGCCGCGACCCAGGTCAAGCGCCGGCCGGCGAGGCCGGTCCCCGGGCACCGGCCCCGGGCCGTTCCCCCCTCGGGGGTCGAGCGGCCGGCGGGGGCGCCGGGGGCGGCGCGGCGGCGCGGCGAGCGGGGGCGCCCGGTTTCTGAGGCC